>JBOHCK010000331.1:0-6572 GCA_050698755.1 Streptosporangiaceae bacterium | reverse complement strand
GAGCGACGGCGTCGTGGTCCTGGAGGGCCGCCCGGAACCCGCGGAAGTCGGCGACGAACTGGCGGACGCGATCCGGCACGTCCGGGGGGTGGTCGCGGTACGGGACGAGTTCGGTTACCCGCCCGCCCAGAGTTCGTTCGTGCCGGGGCTGTACTTCTAACGCCGTACCAGGCACGGGTTGCCCCCCGGGACGCACACACCTAGCTCACAGTCCCCACAAGCCTCTCCAGCACCGCGACGCCGGGTCGCGCGCCAGGCGGGAAACCCCATGGGTGTGGCAACGTACCGAGAAGAGCCGTTACGTTGCCACAACCACTGGGTTCGGCCCGGCGCGCCCCTGTGACGCGATGGACTAGTGGGGCTGCGGTTCCCGGCGCCGACCATACCGACCGCGATCACTAGGAGATCAGGAATGACCCAGCCTCCCGGCGCGCAGTCCGCACCGCAGCGCACCCCGCTCAGCGCGGAGGAGAAGGCCGTCAGCTACGCCAACGGCCGGGAGATCGTGATCACCTTCGGCCAGGAGGAGCCGCCCGGCCTCACCGGCCAGGGCGCCCTCTCAATTCGCGACTGACCGGCGCCGAACAGGTGGAGGCCGCGGGTCACGTTTACGCGCTGCTGGCCGACGGGAGCACGGTCGAGATCCGCCCGGCCGGGCCTGACGACTTCGATGCGGTCAGGACCATGCACGCGGCGATGTCGCCGGACAACCTCTACCTGCGCTTCTTCAACCTCAGCAAGCACGCGGCCGAGATCGAGGCCCGGCGCCTCTGCCGGGAGTCCCGGCCGGGCCACGCGGCCCTGCTGGCTCTGGTGGAGGGCGAGGTGGTCGGCTGTGCCAGCTACGACGCGGGCGAGTCCGGCGCGGCTGAACCTGGCCTGGCTGAGGTCGCGTTCGCGGTGGCCGATCACATGCACCACCGGGGCATCGCCACCCTGCTGCTTGAGCACCTCGTCTCGTCCGCGCGGGGCGAGGCGGTCACGATCTTCACCGCGGAAACCCTGTCGGAAAACAAGGCGATGCTGAAGGTGTTCGCCGACGCCGGGCTGCCCGTTCAGCGCCGCTACGCGGACGGGGTCATGGAGATGACCTTTCCGATCCCGGGCGACGACGGCAGCACCGCTCTGGAGGTGTACCTGAACGCCGTGGCCGAGCGGGAGCGCCGCGCGGCGGCGGCCAGCCTGCGGCGCGTCCTCGCGCCCGAGTCGGTCGTGGTCATCGGGGCGAGCCGGGAGCGCGGCGCGGTGGGCCGGGCCATCCTGGACAACATCCGACTCGGCGGCTACGCAGGGCGGCTGTACGCGGTCAACGCGCGCGCCCGGCAGGTCGGCGGCCAGCCGTGCCTGCCCTCGGTGGCCGACCTGCCCGAGCCGGCCGACCTGGCGGTGATCGCGGTACCGGCTGGGGCCGTGCTCGACGTAGCGGAACAGTGCGGTCAGCGCGGAGTTCGGTCGCTGGTGGTGGTCACCTCGGGGCTGGACGCGGCGGCGCGCGCCGACCTGCTCGCGACTTGCCGCAGGCACGGCATGCGGCTGGTCGGCCCGAACTGCTTCGGCGTGGCCGTGCCCGCCCTCGGCCTGAACGCCACGTTCGCCGCCCGGCCCCCGCGGCCCGGCGTGGCAGGGCTGGTCATGCAGTCCGGGGGGCTGGGCTTCGCCATGGTCGACCAGCTATCCCGGCTCGGCATCGGGATCTCCTCGTTCGCGTCGGTGGGCGACAAGCTCGACGTGTCGAGCAACGACATGCTCATGTGGTGGGAACGTGACTCCGTCACGCGGGTCGCGGTGATGTACAACGAGTCGTTCGGTAACCCGCGCAAGTTCGCGCGGACGGCGCGCCGGGTGAGCGCGAGCCTGCCGGTGCTCGCGGTGCAGGCCGGGCGGGCCGCGGACGCCCTGTTCGAGCAGGCCGGGGTCATCGCTGTGCCGGGCTTCGGCGACCTGGTCGAGGCCACCGCGATGCTGGCCAGCCAGCCCGTTCCCGCGGGCCGCACGGTCGCGATCGTCTCCAACGTCGGCGGCGCCGGAGCGCTCGCGGCGGAGGCCTGCGCCGGCTTCGGCCTGACCGTGCACCACCCGGATGGCCCGGCCAGCGACCGGCTGCGCGAGGTCGTGCCGGCGGGCGGGACCGTCGGTGGCCCGGTGGACACCACGGCCACGGTCTCCGGGGAGAGCTTCCGGCGGTGCCTGGAACTGCTCGCGGCCGACGAGGCGGTGGACGCGATCATCGCGGTCGTCCTGCCGACCGGCGCCACCGGCGACCTGCTCACGGCCATCCAGCAGGCCAACGTCCCGGTCCCGCTCGCCGCGGTCGTGCTCGACCAGGCTGAGGCGGTGCGGCTCATCCCCCGGCTCGGGGACGACGGGTCCGGGGTCCGGATTCCCGCCTACGGGTACCCGGAGGCGGCGGCCGCGGCCGTGGCGCGGGCCGCCCGGTACGGCGCCTGGCGCGCCGGGCCGCGCGGCCGGGTGCCGAGCTTCCCCGACGTCAGGACCGAGGACGCGCACGCGCTGGTGCGCGAGTTCTTCGGCGCCACCCTCGGCGGCGGGTGGATGCCGCCGGAGGTGGCGTCCGGGCTGCTGCGCTGCTACGGCATACCGCTGGCCGAGCTCACCCCGGCCGACGGGATCGAGGTGACCGTACGGGTGGAGGATGACCACTTGTTCGGCCCGCTGGTGGTGTTCGGGCTGGGCGGGGCGGCCACGGAGGTGCTGGCCGACCGCGCGACGCGGCTGACGCCGCTGACCGACGTGGACGCGGACCACCTGATTCATTCGACTCGCGCCGCGCCGCTGCTGCTCGGCCAGCGCGGCAGCGCTGGTGTCGACGTCGGGGCGCTGCGGGACCTGCTGCTCCGCGTGTCGCGGCTGGCCGATGATCTGCCCGAGGTCACCGAGCTTGACTTCAACCCGGTCATCGCCCGGGCGGACGGCGTGTTCGTGGCGGGCGCGCGGATCAGGGCCGCGCCGTACCGGCCGCAGGACCCGTTCCTGCGGAAGTTGCGCTGAGGTGTCGCGCAGGTTAACGCTGGCGGGCCGGCCGACCCGGGCGGGGCCCGGCGAAATAGCCTGAATCGTTAGCCTCCGGGCCGAAGCAGGGAGCCGGGGGAAGGACCACCGCCGTTCGGGATAAAGGGGTTGTTGATGAGTGTGACCGAGCAGGGTCCAACGGACCTCACGGCGAACGAGATCGACGCGCTCGACGCCTGGTGGCGGGCGGCGAACTACCTGTCGATCGGGCAGATCTACCTGCTCAGCAACCCGCTGCTGACCGAACCGCTGCGGCCGGAGCACGTCAAGCCGCGGCTGCTCGGGCACTGGGGCACGACGCCCGGGCTGAACCTGGTCTACGCGCACCTCAACCGGGTGATCAGGAACCAGGACCTGAACGTGATCTACGTCTGCGGGCCGGGGCACGGCGGTCCTGGGATGGTGGCCAACACCTACCTCGAGGGGACCTACACCGAGCTGTTCCCGCACATCACGCAGGACGCCGCGGGCATGGCAGCGCTGTTCAGGCAGTTCTCGTTCCCCGGCGGCATCCCCTCGCACGCCGCCGCGCAGACGCCAGGGTCGATCAACGAGGGCGGCGAGCTTGGTTACTCGCTGGGGCACGCGTACGGGGCCGCGTTCGATAACCCGGACCTCATCGTGGCCTGCGTGATCGGCGACGGCGAGGCCGAGACCGGGCCGCTGGCCACCAGCTGGCACGCCAACAAGTTCCTCAACCCGGCCAAGGACGGCGCGGTGCTCCCGATCCTGCACCTGAACGGGTACAAGATCGCCAACCCGACGGTGCTGGCCAGGATCCCGCACGCCGAGCTCGAGTCGCTGCTGCGCGGCTACGGGTACGCGGTGCACACGGTCGAGGGCGACGACCCGAAGCTGGTGCACCGGCAGCTCGCGGGGACCATGGACGCGGTGATGTCCGATATCCGCGCCATTCAGCACCGGGCCCGGACCGTCGGGGACGTGGCGCGCCCGGCCTGGCCGGTCATCGTGCTGAAGACCCCGAAGGGCTGGACCGGGCCGAAGGTCGTGGACGGGCTGCCGGTGGAGGGGACGTGGCGGGCACACCAGGTCCCGCTCGACGCGGCGCGGACGAACCCCGAGCACCTGGCCCAGCTCGAGGCGTGGATGCGGTCGTACCGGGCGGAGGAGCTGTTCGACGGTTCCGGGGCTTTGATTCCTGAGCTGGCGCGGCTGGCGCCCTCCGGCGAGCGGCGGATGAGCGCGAACCCGCACGCCAACGGCGGCCTGCTGCTGCGCGACCTGCGCCTGCCCGACTTCAGGGACTACGCCGTGACGGTCAGCGAGCCGGGCGTGGAGCTGGGCGAGTCGACGCGGATCCTGGGCGACTTCCTGCGCGACGTGATCAAGGACAATCCGTCGAACTTCAGGCTGTTCGGTCCTGACGAGACCGAGTCCAACCGGCTCACCGATGTCTACCAGGTGACGAACAAGCAGTTCGAGGGGACGATCGTACCCGGGGACAACCACCTGGCGCCAGACGGCCGGGTGGTGGAGGTGCTGTCGGAGCACATGTGCGAGGGGTGGCTGGAGGGCTACCTGCTGACCGGCCGGCACGGCCTGTTCAACTGCTACGAGGCATTCATCCACATCATCGACTCGATGTTCAACCAGCACGCCAAGTGGCTGAAGACGTGCCACGACATCGGTTGGCGGCGGCCGGTGGCGTCGCTGAACTACCTGCTCTCCTCGGTGGTCTGGCGGCAGGACCACAACGGGTTCTCGCACCAGGACCCCGGCTTCATCGACCACGTGGTGAACAAGAAGGCCGAGGTCATCCGGATCTACCTGCCGCCGGACACGAACACGCTGCTGTCCACGGCAGACCATTGCCTGCGTTCCCGTAACTACGTCAACGTCATCGTGGCCGACAAGCAGCCGCACCTGCAGTGGCTGAGCATGGACGACGCGATCGTCCACTGCACCAGGGGGGCCGGGATCTGGGAGTGGGCGTCGTCCGACTCCGAAGGTGCGCCGGACGTGGTGATGGCGTGCTGCGGCGACATTCCCACCCTGGAGACGATGGCGGCGATCGCGCTGCTGCGCGAGCACCTGCCCTCGCTGAAGGTCCGCGCGGTGAACGTGGTGGACCTGATGCGGTTGGAGTCGGAGTCGGAACACCCGCACGGGATGTCGGACGCCGAGTTCGACGCGCTGTTCACCGTCGACCGGCCGGTGATCTTCGCTTACCACGGGTACCCGTCGCTCATTCACCGGCTGACCTACCGGCGGAACGGCCACTCGAACCTCCACGTGCGCGGTTACAAGGAGGAGGGCACGACCACCACGCCGTTCGACATGGTCATGCTGAACGACCTGGACCGGTTCCACCTGGTCATGGACGCCATCGACCGGGTGCCCGGGCTGGCGTCCTCGGCCGGGCACGTGCGGCAGCTTATGGTGGACAAGCGGATCTCGGCCCGGGCCTACACCCGCCAGGAAGGCGTGGACGCGCCGGAGGTCAGCGACTGGAAGTGGCCGTACTGACGGGAGGTAGGGACATATGGCTCAAGCCGAGGGCACGTCGCGGCACCTCGACATCGGCGGGCTGAGCCTGCATTACCTGGACTGGGGCGGGGACGGTCCGCCGCTGGTGATGCTGCACGGGCTGACCGGCCATGCGCACACGTGGGACCACACCGCAGCCGCCCTCAGCGACAGGTACCGCGTCCTCGCTCTCGACCAGCGCGGCCACGGTGACAGCGGGTGGGCTGCTCCGTATGGCGGGGGCCGGATGGCCGAAGACCTCCTGGCTTTCCTGGACGCGCTGCAACTCGGCGAGGTCACCCTGATGGGCCTGTCGATGGGCGGCCTGGTGGCCTTCATCTTCGCGGCCAGCCACCCTGAGCGGGTCAGGGATCTCATCGTGCTGGACATCGGGCCCGAGATCGCGACCGCCGGAGCCAGGCAGGTCTCCGCTGGCCTGGCCGCGAACCATGTCTTCAGCTCCGAAGAGGAGGCGGTGGCCCAGGCGCGCGCGGTCAACCCGCGCCCGACGGACGAGGCGCTGCGGCATCGCGTTCGGCACAACCTGCGCCCCTTGCCCGACGGCACGCTGACCTTTAAATACGACGACGCCCTCCGCGAGCGCGGCGCCATCTTCGACCGCTCCACCACGCAGTTGTGGGAGGCGTGGCAGGCGGTGAGCTGCCCGATCCTGCTGGTGCGCGGCGACGAAAGCGACATCCTGGCGCTCGAGACCGCGCAGCGGATGCTGGCCTCCAACCCTCGGGCCAGCCTGGCCGGGGTCCCGGACTGCGGCCACAGCATCACGCTCGACAACCCACAGGGCCTGCTGGACGCGTTGAACCCGTGGCTGGCGGCGCGCGTCTGACCCTGCGTCACTGCGCCACTTGGAGCGAGTTGTTGATCACGGCGTAGACTGCGCTGGTCCGCGGGTTGAACGTGATCCCTTGGCCCGTTACCGGCGTCAGCCCGAGCCAGGCCTGTGTCGCCTGGCCGCCCGCCAACGACGGCGACCCCGTCGTCCAGGACTTCGTCCGCTGCTGCCTGGAAAACAAGCCTTCGCACTGATCCCCTGC
>JBOHCK010000330.1:0-6701 GCA_050698755.1 Streptosporangiaceae bacterium | reverse complement strand
GCGCCCGGCTTCATCGCCACCGACATGACCGCGGCCACCGCCGCGCGCGTGGGCGTGGCGTTCGAGGACTTCCAGAAGCTCGCCGCGGACCGGATCCCCGTCCGGCGTGTGGGGCAGCCCTCCGACGTCGCGAACCTGATCTCCTTCCTGGTCAGCGACGGCGCGGGCTTCGTCTCCGGCCAGGTCATCTACGTGGCCGGCGGCCCCCTCGACTAAGCGACTGAGCGACTGAGTGACAAAGGACGGCACCGTGCTGACACCCGAAGAACTCCGCGCGCGGGTCCGCGCGTTCCTCGCGGAGCATGACCCCCGGCAGACGCCGGCGCAGGATTGGCTGAACGCGCGGTTCGACGCCGGCCTGGCCTGGGTCCACTACCCCGAAGGGCTCGGCGGGCTCGGCCTGTCCCGCTCGCTGCAGCACATCGTCGACGCCGAGTTCGCCGCGGCGGGCGCCCCGGACAACAACTCGGGGCGCAACGCGATCGGACTGGGCATGGCCGCGCCGACGATCCTCGCCTACGGCACCGAGGAGCAGCAAAAGCGCTGGCTGCGCGAGCTGTGGACGGGCCGGGAGGTCTGGTGCCAGCTGTTCAGCGAGCCGGGCGCGGGCAGCGACCTGGCCGCATTGGCGACCCGCGCCATAAGGGACGGTGACAGCTGGGTGGTCAACGGGCAGAAGGTGTGGACCTCGCAGGCGCACCTGGCCCGGCGCGCGCTCCTGGTCACGCGCAGCGACCCGGACGTCCCCAAGCACGCCGGGCTCACCTATTTCGCTGTGGACATGACGGCGCCCGGCGTCGAGGTGCGCCCGCTGCGGCAGATCACCGGCGAGGCCGAATTCAACGAGGTGTTCCTGACCGACGTCCGGATTCCCGACGAGGACAGGATCGGCCCGGTCGGCGAGGGCTGGAAGGTGGCCACCGCCACGCTGATGAGCGAGCGGGTGAGCATCGGCAGCGGCCGCGCGGCGCCCCGGGAGGCCGGGATGATCGGCCCGTCCGCCGCCACCTGGCGCGCGCACCCCGAGCTGCGCACCCCGGGGCTGCACGACCGGCTGCTGCGCCTGTGGACCGAGGCCGAGGTGGCCAGGCTAGCGGCGGAGCGGATGCGCCAGCAGCTCGCCGCGGGCCAGCCGGGGCCCGAGGGCTCGGCCGCCAAGCTGGTCTTCGCCCGCCTGAACCAGGAGATATCCGGGTTCGACGTCGAGCTCAACGGCGACGCGGGCCTGCGCTACGACGACTGGAGCATGCGCCGCCCGGAACACGCGACCTTCTTCGGCCGCGGCCCGGGCTACCGCTACCTGCGCGCCAAGGGGAACTCCATCGAGGGCGGCACCTCGGAGATCCTGCGGAACATCATCGCCGAGCGGGTGCTCGGCCTGCCGTCGGAGCCCCGGCTCGACAAGGACGTCCCATGGAAGGATCTGCCCCGATGAGCGAGCCGGCGAGGCGCGGTGCCGCCTGGACTGAGGAGCGAGGAACGAGCGACGAGGGAAGGCGGCACCTCAAGGCGCCTCGCCAGCGACCGGAGGGAGCAGAATGAGCAGTGAGGACTTGCCGGATCTTCTTTACTCTGATGCCGAACGAGCGTTGACCGAGAGCCTGAATTCGCTGCTGGCTGACCGATTCAATCTAGACAAGACCCTGGCGAGGACCGAGTCCGCGGAGACGTACGACGAAGGCCTGTGGCACGCGGTTGCGGGGGAGCTCGGCTGTGCCGGGCTGCTCATCCCCGAACACGACGGCGGGGCCGGTGCTTCCTACCTCGAGGCGGCCTCGGTCGCGGAGGCGCTGGGCACGGCCGTCGCCCCGGTGCCCTTCCTCGGCAGCGCCGTGGTGGCCACGGCCGCGCTGCTGAGCGTGACCTCGGGTGCCGCGGAGACGCCGGCCGGAGCCGCGACGGACCTGCTCCGACGGCTGGCGGACGGCGGCGCGACCGCGGCGCTGGCGGCCGGGTTCACGAGCGCGCCGCGCAGCGCGTTCCCGGTCTCGGTCCGAGTTGCGGGCTCCCACCCCGGCGACGCCCAGGCCGGGGTCGTCCGGCTGCGCGGGACGGTCAGCGGGGTCGCCGACGCGCTGCCCGCCGGGGTGCTGCTGGTCCCGGCCGACGGCGTGCCCGTTTCCCTGTACCTGGTGGACGTGTCGGCGGCCGGAGTGGCCAGGGCGCCCGTGACCTCGCTGGACATGACCAGGCAGTTGTGCGACCTGTCGTTCGAGGACGCCCCGGGGACGCTGATCGCGTCCGGCGCGGCGGCCAAGCGGGCGGTCAGCGCCGCGCTGACGGCGGGCGCAGGCATGCTGGCTGCCGAACAGGTCGGGCTGGCGCAGCGCTGCCTGGACATGACACTCGCGTACACCAAGCAGCGCCATCAGTTCGCCCGGCCGGTCGGGTCCTTCCAGGCGCTCAAGCATCGCCTGGCGGATGTCTGGGTGGGGGTCACCCAGGCCCGGTCGGCGTCCAGGTACGCGGCGGCCTGCCTCGCCGCGGGGCACCAGGACACCGACGTCGCGGTGGCCGTGGCCAAGGCGTACTGCTCGGAGGTCGCGGTGCGCGCCGCAGAGGAATGCGTGCAGATGCACGGCGGGATCGGCTTTACCTGGGAGCACCCCGCGCACCTGTACCTCAAGCGCGCCAAGGCTGACTCGCTCGGCTTCGGGACCGCGGACGCGCACCGTGCCGCGCTGGCGTCGCTGGTCAACCTGCCCGCGCCCTGACCGTGAGCACCGTGATCGGCGAAGAGGAGCTTGCGCGCAGGGTCGGCCGCCTCTCGGTTGAGCAGAAGGTCAGGCTGCTGACCGGAGCGGGATTCTGGGCGCTGTTCGACGAGCCAGACGCGGGGCTGCGCCCGATGGTGCTCTCCGACGGCCCGGCCGGGGTGCGCGGCCAGTCCTGGGACGAGCGGGACAGCTCGGCGAACGTCCCCTCGGCGACCGGGCTGGCCGCGACCTGGGACCCCGCGCGGATCGAGGCGATCGGCGCCCTGCTGGCCCGCGAGGCGCGCCGCAAGGGCGTCGACGTCCTGCTCGCCCCCACGGTGAACCTGCACAGGACGCCGTACGGCGGGCGGGGTTTCGAGTGCTTCTCCGAGGATCCGCTGCTGACCGCGCGGATCGGCGCCGCCTACGTGCGCGGCCTCCAGCGCCACGGCGTCGGGGCCTGCGTCAAGCACTTCGTCGGCAACGACTCCGAGACCCAGCGGATGACGGTCGACGTCCACATCGACGAGCGGACGCTGCGGGAGATGTACCTGGCGCCGTTCGAGGCGATCTGCCGCGAGGCGGGCGCCTGGGCGGTGATGGCCGCCTACAACGGGGTCAACGGGTCCACGATGACCGAGAGCCCGCTGCTGCGCGACATCCTGCACCGCGAGTGGGGGTACGACGGCCTGGTCGTGTCGGACTGGACCGCCACCCGCTCCACCGAGGCGGCCGCCGATGCCGCCCTGGACCTGGCCATGCCCGGGCCCGCGAGCCGGTTCGGCCCGTGGGGTGATCTGCTGGCCGAGGCGGTCAGGAACGGCAAGGTCGACGAGGCACTCATCGACGACAAGGTCCTCAGGATCCTGCGCCTCGCCGCCCGCGTCGGCGCCCTCGCGGACGCACCAGACGCATCGGGCGCACCGCCCGCGTCGTCCGCGCCGCCCGTCTCCGCCGGGCCGGCCGGCGCGGAGGCCCCGGATTCGCTGGCGGTGGCCGAGGAACTGCGGGCCGCCGCCGCGGCCGGCTTCGTGCTCGCCCGCAACGACGGCATCCTCCCTCTCTCGTGGTCCGTAGCTACGCAGGCCGGTCTTTCCCGGCCGGTGCGGCTGGCCGTCATCGGGCCGAACGCCGAGGTCGCCAGGACCATGGGCGGCGGAAGCGCTACGGTCTACCCGCCGTACACCGTCGCGCCGCTGGAAGGGCTGCGAGCGGCCGGGCTGCACGTCACCCACGCCGCCGGCGTGTACGCGGCCACGCGGGTCCCGGCGGCTCGCGCGCCGTGGCTGCTGCGACCCGACCGGTCAGGCGCCGGGGCCGAGGTCAGGTTCTACGGCGAATCCGGCGACCTGATCTCCTCCGAGCTGCGCGACGGCGCGACGTTCCTGTGGATGAACGGGTACGGCCTGGCGGCCGGGACGGAACCCGTCGCCCGGCTGGAGATCCACTGCGTCATCCGCGCCACCGTGGCGGGCACCTACCGGGTCGGCGTCTCCGGCCTCGGCCGCTACCGCCTGCTGGTGGACGGCGCCGAGCTATTCGACACCACCCTGGCCCTGCCGGAGGGCACTGACATCGCCCTGTCCCTGATGACTCCACCGCAGGAACTGGCCCCCGTGCCGCTGTCCGAGGGCCAGTCGGTCACCGCGGTGCTCGAGTACGAAGTACCCGAGCAGCCCGGCAGGTTCCTGACGTTCCTGCAGGTCAACCTCGAGCCGCCGCACAGCACCGACGAGGTGGAGATCGCGGCCGCGGCTGCCCTCGCGGCCTCGAGCGACGTGGCCGTGGTGGTGGTCGGCACCACCGCAGAGGTGGAGAGCGAAGGTTTCGACCGGGCGTCGCTGTCGCTGCCGGGTCGGCAGGACGAACTGGTCCGCCGGGTCGCGGCGGCCAACCCGCGGACCGTGGTCGTGGTCAACTCGGGGGCCCCCGTCCTGCTGCCCTGGGCCGACGACGTGGCGGCGGTGCTGCTTTGCTGGTTCCCGGGCCAGGAGTTCGGCAACGCGCTCGCCAACGTGCTGATGGGGGAGGCCGAACCCGGCGGGAGGCTGCCCATGACGTGGCCCGCGACCGAGGAAGGCCTGCCGTCCCCCCGCCCGGCCGACGGCGTGCTGACCTACGCCGAGGGCCTGTTCATCGGGTACCGCGGGTACGACCGTGACAACAGGGTGCCCCTGTTCCCCTTCGGCCACGGCACCGGCTACACAACCTGGTCGTACGAATCGATCACCGTGGACTGCGACGTCCCAGGTGCCGCCGGACCCGCCGCCGGACGCGCCGCTGGACCCACCGCCGCTGGACCCACCGCCGCTGGACCCACCGCCGGCGGGCCCTGCGCCGTCTCGGTCTGCGTCGGCGTGCGGAACACCGGCTCGCGGAGCGGCCGGGAAGTCGTCCAGGTCTACGCCTCCCGGCTCGGCTCGGCGGTGGAGCGCCCGGCCAGATGGCTGGCCGGGTTCGCCGTCGTGGACGCCGGCCCGGGTGAGACCGTCACGGTCGGCATCCTGATCCCCGAGCGCGCCTTCCAGCACTGGGACGGTCAATCCTGGGCCACGGAGCCGGGAACGTTCACCCTGTCCGCGGGCCCCTCGTCCGCGTCCCTCCCGCTGACCGCCAGTCTCGAGCGCGCGTAGAAAGGCCCGCGACGATACCCATGGCCGAGATCCCTACCGAACCTCCCGTGGCGGGCGACGAGACCGCCACCCTCCTCGGCTCCCTCGAGCGCCAGCGCGCGATCTTCGCGTGGAAGTGCGGCGGACTCGACGCGGCCGGCCTGCGGGCCACGGTCGGCGCCTCGACGATGACCCTCGGCGGCCTGCTCAAGCACCTGGCCGTCGTCGAGGAGGAGTACTTCTCCCGCAGGCTGCACGGGTGGGAGTTCGGGCCCCCGTGGGACGCCGTGGACTGGGACGCCGACCGTGACTGGGACTGGCATTCGGCCGCCGAAGACACCCCGGAGCAGCTTTACGCGCTCTGGCAGGACGCCGTGTCCCGCTCCCGGGCCGCGGTCTCCGATGCGCTGACCGACGGCGACGTGGAACAGCTGGCCAAACGCCGCTGGCCGGACGGCCGCGCGCCCAGCCTGCGCCGCATCCTGATCGACATGATCGAGGAGTACGCGCGGCACGTCGGCCACGCGGACCTGATCAGGGAGTCGGTGGACGGGCTGGTGGGGGAGGATCCGCCGCGCTGACGGCGCCGCCTTCCTCCTTCCTGCGGCCTGACCAGGTGTAGGCCGGCTTCCACCCGAGCGTGGTCGCGGCAGCCCGGCAGTCGAATAGTGCGGCACACGGATCGGCTAGGTAGCGACCGGGGTCGGTGACCGGTACCCCGGGTGTGAGCCGGGCGGCGAGTTCCAGGCTGGGCCCGGTCGCGGCGATGTCGGCGGCGCACAGCAGCGCCCGGTGGTGTCCTTCGAGCGGCACGGTGAGCGCCAGGTCCACTGCCGCGGCGACGTCGCGCGCGTCCACGAACGCGCCGTACTCCCAGAACGGCTCCCATTCCGCGTTCGGCTGGCCGCGCCACAGGGCCTCGACCGTGGAGTACCGGGTCTCGTCCCACACCGCCACCGGCCGCGGGCAGACCGTGGCGATCCCGGTCCGCGCGGTGAAACCCTCGCACAGATCCTCGGCCAGCACCTTGGACAGGCCGTACGGGCGCATCGCCCGGCGGGGATGGTCGTCATCGACAGGGAAGTAGTCGGGCCGCCGCTCACCCTCGGCGATCCCGAGCACCTGCGTGCTGGAGAAGCAGATCACCCGGCTCACCCCGGCGGCCTCGGCCGCCAGCAGCACGTGCCAGGTGCCCAGGACGTTCACCGCCATGATCTGCTCGGGACGGCCCGCGTCGTCGTGGGCCAGCGCCGCCAGGTGCACAATTGCCTCGCAGCCCAGGGCCGCGCGCGAGACGGCGGCCAGGTCCAGCACGTCCGCCCCGTCGGCGAGGTCGAAGCCGGTCACCTCGTACCCGCACCGCCGCAGGTACCTCGCGACCGGGACGCCGACC
>JBOHCK010000329.1:0-6741 GCA_050698755.1 Streptosporangiaceae bacterium | reverse complement strand
CCTAGGCAAGTCCGAGGGCCGTCGCGGCGGCGCCTGCGTCGGCCGCGATGATGGCCGGGGCCGGGGCGCCGGACAGCGCCCAGTCGGGGTCCTTCAGGCCGTTTCCCGTGATCGTGCAGACCACCCGCGAGCCCGGGTTGACCTGGCCATTGGCGCTGGCGCGCAGCAGGCCGGCCACGCTCGCGGCGGAGGCCAGCTCGCCGAACACCGCTTCCCTGGTCGCCAGCAGCCGGTACGCGACCAGGATCTCCCGGTCGGTCACCGAGTCGATCAGCCCGCCCGATTCATCCCTGGCCGCCTCGGCGAGGTGCCAGGACGCGGGATTGCCGATCCTGATGGCGGTCGCGATCGTCTGCGGGTGCAGCACCGGCTCTCCGGACACGATCGGGGCCGCGCCGCTGGCCTGGAAGCCGAACATCCGGGGCCTCCTGGTGGCCAGGCCCGCCCGCAGGTATTCGGTGTACCCCATCCAGTAGGCGGAGATGTTCCCGGCGTTGCCGACCGGCAGGCAGTGCACGTCCGGAGCGTCGCCCAGGTCGTCCACGACCTCGAAGGCGGCGCTCTTCTGGCCCTGCAGCCGGTCCGGGTTCACCGAGTTGACCAGGGCGACGGGGTACTGGGCGGCCAGCTTCCTGGCCAGTTCCAGGCAGTCGTCGAACGAGCCGTCCACCTGGAGCAGCCGGGCCCCGTGCACCAGCGCCTGGGCCAGCTTGCCGATGGCGATCTTGCCCCGGGGCACCAGCACCGCGCAGGTGAGCCCGGCGCGCGCCGCGTAGGCGGCGGCGCTCGCGCTGGTGTTACCGGTCGACGCGCAGATGACCGCCTTGGCCCCGGCGCCCGCGGCCAGGCTGATCGCCACGGTCATGCCCCGGTCCTTGAACGAGCCGGTCGGGTTCCCGCCCTCGACTTTCAGGTACACCTCGCACCCGGTGCGCGCGGAAAGCACCGGAGCGGGCAGTAGCGGCGTTCCGCCCTCGCGCAGGCTGATCACGGGCGTGGCGTCGGTCACCGGCAGCCAGCTCCGGTATTCCTCGATCACGCCTCGCCAGTGCTGGCCCCGGGGGGGCGACCCCCCGGGATCCCCCCGCTCACGGAGGGGCTGCCCGCCCCCCCGTACCCCCCTGGTCACTCCTCTTCCCCCTCCACGCGCATGACGCTGGCGACCGCGCGGACGATGGGGAGGGCCTCCAGGTCGCGGACGGTCGCGGCAAGGGCCGCGTCCGTGGCCGTGTGGGTCACGATCACGAGCTGCGCCTCCTCTCCCCTGCTGGTCTGGCGCACCGTTTCGATCGAGACGTCGTGGTGCGCGTACACCCCGGCGACCGGGGCCAGGACGCCGGGCCGGTCGTCGACGTCGAGCGCGACGTGATACCGGGTGAGCGTCTCCCCCATGGGCATGACCGGCAGCCCCGCGTAGGTCGACGCGTCCGGGCCGCGGGTCCCGGCCAGGCGGTTCCTGGCCACGGCGACGATGTCGCCGAGAACGGCGCTCGCGGTCGGGATGCCGCCGGCGCCCGCACCGTAGAACATCAGCCGCCCGGCCGAGGAGGCCTCCACGAACACCGCGTTGTACGCCTCGCTGACGGCGGCGAGCGGATGCGAGCGCGGGATCATCGCGGGGTGCACCCGGACGGAGACGCCGCCGTCGCAGCGCTCGCAGATGGCCAGCAGCTTGACGACCCGGCCGAGCGCCCGGGCGCTGCCGATGTCAGCGGCGGTGACCTCGGTGATGCCCTCACGGTGCACGTCGGCCGCGGTCACCGGCGTGTGGAAGGCCAGGCTGGCCAGGATCGCCGCTTTCGCGGCCGCGTCGAACCCCTCCACGTCCGCGGTCGGGTCGGCCTCGGCGTAGCCGAGCGCCTGGGCCTCCTCCAGCGATTCGGTGAACCCTGCGCCCGAGGAGTCCATCCGGTCCAGGATGAAGTTGGTCGTGCCGTTCACGATGCCGAGCACGCGGCGCACGGTGTCCCCGGCCAGCGACTCCCGCAGCGGGCGCAGCAGCGGGATGGCGCCCGCCACGGAGGCCTCGTAGTACAGGTCGGCGCCGTACTCGCGGGCCGCGCCGTAGATCTCCGCGCCGTTCTCGGCGAGCAGGGCCTTGTTCGCGGTGACCACCGGCCGCCCGCTCTTGAGCGCGGCCAGCATGAGTGACCTGGCCGGCTCGATCCCGCCGATCACCTCGACCACGATGTCGATGTCCGGCCGGCTCACCAGGGCATGGGCGTCCGCGGTAAGCAGGTCCCGGTCGATTCCCTCGGCCCGGCGGTGTCCGACCCTCCGCACCGCGATCCCGGCCAGCTCGAGTCGGGCGCCCACGCGCAGGGCCAGGTCATCGGCTTGTTCGGCGAGCAGCCGGGCCACCTGCGTCCCGACGACCCCACAGCCGAGCAGGGCCACCTTAAGGGTCGGGCGGGTTCCGGTCATCCGACATCCAGGCTGAGCAGGTCGTCCATCGTCTCGCGGCGGACGATGATGTGCGCCTCGCCGTCGCCGACCGCGACCACGGCAGGGCGCAGCACGTGATTGTAATTGCTGGCCAGGGACCGGCAGTAGGCCCCAGTGGCCGGGACGGCCAGCAGGTCGCCCGGGGCCAGGTCGGACGGCAGGTACGCGTGCCGCACCACGATGTCGCCGCTCTCGCAGTGCCTGCCCACCACCCGGGACAGCATCGGCGGAGCGGACGACGCGCGCGAAGCCAGCGCGCACACGTACTCCGCGTCGTAGAGCGCGGTCCTGATGTTGTCGCTCATCCCGCCGTCCACGCTGACGTAGGTGCGCAGGCCGTCCACGTCCTTGATGGTGCCCACCGAGTACAGCGTCACCATCGAGGGCCCCACGATGCCGCGGCCGGGCTCGACGGTCAGCCGCGGTACGGGCAGCCCGGCGGCCTGGCACTGCCAGTCCACGATCTGGCGCAGGCTGTGGGCCAGCTTCACGACCTCGGGCGCGTCGTCCTCCTCGGTGTAGGCGATGCCGAACCCGCCGCCCAGGTCGAGCTCGGTGATCTCGATGCCGTGCTCGTCGCGGATCCTGACCGCCAGGTCGAGCACGCGGTGCGCCGCCACCTCGAACCCGGCGGTGTCGAAGATCTGCGAGCCGATGTGCGAGTGCAGCCCGGCGAACTCCAGGCCCGGGCAGGCCAGCACCCGCCGCACCGCCTCGTCGGCGGCACCCGAGGCCAGCGAGAAGCCGAACTTCTGGTCGTCGTGCGCCGTGGCCATGAACTCGTGCGTGTGCGCCTCGACCCCGGTGGTGACCCGGACGAGGACCTTCGGCCGGGCCGCGGGGGCCTGGGGGGGAAGGTTCCCCCCCAGGCTCGGGGGGGGTTTGGGGGGGGTCGTCCCCCCCGGGTCAGCACTGCCGGTGAGGTAGGCCAGGCGCGCGATCTCGCCGAACGAGTCCGTCACGATGTGACCGACCCCGGCCGCGACGGCCCGCTCGAGCTCGCCGAGGGTCTTGTTGTTGCCGTGCAGCGCGATCTGCTCGGGCGGCACGCCCGCGGCCAGCGCGATCTCGAGCTCGCCGCCGGTGCAGACGTCGATGCCCAGCCCCTCGGACGTCACCCAGCGCAGCATTGCGCGGGAGCAGAAGGCCTTGGCCGCGTAGAACACGCGCGCCTGCGGCCCGAACGCCTCCAGGTATTCACGGCACCGCGACCGCACGTCCGCCTCGTCGCACACGTAGAGCGGCGTGCCGAACTCGGCCGCCAGGTCCCGCACGTCCTTTCCGCCGATGGTGAGCACGCCGCCGGAACGCCGGGCGCTGCGCGGCCAGATGCCGGGATGCAGCGCGTTCAGGTCAGCGGGCGGCGCGGGCGGGTGATCGGCGGGCAGCACGTCACCGTGGCGTGGCCCGGCCGGGTGCGCGACACGGCTCATGCGGTCCCCCTTTCGATCCCTACAGGCGCTCGGGCGCGCCGATCCCGAGCAGCCCCAGACTGGCGGCCAGGCCGGTCCGCGCCGCGGCGGCCAGCCACAGCCTTTCGCTGCTGATAGCGGATACGTTCGTAAAGCCAGAGGTGCTCATCGTGTCAAGCGTCCGCTCGGCCAGTTCCTCCAGGTACCCGGCAAACTCGTCGGGGCGGCCGCGGCGCGCGGCCATGGCTACCCGTTCCGGGAGCCAGGACAGCGCGTCGAGCAGCGCCAGCTCCTCTGGTCGGGTGAGCAGGCGCGGCTGGAACTCCGCTGGCCGTGTGCCCAGCATGGCAGCCCAGCGCAGCACGGCGGCAGCGGCGGCATGCGCGTACCGAACAGCATAGGCGGGATTGGTCAGCATATGCCGGGCGAGGGTCGCCGCCTCAGGGAACGCCCCGCCGGGGGGCGTGCGCGCGAGCGCGAAGCGCACGGGATCGTAGCCCGCGTACTGGATAGCGCCGGTGAGCGTTTCCGCTCCGGTTTCGGGCGGAGGAAGGGGGACCGGGAGGGGAACCAATGTTCGTTCGGGAGAAAAGATAGGTGTGGCGCCAGCGGCGGCGGCCAGGCGGGCGGTCAGCTCGGCGGCGAGGGCCGCCTGCGCCTGCGGCCCGTCCGGTGCGGCGGCCAGGTCGGCGGCGGGCGGCGCGGGCACGGTGCGGCCGCGCAGGGCGTCACTGGCCGCGCACGCCTCGCCTGCCTCGGCCACGCGGACGGCGAGGCCGGCCAGCGCGTCGTGGGTGACCGTGACCGTGAGGTAGCCGGGGCCGGTGACCGCGGCGGTCGCGATGTCTGGCTCGTTTATGAGCCTGGCGGCTAGGGCCTTGGCGATATCGCGCGGGTCCTGGCCGGGCCCGGCTAGGCGGAACGGCAGGCTGGAGGCGTAGCGGCCCGGTTCCCCGCCCGGGCGGAGCAGCGGATCCTCCTCGTCGGTACCGGCCGCGGCGAGGATGGCCCGCCGCAGCCAGGCGGTGATCACCTAGCTGGCGCCGGCGAGCTCGCGGACGACGCGGATCATCTCGTTCGGGTCAAAGGGCTTGGTCAGGTAGGCGTCCGCGCCCACCCGGCTGCCCCTGGCCTTGTCGTCCTCCTGGGCGCGCGCGGAGATCAGCACCACCTTGATATGTGCGGTGTCCGGCGAACTGCGCAGCTGGATCGCCGTCTCCCAGCCGTCCAGCCGCGGCATCATCACGTCCAGCGTGATGACGTCCGGATCGATGTCCCCCACTTTGTCGAGGCAGTCCTGCCCGTCAACCGCCATCGACACGTCGAACCCCTCGAGCTGGAGGTTGACCGCGATCAGCTGCCTGATCACCTCGTCGTCGTCAACGACGAGCACCCGTCTCAATCCCTGCTCCACTCGCGTGAGGGTAGCGTCTTGCCTTGTGATTGCGCAGTGTACCCGCCGCGTGTCCCGGTAACGGTTGCTGGCTGGTAGCCTTTCCCACGTCGCGCAGCCCCCATAGCTCAGGGGATAGAGCATCGGCCTCCGGAGCCGTGTGCGCAGGTTCGAATCCTGCTGGGGGCGCCATCCTGTAGCAGCACTAAACGGGGCCTGACCTGTGGGTTTGTTGAAATGTCCGTTGTCACGTTCGGTCACGTCTCGCCACCGTCCGCCACTGCGGAACGGTTCCTGCCCCCCCGGCGCCCCCCGGGGTGTCATGGCTTGTCCTGGGGCAGGGTCTGGTCCATGCGGGTGATCCATACGCCTTCGAGCCCTTCGGCCCGGCCGGCGTAGACGCGCCTGAGCATCTCGACGCTGTGCCCGGCCCAGGCGGCCACCTGGGCGTCGGGCACGCCGGAGTCGAGCCGCCAGGTGATCCCGGAGTGCCGCAGGTCGTAGGGCCGTTTCATCAGCGGCGTGGCGAGCTGCTCGGGGGTGAGGGACGCGGCTCGTACGTTCTGCCATAGCCGCCACCAGGTGGACGGCTGGACGGGGTTGCCGCGCTCGGAGCGGAACAGGCGGCCGTCGCGGCCGGTGCCGTAGGTCTGGATGTGGTCGCGCAGCAGGGCCACGAGCTGCGGGGGGATCGGGACCTTGCGGGCGGGCCTGCGGGCTTTGGGGTTGGGCCTGCCCTTGGTGCGGCCTTTCAGGCCGCGGTGCTCGTGGACGGCGCCGTCGTCGGTGTAGGCCTTCCCGGCGGCGGGTGAGGAGTCGGCGAAGGTCAGGTGCCCCCATCCTTGCTCGGGCAGGTGGCAGCCTGCTTTGGTGAGCGCGGCGACTTCGGAGGGCCGCATCAGGGCGTAGAACATGCACCCGTAGAAGGCGACGAACCTGGGCCCTTGGCGTTTGCTGATCGTGCGGCAGGCGGTGAGCATGGATGCGACCAGTTCGGGGCTGCCGACGGCCCGGGGGTCCAGGGTGTCATCGGGCTTGGCGGGGGCCGTCCAGCCTTCGGGCAGGTTGGCTTTGCTGAGCGGGTTGGAGGTGAGCCGTTTCTTGCGGACGGCGTAGCCGAGGCATTTGTGCAGGACCCGGCGGCGGCGGGAGAAGTACTCGGGGCTGGCGGGCTTGCCGTCGAGCCTGAGGGCCAGGGCCTCGAGGACGTCGCAGACGACTGAGGGGTCCTCGAGGGCGCTGACCGGACGGGAGGCCCGCCCGATCCAGGCGATGGCTCTGGTCTCGTCCTGGTCGAGCGTGCCCGCGTAGGCGCCCTGGTTCAGCTTCTTGCGCAGGGCCGAGCGGAGCACGTCAGGGTCGGGGGTACCGGCCAGGTGTTCGACGGCGCTCAGGATTCTTATGGCGGGGGCGGGGAAGCGGCGCTGGGGATGCCGATGCGGGTGTAGCGGGCGGGCGGCTGGCCGGCTTTGGGTTGGCGGCGGCGCCTTG
>JBOHCK010000328.1:0-6766 GCA_050698755.1 Streptosporangiaceae bacterium | reverse complement strand
GATCATCTACGCGCTCATCGAGAACAGCTACGCCGGCAAGATCGCGATCGCCGGGACGGCCGCGAAAGACGCCAACGCCGTCCCGTCGGCGCTGCTGGCGTTCCTGATCATGTACGCGGCGCTGGTGCTCATCTTCATGATCGCCGCGCTCAGGACCGACGTGGTCATCCTGACGGTCGTCGTGCTCGTCGAGGTGGTCATCATCCTGCTCATGGTGGGCATCTACGGAGCGCACCCCGAAGCGACCAAGATCTCGGGCATCGTGACGATCGTGTTCGCAGCGCTCGGGCTGTACCGCGGCGGAGCGGACCTCGTCGCCTTCACCTTCCAGCGCCCGGTGCTGCCCGTCGGCCACCTGCACGCGCGCTAATGGCGCCAGCCGCCAGCGGGAGCCCTATCGGGTCACCGCTGGCGGTAGCCGCCGGTCCTGCATAGGCCCTTGCCTCTTCTTAACTTCGTTTGGGTTAGCACGCCGCTGAGGCTGACTCAAGCCGGCCCGGCAGCAACATGACGGATTTGACTCTCAAATCCGCACAGCGCAGAGGAGACGCCATGAGTTCGAAAAAGCGGGCAATCCCGAGAATGCGGTGACGCCGAAGCCGCATTCGGCGGCCAGCGCGATCCTGCCGCAGATGAGCTGTGCCGCCGTAGGGCGCACGATTTCACGGCGGTCCCGGATGCCGCGAGCCGGATCGGCAGCGCCGCCGACACCAGTCTCAACGGCACCACCTACTGTGAGGTGAAGGGCTACATCGCCCCGCAGACCAGCTTCGAGCTGCTGTTGCCGGAGAGCACCTGGCACGGCGACTAGGTGCAGGAGGGATGCGGGGGCTATTGCAGCGGTGAGCATCTCCACCCAGCCCGCGGTCTCAACCGGATGCCCCCAGGTCGCGGGTAACGAGTTCGTCCTCGCGACCGACGACCAGGGGCACGAGTCGCCGTCGGTTACGGACGGCGCCTGGGCGGCCGACGACCTGGCGCTGCGCGTTGTCTTCGGATACACCTCCGAGCACTCTCTCGCGAACCTGGCGAAGGCCGCTATCCGGGTCTATTACGGCACGGGGCCGGCGGACTGGCACTTCGACGGCTGCTCCGACGGCGGACACGAGGCACTCGACCTGGCCCAGCGCTATCCGACGGACTTCAACGGCATCATCGTCGGCGCGCCGGCCAACAACTGGGCACCGCTGCTCGGGCTTTTCGAGTCGTGGCTGGCCGTGGCGAACACCGACTCGCAGGGCCACCAGATCCTGACGCTGGCCAAGCTGCCCGCGCTGCACGCGGCGGTCATGGCGGCGTGTGCCGACGCCGACGGCGTCATTTTTGATCCGCGAAACTGCACATTCAATCCCGCGTCGATCATGTGCCCCTCCGGCACGGACGAGCCGACCTGCCTGACCCCAGCACAGGTCACGGTGGTGCGCGAGGAGTACCGCGGGCCGACCGACCCGGTCGGGCGCAACCTGTACGACGGTGGTGAGCCCTACGGATCCGAACTTGCGTGGAGCTGGTTTATCAACCCGCAGACTGACAATAACCCGGCCGACACCGTCGCCGGCCAGTTCGGCCTGAACTATCTCAAGTACATGGCCTCGGTGCCCAACCCCCCGGCGTCGTTCACGCTTAGCGACCTCAAGTTCACCGACGCGGAATACAACGCCCTTGAGCAGTTCGGCGGTGTTTACAACGCCACCGATCCTGACCTGAGCGCATTCCGCGCCCACGGCGGCAAGCTGATCATCTACCAGGGCTGGGCTGACCAGGCGATTCCGCCGTTTTCCACCATCGACTACTACGCCGCGGTCGAGAAGGCGATGGGCGGCTTCGCGAGCGCGCAGAGCTTCTCGCGGCTGTACATGGTTCCCGGCGGGTACCACTGCCTGGGCGGCGGCGATCCGTCGGTGACCGCAGACTTCCTCACTCCGCTGATCAACTGGGTGGAGAAGGGACAGGCGCCGGGCGCTCTGACCTTCCCGGTCACCGCGCAGACCACCGGATCCAAGATCACGTCGCTCACCGTGTCGCCACTAAACGCCGCCGCACCGGCGCCGCGCAACGACGGGCTGAACAGCAACTACCACTACATCGGGATCAAGAGCGCGTACCGGCCGGAGCAGACCTGGTGCATGCAACGCGGGTTCACCATCGTCTGCCGGATTCGGCGCTAGCCACCGGTCGCGCCGGCGGGTGACCTCAGGGACATCCGCCGGCATAAGCGGCGCGCACACGCGCGGCAACAAAGCGGACTCCAGCCACTCGCTCGAGTACATTGCTTGATAGTCCAGTGGCCACCCACCGATCCCCGGCTCACGGACGATCGCATGAATTCGGACGGCCAGACGATCGCACCGGCGCGACCGCGTCAGCCTCGAACTCCGGCGAGAACTGCCGGCGCTGCTGTCCCATCGGGACTCCGTCCGCCAGGCACAGCCTCGCAAGTCGGGCGTTTTAAGCACACGTGGGAGGCTCAGTAGTGCCCCCAGATCCACCAGGGAAGTCCGGTTGCAGGACACTGCACCCGGTCAAAACTGGTGGGCGGTATTGGGATCACACCATGGCCGTTCCCGTGTGCCGCAGGGAAGCTCTTCGCCCAGCCGGACGGGCGATCCGGACCTGACAGTCGTCATGAGCTGCGGACTTCGGGGCCAAGCGCTCCATGTGGCTCGCGATTAGCCGCTGCGCTGACCGCTGTCGGCAAGCCTAGGTGGCGAGCGATGAGCAGTCGCTGCACTTCTGACGTTCCCTCGCCGATCTCCAGGATTTTGGCATCTCGGTAGAAGCGTCCAACCGGGTACTCGTTCATGAATCCGTAGCCGCCGAAGATCTGTGTCGCGTCCCGTGCATTGTCCATCGCGGCGTTCGAGGCCACTAGCTTGGCGATGGCCGCATCCTTCTTCACCGGCTGCCCAGCGAGCAGCCGGGCGGCAGCGGCGTAGTAGGCCGTCCGGGCGGCGTGAGCGCGAGCCTCCATGTCAGCGATCTTGAACTGGATGGCCTGGTACTCCCCGATGGCCCGGCCAAAGGCCGCACGATCCCGGACGTAGCGCAGGCACTCGTCGATGCATCCCTGGGCCAGTCCCACCGAGAGCGCGGCGAACGCGATGCGGCCCTCGTCGAGGATGCTCAGGAACTGGGCGTAGCCGCGGCCCCGTTCGCCGAGCAGATTGCCTTCGGGGACGCGCACGTCGGAGAAAGACAGCTCGCGAGTATCCGAGGCGGACCAGCCGACCTTCGAGTACTTCCTGCCCGCCGTGAATCCGGCAACCCCGGCCGGGACGGTGATCGTCGATATCTCGCGCTCGCCGGTCAGCGCGGCGACCGTGACCATCGAGGTGATGTCAGTGCCCGCGTTGGTGATGAACGCCTTGGAGCCGTTGATGACCCACTGACGGCCCTTGGCCCTGTGATCGCCTTTGTCCTCAAGCCGCGCCGAAGTGCGCATCCCGCCGGGCACGTCCGTGCCGCCGCCGGGCTCGGTCAGGCCAAAGGCGGCAAGGTGCTCCCCGGAGCACAGCGGCGGAAGCCACTGGCGCTTCTGCGCGCCGGAGCCGAACCTGAAGATGGGCATTGCCCCGAGACAGACACCGGCCTCCAGCGTGATCGCGACCGACGAGTCGACTCGGGCAAGTTCCTCCAGCGTCAGGCACAGTGCCAGATGGTCGCCGCCCATGCCGCCGTATTCCTCCGGGAACGGCAAGCCGAACAGGCCCATCTTCCCCATCGCCGCGACGATCGGATAGGGAAACGCGCCTCGCTCGTAATAGTCGCCGATCACCGGCGCGACTTCATCGCGAGCAAAGGCAGCGACGCTCTCGCGCAACGCCTGGTGTTCGCTGGCCAAGGTGAAGTCAATCACCGGATACGCCTCCGATACGGTAGCCAGGTCACGACAGGGCCTGCACGACGCGTGAGCTACTGGGACGGCCAAGCTGCCGCGCCATACACCTGCTGACCTCAGCGAGTTTGTGCAAGTCGACGCAGGTCTGGATGCCAAGGCCATCCAGCATCCAGACGAGGCGTCCACTGTCGTCACGCTGCCACTCGACCACGTCTACAGGCGCATGGCCGGCCACCGCGACCGCCACCTCGGTCACCGGATGCTCGACCTGGAGCCTGGTATTCCGTTCCATGAAGAAGGACTCATCCGGGCGGTCCGCGGTGGCTATGTGTTCCACCGTTCCCGCACCGCGCTGCGCTCCGGCATCGCGGCACCCGCCCCAAGATGTGTTACCGCCATGTCATGAGAATGCCACGCGGCCTGCCCGCCGCGGCTACCCCCGAACGGGGGTAGCACTTGGCCCGGCCCGGCCCGATGCTTTCGGCAGGGCGGCCCGAGCGCCGGCCAGCGCTCACCTTCCCGAGTTGCTCGACGACGTCGTGGCCGACCGCCGAGTCCGCGCACGTGCCGAAGTTCGGCGGCATCACCGCGGACCTCACGCGCATCGAGGTCACGCCGCAGGCGACCACCATGACGGGAACGGGCCCGTCCGCGGCTGCCACCTCCGCGCGCGCGACCGCTCCCGGCTGGCACGACTACGCCACCGTCGCCGGCGCCCCAGCCGGATTCGAGCCGGACGGGATCACCATGGGCAGCGACCCGCTGCTGCTGTACTTCACCTCGGGCACTACCGCCCAGCCCAAGCTCGTGCAGCACACGCACGTCTCCTATCCGGCCGGGCATATGTCGACGATGTACTGGATCGGGCTGCGGCCTGGTGACGTGCACCTGAACGTCTCCTCGCCCGGCTGGGCCAAGCACGCCTGGAGCAACGTGTTCGCCCCGTGGATCGCCGGCGCGACCACGCTGGTGCTCGGGCACGAGCGGTTTTCCCCGGCGGCGCTGCTCGCGGCGATCGGCGAGTGCGGGGTGAGCACGCTGTGCGCGCCGCCGACGGTGTGGCGGATGCTGGTGCAGGCCGACCTGGCCGGCTGTCACACGGCCAGCCTGCGGGAGTGCCTGAGCGCGGGCGAGCCGCTCAACCCCGAGGTCATCGAGCAGGTCAGGCGGGCCTGGAACCTCACGGTCAGGGACGGTTACGGCCAGACCGAGACCACCGCGCAGGCCGGGAACACGCCGGGCCAGGAGGTTAGGCCAGGCTCGATGGGCCGCGCGCTGCCCGGCTACGAGATCGCGCTGGTCGACCCCGTTACCGGAAAAGAGGGCGATGACGGCGAGATCTGCCTGCCGCTGAGCGCCCGTCCGCTCGGCCTGATGACCGGCTACGCCGGCGATCGCGAGCGCGCCGCCGAGGCGATGAGCGGCGGCTACTACCACACCGGCGACGTGGCCGGCAGGGATGCCGACGGCTACATCACCTACGTCGGCCGGACCGATGACGTGTTCAAGGCCTCGGACTACCGGATCTCGCCGTTCGAGCTGGAGAGCGTGCTGATCGAGCACGCGGCCGTCGCCGAGGCCGCGGTCGTCCCTTCGCCCGACCCGGTGCGGCTGGCGGTGGCGAAGGCGTACGTGCTGCTGGCCGCCGGCTACGAGCCTGGCGCGGAGACAGCCCTGGAGATTCTCGCGTTCGCGCGGGAACGGCTCGCCCCGTACAAGCGGGTCCGCCGGATCGAGTTCACCGAGCTGCCCAAGACGATCTCCGGCAAGATCCGCCGGGTGCAGCTTCGGGCCCGGGAGGAGCAGCGGCACGGCGCCCAGCCGGAGCAGGCCGCGGACGCGGCTACTCGCGCGCCGGGCGAGACTCGCCGCGCGCCGGGCGAGTTCTGGGAAGAGGACTTTCCCAGCCTGAAGGTTTAAGGCCCCGCCGGGCGGCAGCCGGATGCAGTCTGGTCCGGCATCATGTTCCAGGCGGCGTCTCGAACCCGCACCGCGGGCCGGCAGACTTGGACAAGCGAGTGTCAAGGGTCGCGACATCCACGCCAAGGAACTCTGCCAGCGCTACGTACCAGGCGTCGTAGCACGTGACATTGGCCCTGTACCGCTTCAGAATCCGACACGGGACGGTGACCTGCTGTTTGGCCGGATGAGCGGAATGCGGCAGGATCGCGGCTTGTGTCTGCTCGTCTGGTCTACCTGATCATGATCCGGGTCTTCGGCTGGTTGCTGCTGCTGGGCCGAAGCCAGGCATCTAAGGATGCAGAAATCATGGTGCTCCGTCATGAGGTTGCAGTGCTGCGACGTCAGGTCGCCCGGCCGAAGCTGGACTGGGCCGACCGGGCGGTCCTGGCTGCGCTGGCCCGGCTGCTCCCAGCGACGCTGCGCGCACATCGGCTCGTCACGCCGGGTACCTTGCTGGCCTGGCACCGCCGCCTGATCGCGCGCAAGTGGACGTATCCGAACCGGCCGGGTCGCCCGGGTACCAGTCAGGAGATCCGCGAGCTGGTACTGCGGCTGGCGCGGGAGAACCCGGCGTGGGGATACCGCAGGGTGCACGGCGAGCTGTGCCGTCTCGGTCACCGGGTCAGCGAGGCGACCGTGCGGCGGATCCTGCGCGCCCGGCGTTGCGGCCCGGCCCCGCGCGATGCGGACACCTCCTGGCGGGCGTTCCTGCGCACCCAGGCGCAAGGCCTGCTGGCCTGCGATTTCTTCCACGTGGACACCGTCCTCCTCAAACGCCTATACGTGCTATTCGTCATGGAGGTGGCGACCCGCCACGTGCACATCCTCGGGGTGACCGCCCACCCGGACGGCCCCTGGACCGCGCAGCAGGCCCGTAACCTGATGATGGATCTGGGCGACCGGGCAACCTCGTTCCGCTGACCGGAAACTAAGCCTCCGTGGGGGCAGCAATCATCCCCCCACGGA
>JBOHCK010000327.1:0-6776 GCA_050698755.1 Streptosporangiaceae bacterium | reverse complement strand
GCTCTCGCCGAGAGCAAATATCCTCTCGTCACAACGCACCACCGCGCCGCCTATTCCCGCCGTCCGCCTCACCGTCCCCGCCGTCCGCCTCGCCGTCCCCGTCATCCCGGCCCCGCCGTCCGCCTCGCCGTCCCCGCCGTCCGCCTCGCCGTCCCCGCCGTCCGCCTCGCCGTCCCCGCCGTCCGCCTCGCCGTCCCCGCCGTCCCCGCGTCACCAGGGCACCGCCCAGGATCACGACCGGGACGACGGTCAGGACCGCCAGCGCCCGGGACAGGCCGAACCACTCGGCCGCTATCCCCACCGCCAGCGGTCCGAGCCCGCCGGCCATCCCGGCGGCGCTGCTGAGCGTCACCGCGACCGAACTCCGGCCGGGCAGGCTCCCGTACAGCCGGGCCTGCAGCAGCGGGTACCACGGGGCCGTGGCCGCGCTCAGCGCGGCCAGGATGGCCAGCTTGGCGGGGACGCCCGGCGCGAGCAGGAAGGCGGGGTAGAGCAGGGCGGCGGCCACGGCGCTGACGCGGAGCACGGTCAGGTCGGCCACCCGGTCCAGGACGAAGACCAGCGCGGCGTCTCCGGCGAGCCCGGAGCCGAGCCGGAGAGCGATGGCCAGCGCCGCGACCGCCGGCCGCAGGTGCGCCACGTCCACCAGGTACAGCGCGAGGAACCCGGTGAGCACGTCGACCAGCAGGTCGGCGACTTGCATCAGCACCAGCCAGCGCACCGCCGAGGGGTTCCGCAGCGCGGACGCGAGCTCGCGGGCCCAGTGCCCGGCCGGGCTTTCCTCGTCCGCCGGGGCGGGGGCGCTAGGGGGGTCCCGCAGGCAGGTGCCGAGCCAGGCGACCGCGGCCACCCCGGCCAGGACCAGGTACGCGTCCCGCCAGCCGCCCCCGGCGGCCAGGACGGCGGCGAGCAGCAACGGCCCGGCTACCGCCCCGGTGGACCCGGCCAAATCCCAGCGCGCCATGACCCGGGCCTGCCGGTCCGGCCAGGCGTCCATCAGGGTGGCCTGGGTCAGCGAGACGAAGGCACCCGAGGCCGGGTAGAAGGCGGTAAACGCGCACAGCAGCACGACGAACGAACGCGCACCGGCGACGGCCGCCAGCGACAGGATGAAGAAAATACCGCCGGCGAGCACGGCCAGGCGACGACGCCGGCCCTCGCCGGCCAGGATGCCGAGCGGCAGCTCGAGGGCACCGCCGACCAGCAGCGGCACCGAGGCGAGCAGCCCGATCTGCGCGTAGCTCAGCCCGAGGTCATGCCGGATGAGCGGCAGCGCGGCGCCCTTGACACCGTCGACGAGCTCGTCGGCCAGCTCGACCGCGAGCGCGACGGCCAGGGCGGAAACCGCAGGCTTTCAGCGTCAATAAAAACCCATGTCACCCATCGTACGGCCAACCCGGGCTCGTGTCTGCGGGGAGGTATCACCATCGCCGTTCGGGATAAGGAAGGCTGTGACGACCGTCAGGGTGGCGCGGCCGGGACCTTCGGCGCCCGCGTCGGCCAGGGCGGGCGGGGGGTCGGCCAGGGCCCAGCCCGGCGGCGGATGGTGCAGGTGGATTCGCTGCCCGGGCCTGATCCCGAGCTTGGCGGCCTGCGACCGTGGCGATGGGTTTAGGGTCACGAGTACGTCCATCCTTGAGCGCGCGTTTGGGCCCATGAAACCGCAAGGAGCATGTCATGTTCGAGCACACCAGGGCGTTCAGCGGGTTCTCCGTCGACCACCTGGAGGCGGCCAGGACGTTCTACGGCGGAACGCTCGGCCTCGTCATGACGGTCGAGCACGGGCTGCTCTGGCTGCACCTGGCCGACGGGCGGGACACGCTCGTCTACGCCAAGCCCGATCACGTGCCCGCCAGCTACACGATCCTCAACTTCCAGGTGGACGACATCGACGCGGCCGTGGACGAGCTGGTCAGGCGCGGCGTGCAGCTGGAGCGGTACGAGGGCCTGGGCCAGGACGACAAGGGCATCAACCGGGCCGGGGGACCGTTCATCGCCTGGTTCAAGGACCCGGCGGGCAACATCCTCGCGGTCCTCCAGGAACGCTAGCGCGTATACCACGCGGGCGCCGCGCCGCGCAAGGGGGCTGTCTGGCCTTTGCGGGGAAGGCTATCCGGTGGACCCGACTTGGGTGCTAACCGGCCTGCGGTAGCCCGGCCGGGCGCGGCAGGATACTCAGTATGCTACTGAGTAAGAAGACCCGGTGAGCGTCCGGCACGCCCTGCTCGCGCTGCTCAGCGAGGGCCCGAAGTACGGCCTTCAGCTGCGCGAGGAGTTCGAGGCGAGGACCGGCGAGGTATGGCCGCTGAACGTCGGCCAGGTCTACACCACGCTCCAGCGCCTGGAGCGGGACGGGCTGGCGTCCTCCGATAGCGACGCGGGCACCGAAGGCCCGCAGCGGCGCTTCCGCATCACGCAACCCGGCCGGGATGAACTGGCCGGGTGGCTGCGCACGCCCCCGGACATGACCTCACCGCCTCGTGACGAGCTGGTGATCAAGATCCTGGTGGCGTTGCACCTGCCGGGAACCGACGTGCCCGGGGTGATCCAGGCGCACCGCCGGTACCTGGTCCAGCTCATGCAGCAGTGGACGCGGATCAAGGAATCGGCCGCGGAGTCCGATATCGGCCTGGCTCTGGCCGTGGACGCGGAGCTATTCAGGCTCGATGCCGTGATCCGCTGGCTCGACTCCGCGGACGGCCGCATCAAGCGCGCCACTGCGGACGCCGGCGAGGCGCCCTCGCCCGCCGGTCAGGAAACGGAAACGGGGCCCATTGTGAAACTACGGATAAGGACGGGGGTCACGCGATGAGCGTGCTCGAGATGCAAGACGTGTCACGGGTCTACGGTCAGGGGGCCACCGAGGTTCACGCGCTGGCCGGGGTCGACCTGCGGGTCGAGGCCGGCGCGATGGTCGCGGTCATGGGGCCGAGCGGCTCAGGCAAGTCCACCCTGCTGACCATCGCCGGCAGCCTGGAGGAACCGAGCAGCGGCGAGGTCCGGGTCTGCGGGCAGGAGCTGACCAAGCTGTCACGCAACGCCAGGGCGCGGCTGCGGCGGCGCTCCATCGGCTTCGTGTTCCAGGATTTCAACCTCCTGCCCGGGCTGACGGCGGCGGAGAACGTCTCGCTGCCGCTCGAGCTCGACGGCACGCCCGCGCGCCGGGCACGGGTGGCGAGCCTGCGGGCGCTGGAGGGGCTGGGCCTGGCCGAACGGGCCGGCAACTTTCCCGACCAGCTCTCCGGCGGCGAGCGGCAGCGCGTCGCCATCGCCCGCGCCGTGGTCGGTGACCACCAGCTGCTGCTGGCCGACGAGCCCTCGGGGGCGCTCGACTCGGCCAACGGCGAGGCGGTCATGCGGCTCATCCACGCCGCGTGCAAGCGGGGCATGGCCGCGGTCGTGGTGACCCACGACGCGCAGCTGGCCTCGTGGGCGGACCGCGTGGTGTTCCTGCGGGACGGGCGGGTCACCGACCAGACCGTGCCGCCGCCCGGACCCGAGTCACTGCTAGGGCAGACGGGACAGAACCGATGAGTACGGCCACGGCCACCCGAGGGCCGGTCCAGGCGGGACCCGATAACGGGGGCGTTCCCGCCCGGCGGGCCGTGATGCGCTGGGCGTGGCGGCTGTTCCGCCGCGAGTGGCGCCAGCAGCTGCTGGTCCTGGCGCTGATCACCGTGGCGGTGGGCGCCACCTTCCTGGGGGCGGCGATCGCCACGACCACGCCGCCGTCGGCCGACAGCGGGTTCGGCACCGCGCACGACCTCGCGACCTTCCAGGCACCCGACCCGCATCTGGCCAGCCAGATCGCCTCGCTGGAGCATCGCTTCGGGCGCGCTGACGTGATCGAGAACGAGGCGATGGCCATCCCGGGCTCGATCAACGGCTTCGACCTGCGCGCCCAGAACCCGAGCGGCCCGTTCGGGCAGCCGATGCTCTCCCTGGTCAGCGGGCACTACCCGACCGCGGCGAACCAGGTGGCCCTGACCCAGGGGGTGGCCTCCGCGTTCGGCGTCACGGTCGGGGACACCTGGCATCAGCCGGGCGGCCCGGCGCGCCAGGTGACCGGCATCGTCCAGAACCCTGAGAGCCTGCTTGACGAGTTTGCCCTCGTCACGCCGGGCCAGGTCACCAACCCGACGCAGGTGACCGTCCTGTTCGACGCGCCGGGGGTGCAGCCCTCCTCGATCGGGCCGAACGTCGAGACCCCGCAGTCCGCGTCGCAGAGCAACCCGCTCAACCCCGTGACCATCGTGCTCGCGCTGGCCACGGTCGGCATGCTCCTCATCGCCCTGGTCGCCGTCGGCGGCTTCACGGTGCTGGCGCAGCGCCGGGTGCGCTCGCTGGGGATGCTCGGCGCCCTGGGCGCCACGGACCAGCGCGTCCGGCTCCTGGTGCGGGCCAACGGGGTCGTGGTGGGGGTCGTCGGCGCGATACTCGGGTTCGTGCTGGGCCTGGCGGCCTGGCTGGCCTTCCGGCCCGCCATCGAGTCCAGTGCCCACCACGCGATCGGCGTGTTCCAGCTGCCGTGGATCGTGATCGGCCCGGCGATGGCCCTGGCCGTGGTGGCGACGTACTTCGCCTCGGCGCGGCCGGCGCGCGCCATCACCCGGATGTCCATCGTGGCGGCCCTGGCCGGGCGGCCCGCGCCCCCCAAGCAGGTCCACCGCTCGGCGATCCCGGGGATCATCCTCCTGGTCATCGCGGGGTCCGCGCTGTCGTACGCCGGCAGCCAGACCGGCGGCGGGGGAGCGCCCGCGGTCCTGGGCGGCCTGATCGCCCTGGTCATCGGGGTGATCCTGCTGGCCCCCACGTTCCTGAGCGTGCTGTCCAAGCTCGCCGCGCACACGCCGATCGCGGCGCGCCTGGCCCTGCGGGACCTGGGCCGCTACCGGGCCCGCTCGGGCTCCGCGCTCGCCGCGATCAGCCTCGGGGTGCTGATCGCAGTCATGGTCTGCGTCCTGACCGCGGGACGGTACGGGAACGTGCTGGACTACGCCGGGCCCAACCTGAGCAGCGATCAGCTCATCGTCTACGCGCCAGGCAACGGGCCAGGCTTCGGTCCCGGCGACCAGCCCGGGCCGGGGGCGGGCAGCCCGCGGACCTGGTCGGCGACGGCGCACGGCATCGCGTCCGGGCTGGGGTCAAGCGACGTCGTCGAACTGGAGTCGACCAGCGGCAGCCTCCAGCACGCCGCGCCCGGCCGGTCGTGGTCGGGCCCGATATACCTCGCCACCCCGCAGCTCCTGGCCGCCTTCGGGATCAAGGCGTCCCAGGTGAATCCGAACGCCGACATCCTGACCATGCGGTCCGGCCTGTCCGGCCTGTCGAAGATGCAGCTCGTTTACGGCAACTACTTCCAGTCCAACGGCGGCGGCCCGGGCGGCGGCGGCCCGCAGCAGCAGAACTCGTTCCCCTGCCCCAAGAGCGAGTGCCTGGCCAGCCCGGTGATCCAGGAGTTCGGGGGGTTGCCGTCCGGCACGTCGGCCCCGAACACGGTGATCACCGAGCACGCGGTCGCCGAACTCGGCCTGGGCCGATCCGTCTCCGTCACCGGGTGGCTGATCCAGGCGCCGCACGGCCTGACCGCCGCGCAGATCACCAGCGCCAGGCTCACCGTGGCCGCGAAGGGCATGAACATCGAAACCAGGTCCAGCGCACCGTCGTCCGCGGAGATCCTGAACTGGGCCACCGTGATCGGCACCGTGCTGGCGCTGGGCATCCTGGCCATGACGATCGGCCTTATCCGCAGCGAAACCGCCAGTGACCTGCGGACCCTGACCGCGACCGGGGCGTCGGGCGCCACCCGCCGCACGATCACCGCGGTCACCGCCGGGGCCCTGGCCCTGGCCGGCGCGGTGCTCGGCACCGTGGGGGCCTACATCGGCGCGATCGCCTACTCCTGGGACAACAAACTCGACGGTCTCGGGGAACTGCAGAACATCCCGGTCAGCAACCTGCTCACCATCGGTGTCGGCATGCCGCTCGTCGCGACGGTCGTCGCGTGGCTGCTGGCCGGGCGCGAGCCGGCCACGATCGCGAGGCAGCCCGTCGATTAACGCAACCGCGGGAGATTAGTGGCGCAGGCCGGGCACGGCGAACATGCTCTCGTCCTTGCCCTTGCGCTCCAGGATCTCGGCGGCGCCGCGGACCACGCACCGCAGCGGGTCCTCGACGACGACCGCGCCGATACCGCCGGCGATCTCGATCCGGTTGGCCAGCCCCGGCAGCAACGCGCCGCCGCCGGCCAGCCGGATCTTGCCGCGTACGACGTCCTCGGCCAGGCCGGCCGGGATGTCGGAGAGCATCTCGTGGACCGACGCGGCGATCGTGGCCACGATCGGCTCGAGCGCCGCGGCCACCAGGCTGCCCGGGATGTACTCGGTCCGCGGCGACCGGTGCGCGACGTCCAGGCCGACGACTTCCTCCCAGCTCTCCGCCCCGCCGCTGACCCCGAGCGTGGTCTTGAGCTGCCGGGCGGCACGCTGGCTGATGATCAGGCTCAGCTCGTTCCTGACCGCCTGCGTGATCGCCTCGTCCATGGTGTTGCCCGCCTTGCGGAGCGACTGCGCCCGGACCACCCGCCAGCCGGCCACCGCCGCGATCTCGGTGGTCCCGCCGCCGATGTCGACCACGAAACCGCCGGCCCCGCCGGTCAGGTCGAACCCGGCGCCGGCGGCCGCGGCCACCGGCTCGTCGATGAGCCGCACGTTGTACCGGGGGCGCCGGACGGACAGCGCCGCGACGATCGACCGCCGCTCCACCGGCGTGGCGCC
>JBOHCK010000326.1:0-6781 GCA_050698755.1 Streptosporangiaceae bacterium | reverse complement strand
GGGGCGCGCCGCTGGCGAGGCTCACGGTACCCAGCGTGGGCGTTCCCGGCCGAGTTGGCCAGCCGGAACGCGATGTCCTCGATCGTGACCCGGCGCGGCGGCTCGGGGGTGAGACGGTGCAGCAGATCCGACAGCTGCCGTTCCTCGGTGTTCACGACGTCACCCCTCCGCTCATGAGCTCGGCCAGGCCCGGCGCACCCCTGAGGCGGGCCAGGGCCTTGGCCGCGTGTGCCTTCACCGTGCCCACCGAGCAGCCCATCGCCTCGGCGGTCTGGGCTTCGGTCTGGTCGGCGAAGTAGCGCAGCACGACGACGGCCCGCTGCCTAGGGGGCAGCCTGTCCAGCGCCGCGACCAGGGACTGGCGGGCGTCGACCTGGGCGAACACGTCACCGTAGGCCTGATGGTCGGGGACGTACCCGGTCGCGATCTCGCCGTTCCAGCGGCGCTGCCGCCAGCGCAAGAAGGTGTTCACCATGATCTTCCGCACGTAGAGCTCTGGGGCGTCCTGCCTGCGCAGGTCCCCCCACCGCGGCCAGGCGGCGGCCAGCGCGGTCTGCACCAGGTCCTCGGCGCTCGGCCAGTCGCCGGTCAGCAGCCAGCCGGAGCGCAGCAGCGCGCCGGACCTGGCCTGGACGAACTCGCGGAACCCATCGGGTTCATACGGACGACCCACCCCGGGTGGCGTATACACCGATCCTCCGTTCCGGGCCGGCGGCCTCATGTGTAATAGAGACGCCAGCCGCACAGAATGGTTTACTGCCGGAGCCTGCCGACCGTTTCGTTCGCCCGCCGCTGCCGCGACTCGGCGCGGTAAGACTGGCGCCGGGCTTCGGCGAGTTCCTGGCGGGCCTGCTCCAGCTCGGTTTCCAGTCGCCGGACGGTGTCCTCGAGCTGCTGCTCCGCCTCGCTGGCGGCCTGGCTGGCTTGCGTGGCGTCAACCACCGCTCGTTCGGCTATATCGATCTTCTCGCGGCGTCGGCGCTCGGTCTCGGCAATGGCATCAGCCGGTGCGGGTTTTTTGGTGGGTTTGGGCGGGGCGAGGGGAGCCGGGTCGGCGTCCGGGTCGAGGCCGAAGCCGGCCCAGCGGGCGGCGCGGACGAGATGGCCCAGGCGGCCGGCCACCGCGGGGTCGGCGATGGCCGCATCGAGGGTGGCGCTGACCTCCTCGCGCTGGCCCGCGGGCGGCGACGGGTGGCCCGCCAGGGTGAAGGCCTGCTGGGTGAGCTCGTCGACCAGCCGCGCGCGGGCAGTGGTCAGCTCCCTGATCCTGGGGGCGTCGAGGGCGCCGGCGCGGAGTTCGGTGGAGAGGGCGGCCAGCTTGATCGTAACCTCCGGGTCTGAGCGGACCAGGTGATTCACCACCCAGGCCGAACGCGTCGGCTTGCGCAGGCCGGTGATCTGCTTGGCCGCGTCCGCGTCGCCCGCTTGTTTCGCGGCGTCGGCGAGTTGCTGGCGGCGTGGCATGAACTCGTCAGGGTCGGCGTCGTACAGCGCGGCCACCGCCTCGCCCAGCAGGTCGGTCATCTAGGCAGAATAGGCAGCATGACACCGATCGTGCCATCGGGGCAGGGGCACCTGCTGACCGCGCGGGGGAACGTGCTGGCGTTCAAGGCCGTCGCAGCGCAGACCGGCGGCGACTTCTCGCTCATGGAACGCACCGTGCCGCCGGGGGCCAGGACCCCGCCTGCGCACCGGCACGTGAACTGCTCCGAGGCGTTCTTCGTGCTCGACGGGGTGATTACGTTCCTTTTGGAAAAGGCTGTGGTGGCGGGCGGGGCCGGGGACTTCCTGCTGGTGCCCAGGGGGGCGGCCCATACCTTCGGGAACCGGGATTCGGAGCCGGCCCGGCTGCTGGTGCTGCACGCGCCGGCCATGGACGCGTACTTCGAGGAGTTGCACCTGTTGTGGTCGGGTGGTTCTCCGCCGACTCCGGAGGCCGAGCGCGAGCTTATGAGCAGGTACGGGATGGAGCCCGCCTGAGCCCGCATGAATGTCGGCAGGCCGGCGTAGGGTGTCCGTATGGCTCATGCCGCTCCTGCTGAGGTCAGCCCGGACGCACTTGAGCAGTACCGCAGGGAACTGACCGGGTACTGCTACCGGATGCTCGGCTCGGGGTTCGAGGCCGACGACGCGGTGCAGGAGACCATGCTGAGGGCCTGGAAGGCGGCCGAGGGCTTCGAGGGACGGTCCAGCGTGCGGTCCTGGCTGTACCGGATCGCCACCAACATCTGCCTGGACATGCTGCGGAGCAGGCAGCGCCGGGCGCTGCCGATGGACCTCGGGCCTTCCTCGCCGCCGGTCGAGGCGCTGTTCGGCGACCTGCACCCGGACGAGGTCTGGATTTCCCCCATCGCCGACGCGCGCGTCGTGCCCGAGCACGGCGACCCGGCCGAGATCGCGGTGGCGCGCGAGACGATCAGGCTGGCGTTCGTGACCGCGCTGCAACACCTGCCGGCCAGGCAGCGGGCCACGCTGATCATGTGCGAGGTGCTGCGGATGCCGGCCGCCGAGGCGGCTTCGACGCTCGGCACGAGTGTGGCGGCCGTGAACAGCGCGCTGCAGCGAGCCCGGGCCACGCTCGCCGCGCTGCCAGAGGAGCAGCGGCCGGTGGCGGTCGATGCGGATCAGGCCGACCTGCTCGCGCGGTACGTGGACGCGTTCGAGCGCTTCGACATGGACAGCCTCCTAGTGCTGCTGCATCAGGACGCGGTGATGTCGATGCCGCCGTACTCTCTGTGGCTACGTGGCGCGGAGAACATCTGCCGCTGGATGGTGCTGCCGGGGCCGAGCCAGTGCAAGGGTTCGGTGTTCGTGCCCGCGGGTTACGTCAACGGCGTGCCGGCGCTGGCGCAGTACAAGCCGGATCCGGCTGGGGGGTTCTTTCCCTGGTGCCTGCAGGTGCACGAGGCCTCGGGCGGGCGGTTCAGCCGGCTGACGTACTTCCTGGACACTCCGCGGGTTTTTGCCTCGCTGGGGCTTGCGCCGCACCTGCCGTGAGCGGGTTCTTGTCGGCCCGGCTGGGCCGGGTCCATGACGTGCTGGCGCGGCACGTGTCGGCCGGCGCGGCGCCCGGGGCGGTGGGGCTGCTGGCCAGGGGTGGTGCTGAGCAGGTGTTCGCCGTCGGGGATGTGGGCCGGGACACGATCTTCCGCATCTCCTCGATGACCAAGCCGGTCACCGCGGTGGCCGCGATGATTTGCGTCGAGGAGTGCCTGCTGCGGCTGGATGACCCGGTGGACGACACGCTGCCCGAACTGGCCGGCCGGCGGGTGCTGGTCCGCGCGGACGGGCCTTTGGCTTCGACGGTGACGGCGGTGCGTTCGATCACGGTGCGGGACCTGCTGACGTTCACGTTCGGGCTGGGGCTGGTGTTTGAGCCGAGCCCGGTTGCTTCCGCACTGGAGGAGCTGGCCCAGGGGATGCCCCGGCCTGCTCTTCCGCCCGGGCCAGACGAGTGGATGCGGCGGATCGGCGCGCTGCCGCTGATGTACCAGCCCGGCGAGCGCTGGCTGTACAACACCGGGTCGGACGTGCTCGGCGTGCTGGTCGCCCGGGCCAGCGGCGTTTCGTTCGAGACGTTCCTCGCGGAGCGGATCTTCGCGCCGCTTGGGATGACCGACACCGGCTTCAGCGTGCCTGCCGCCTCGCTGGGGCGGCTGCCTGCGCAGCTCGTGACCGACTTCAGCACCGGCGAGACCGTGGTGTTCGACTCGCCTTCCGGGCAATGGTCCGCTCCCCCGGCCTTTCCTTCGGGCGCCGGGGGTCTCGTGTCCACCGTCGACGACTACGCCGCGTTCGCGGGGATGCTCCGCGGGGGCGGGGTGTTCGGCGGCTCGCGGATCCTCTCGCGGTCTTCGGTGTCGCTGATGACCGCTGACCAGCTTCTGCCTCAGGTCAAGGCGGTGTCGGGGCTGCTGCCCGGGCAGTTCGACGACACGGGGTGGGGGTTCGGGGTCAGCGTGGTCACCAGGCGGACCGGGGTGGCCAAGTCGGTCGGGAGCTACGGGTGGGACGGAGGGCTCGGGACCTCCTGGTTCAATGACCCGGCCTCGGACCTGACGGCGATTCTTATGACGCAACGGGCGTGGACGTCATCGTCTCCGGGTCCGATGTTCCGTGACTTCTGGACCACGGCTGCGGCGGCGGTCTCGGACTAGCCTTTTCGCAGATTCCCGGGCCTGCGCCGGCCACGATTGACTCTTGTGAGCATTGATCCTTCTGGTGTCGGGCAGCCGGGGTTCGTGGGCCGGCACGGCCTGGCCACGCCGGAGCGAGAGTCCCTCGCCCGCGATGTGGCGGACTCGATCCGATCTGCGCAGCTACGGACCGTCCGGCTGGCCGTGGTTGACCAGCATGGCGTGCCGCGGGGCAAGATGCTGTCGCCGGAGGCGGCGATCGCGGCCCTGTCCGACGGGCTCGACTTTTCCGGCGCGATCTACAGCCTGGACACCGGCAACCAGGTGTTCGCGCCCGGGTTCACGCCCGGCGGCGGTTTCGGCATCGATGAGTTCACCGGATTCCCTGACGTGATGCTGGTACCGGACCCAGCTTCCTTCCGCGTCCTGCCCTGGGCCGATCGCACCGGCTGGATGCTGTGCGACGTGTACTTCGGCAACGGGCAGCCCGTGCCGCTGGACGGACGCGGGCTGCTTCGGCGGGTGCTGGCCTCGCTGGGCTCCGCCGGGTACGAGTTCATGGCCGGGATCGAGGTCGAGTTCTACATCGTGGTCCCGGCCGGTGGCCCGCTGTTGCCGGAGAACGCCGGGTTCACGCCGCCACCGCCGCCGGTGAGCGCTTTCGAGCGGGGGTACCAGTACCTGTCCGAAGTACGGCTGGACAGCATGGGCCCGGTGCTTGAGGCGGTCCGCGACGCGCTGGACGGAGTCGGGCTGCTGCCGCGGTCGATCGAGGACGAGTGGGGACCCGGGCAGCTGGAGTTCACCTTCAGCCCTATGTCTGGGCTGGCGGCGGCCGACGCGGCGGTGCTGTTCCGGTCGGTGGTCAAGCAGGTGTGCCAGCGGCGCGGGCTGCTGGCCACCTTCATGTGCCGGCCCGCGCTGCCGAACTTCTTCTCTTCCGGGTGGCACCTGCACCAGTCCCTGGTGAACCGGGTGGACCGGTCGAACGCGTTCGCCTCCTCTGCTGCGGTGTTGTCGGACGTCGGGCGGCGGTATGTGGCCGGGCTGCTCGAGCACACGGCGCCGATGGCGGTGTTCGCGGCGCCCACCGTCAACGGGTACAAGCGGTTCCGGCCCTACTCGTTCGCCCCGGACCGGGTGACGTGGGCGGTGGAGAACCGCGGCGCACTGGTCAGGGTTCAGGGCTCGCCTGGCGACCTCAGCAGCCACGTGGAGATGCGGCTCGGCGAGCCGGCCGCCAACCCCTACTACTACATGGCGTCGAACATCACGGCCGGGCTGGACGGCATCCGGCGGGGTCTTGAGCCGCCCCCGCCGGTGTCGGCCGACCCGTACGCCGCCGAGGCGCCGCGGCTGCCCGGGTCGCTCAGCGAGGCGGTGGCAGCACTGGACGCGGACCAGTTCTACCGGTCGGCGTTCGGCGCGACGCTGGTCGATTACCTGGTGATGATGAAGCGGGCCGAGCTCGGGCGGTACGAGGAGGCGCAGGCCGCTTTGGCGGCGGGCTACGCGGGGGCGGGAGGTGCGGCGGGCTCCGCGGGAGCGGCGGGCTCCGCGGGGGCGGAGGGTGCGGCGGCCCCGGCGGCCCCAGAGGTCAGCGACTGGGAGATGCGGGAGTACTTCGAGTTCTTCTAACCGGTTCTTTGGTCGAGGTCGACGCTGTACCAGGTCGTCGGCTCGGCGGGGGCAGGCTGGAAGTCGTAGCGGAGCCCGCCGGCACCCAGCGCCACCAGGCTGACCGAGGTGGTCCCGTATATCCGGCCGTCGGGCAGTTCGTGGCGGACAACGATCGCGGCGGGGTCAGTGTCGGACAGGCCGTCGCCGCCGGCCAGCGTGAGCCAGTCGCCCCAGGCGTCCTTGATCGTGGCGGTCGGGTCCGCGTCGGGGCGATGTGCGGCGAACTTGAGGCCGAAGTGCGCGGCCTTGGCGTCCTCGTGGGCCGAGGGGTAGGTGTGGCCGGCGTTGGTGATGACGTGCGTGGCCGGTCCGAGGTCTTCGAGGGCGGCGTGTTCGCCGTCCCAGCTCAGCATCAGCGCGTGGGTCGCTGGCGTGAGTTCGGCGCAGATCAGGAGGAAGGAGTCGTAGCGGGCCAGGGTCGCGTGATCGTCGTGCAGTTGCTCCAGGGCCGCGGCTCCTGCTTCGGCCGCGCGGAGCGGTAGCTCGCCGCGTGACCTTCTGGTGTCGGGCGGAGCCTGCTGGCCGCGGCCGTTCAGGATGCAGGCGACGCGCGGGACGCCGGGATGGACGGCGAGCCAGGTGCCCCCGGCTTGCTCGTCACGCCCGCCGATCAGCGGCGATCCCGGCCAGTGCTGGGCCGGCGACTGCCACGGGCGGCCGGTGAACTCATCGCGGAAGCCGAGCATCAGCAGCGGCATCCGGGCCTCGGGGAGGAGACTGACCACTACGGTGCACACGCACCGACCTTAACCCGGCACCCGCGCGGTGGTAGGTGTCCGGGTCAGCGCGGCGTAAGCCAGCAACGTAAGCCGGCATGGCCGGAACGCCGCGGCCTGCGGGTCCAGGAGCGGGCGAGTGCCCGCACGAGGCCAAACGAAGCCAGCACGGCGATCGTGACGTCCACGGCAGATACCCAGCGCACCTGGTCGCCCTTCACGACATAGACGCCGACCGGCAAGACCAGC
>JBOHCK010000325.1:0-6807 GCA_050698755.1 Streptosporangiaceae bacterium | reverse complement strand
CCTTTCCCGCGAGCCGCACGCGGCGCGGGTTTCCCTCGCGGCGCGCAGCGGCAGCGACCATGATCATCTTCATGATGCAAGAGTGTGAAAGCTCTCGACCTTGCCTTGGAATGGTAGCCGGCTCCTCCGTCGCCGCCTAGGCTCTTGTCCTGTCCAGCCGAAGGTTGCGAAGTCCAGGATTAGGTTGCGAGCGACCTTGCGAAGTCCGGACTTACCTCGCGTGTCGCAGCCGGGACGCGTACGAGTTTGCAGGTAGCAGCGAGCGCGACGGCGCTGGCACCGAGGCGATCTTGCCGTCGGCCAACTGCCGACCGCCGAATTCGCAAAGTAAGTCTGGACAGCTCCCCGCCCGGGCGTCCGGAGTTACATTGCGAAGCGCAGCTCAGCGCTCCGGCTCCTCGCAGTCTTCAGTCGGACAGGACAGCTCTTGAGCCTTCAGGGGGTACCGCGTGGCTCTGGCCGAATGTCAGTAGCCGGGGTGATACTCGGTTATGGAGCGGATGCGGATCACCAAGGTTCCCGGTGCCGTGTTCGCCGACACCCTGTTCCTTATTGGCCAGGCGTGGCTCAAGCGGTACGCCGGCGACATCGACGGCGCCGCGGCGGACCTGGCCGCCGCGATGAAACTGGTTCCGCTCGAGGCCGTCGAGACGATCCTGTTCATGATCGAGGCGGGTGAACTGCCCGAGCCTGCGCCCGGCGCCGCGATGGATGCCTGGCTCGAGCAGTGCCGCCAGGCCGGGGCCGGAGAGTTCCGGCTGACACTCGGCCAGCGCTCTGCGTCTGAGCGTCAGGTGGAGAGCACCGCGGAGTTCCTCGCGCGCCTGGCCCGGATCCGTGCGGAGGCCGAGGGCGCCGCCGCTCCTGCTCTGCCGCCTAAGCCGCTCAGTCTCGCCGACGAGATGCGAGACATGGGCCTGATTTAGCACCGCTCCCCCTTCGTGCCTGCGTCCCTTCTGGCGCGCACAATTATTGACACGTACGTGTCAATACGGATGATGGAGTCATGGCTAAGACCAGGCAAGACGTCACTATCATCCCGCGTCTCGTCACCGCTCTTGACCGCACCTGGGCGGCGATCCAGGCCCGTCATCCGGACGTTCCCGCCGTGGTGATCGCCCTCGGCGCCGGATCCGGTCCCGGCGGCCGCCCTGGGTACCTCAAGCTCGGGCACTTCGCTGACGCGCGCTGGCAGCGGGATGACACGCAGCTGCCGGAACTGTTCATCGGCGGCGAGGGCCTGGCCCGCGGTGCCCGCGAGGTTCTCGGCACGCTCCTGCACGAGGGTGCTCACGGCGTGGCCAGCGTCCGGGAGATCCAGGACACGAGCCGCCAGGGCCGGTTCCACAACACCCGGTACCGCGCCCTGGCCGAGGAGCTCGGCCTCACCGTTGCCAAGACTGGCTCGATCGGCTGGAGCGAGACGACCGTGCCGGGCGAGGCGGCGGCGCTGTACCGGGCCGAGCTCCGGCGCCTGGACGACGCGCTCGTTGCCTACCGGCGCGCCGAGCTCGTGACTGGCCGAGGCGGGCGGACGAATAGCAACAACGGGGTAGCGGCGCGCTGCGAGTGCGGGCGCCGGATCCGGGTCGCCGAGTCGGTGCTTGAGGCGGGCCCGATCACGTGCGGCCTGTGCGGCGGCGATTTCGAGGCGGCTGAGGCGGACAACTCCTGATCAAGATCTTTCCCTTTGCCTGGCCTGATGCTGTCTGTGTAGCTCTTGCTTCCTGACCTCGGCGGCTCGGAGAGGGGGTGAGGTCAGGAAGCAAGAGCGGAGCGCCCGTGGCAGCATCGGGCCAGGCCAGCGGCGTTAACCGCTGAGATGCGGTTCGCGTATGTCCGCACGCCCGGACGCTTCCCTGCGCGGCCAGTGTGCGCCCGGTCGCTCAGGTTTCAGGGGACTGCCCGCGCCGCCGTGACCGCGCTGAACTCGGGGCCTCCGTCGTTCCGGTGCCCTGGCGCGCCATGGCCAGCTCGGCCCGCGCGGTGTCGAGGTCGCGTTCGGCGCGTTCGGCCCGTGCGCGCAGTTCGCCGCGCGACTCCTCGAGCACCTGGGCGCGGGATCCCAGCGCGCTGCGCAGCTCGTCACGCTCGCGCGCCGCGTCGGCACGTACCCGCTCGAGCTCGGCCGCGTGCGCCGTGGGCACCTCGGCCAGTCGCTGGGCGGTGTCGGTGAGCCGCGCGAGGATCTCGTCCCGTTCCCGCTCGGCGTCGGCGCGCAGCTGCTCGAGGTCGCGCGCGCCGTCTTCGCGAACCCGCGTGGTCTCTGCGCGTGCGTCATCCGCGCGTGCTTCGGCAGTGGCGGCACGCTGCTCGGCGCCTTGGGCGTCCTGCTGATACCGGCGCGCCTGCTCGTGCGCCTGGTCCCGAGCGTCGTCAGCGGCGCGGACCTGCGCGTCGGCCGCGGCCCGGGCCTGCTCGATCGCCTCTTGCGCCTGCGCCTGCGCAGCGGCGATGCCCTCGGCCTTGTCCGCCTCGGCCCTCGCGATCGCGCTGTCCCGGTCTTCCTCGGCGATGGTGATGCGGGCCTGGGTCTCCTCGCGCACCTGCTCGACCTCGGCGGCGTGGGCGGCGGTGGCCTTCGCCAGCTGGTCGTGAGCTTCGCGCGCCCGGGTCTGCTCGGCGGCCAGGTGCTCGCTCATCTGCTCGGCGGCCTCGTCGGCGGCGGCGCTCATCTGCTCGGCGGTGGCGGCGCGGCGCTCGGCCTCGGCCCGTTCGGCCTCGGCGGTGGCGGCACGCTGCTCGGCGGCTGCCCGCGCGGATTCGACTTCGGCCTCGGCTGCGGTGGGATCGCCGATGGCGGTCACGGCGGCGGTGAGCCGCTCGGCGGTGGCGGTCATCGTGCCGGCCAGGTCACGCATCTGCCGCAGGAGCTCGGCGCCGGTGACGCGGGCCATGGTGACGGGCTGCTCGGTCTCGGCCTCGCTGGTGGTGATCCCGCGCTCGGCGTCGGCCTGCCGCTTGCGTTCCCGCCATGCGGTCACGGGGTTGTGCGCCGGGTCGGCGCAGTATTCCGGCCGGCGTCCGGGCTTGGCCGTGGCGGCCTCGGGCGTGTTCTCGCAGCCGGGGAACTTGCATGCCGCTGGGGCGGTCGTGGTGACGGCTGGCTCGGTCATGGCCTCTCCTGGAGCTCTCGGCGGTGCTACGCACGAGTCTATACAATTTCATTTCATCACGCTAGAGTGTGAGGTAATGAAACTAATGTAATGTAATGAGACTGCTTCGCGCAGTCCCGTGTCACCGGCGCTGAAATGTCGGCGGCCCGGTCTATGGTCGGCCGTATGACTGAGATCGTGCCCGGGCCCAGGTGCTGGGCAATGACGTCGAGGACCAGGCCGACGCCGTGGCGGACGCCGCCGCGCGCTTGGCCGAGCTGCTCACCGCGTTCACGCAGGAACCTCAGCGTTCCCTGGACGCCATCGCGGTGTTCAAGGCCCTGAGCCGTGCCGCCGCGTCGATGGAGACGGCGGCGGCCGAGATGCGGCGGCAGGAGTGGTTCGATCTCGATGCCGATGACACGGCAGACGCTGAGGCCTCGGCGGCGTGGAACGGCGCCCTGGAAGGCCTGCGCTCTGCCTCGGGCACGTTCGAGTGGGTCGCTGACGGCTGGATCTGAGCAGCTGCACACCGCGCCGCTCGCAGACGCGCCGATTGTCGGCGGCCCGCGTTACGTTCGGTCCTATGGTTTACGGTGCCGACGGGCAGTACAGGACGTGCGCCTGGTGCCCGAACCCGATCCCCGGAGCGGGCCCGCCGTGACGCGGTGACATGCTCTAAGCGTTGCCGCCAGGCCCGGCATCGTTTCCTGCGAGCGGCCGGATACGCGGAATCGGTCACTGGCCGCCCGCTTCGGCTGGCCTACACCGACCCGCCTTACCCGGGCAACGCATGGATGTACCGAGACCATGAGGATTACGCCGGCGAGCGGTCGGCTAGCAGCCGGTGGCCGCTGCACGCCTGGGAGGCGGTCATCTACCATGGTGGCCGCCAGCTGGCCGGCCGCCGGCGTGCCGACTCCATCGTTTACGGGGTCGCGCCGGTCACGACGCTCCCCGGCCGCGTGATCGGCGCCAAGCCTGCCGCGGTGTGCCGGTGGATATTCGACCTGCTCGGCGCCGGGTCGCAAGATACTCTCGATGACCTGTTTCCCGGTTCGGGTGCGGTCGGCCGGGCCTGGGCTGCCTTGGCCGATCCGTCGCGCACGCCTCGAGGCGACGCGTCGTTTCAGGCCCGGGCCGACGCGTCGTGTACGGCCGCGCGCGACGGCTAGCGTGGCGCTCAGCGAGAGCGCCCGCCCGGAGGGGAAGACCGGACGGGGCGCTGAGCTCGGGCTAGAACGGAGGCTCGTCGCTGTAGCCGCCAGCAGGCTCTGAGGCCCACGGGTCGCCCTGGGCGCCGGAGCTGGTCTGCGCAGCCTGTCCCCCGCTGGTCCTGGCGATCTTCGCCACCTTCGCTGTGGCGTTCCTCAGCGAGACGCCGACCTCGTCCGCCTCGATCTCGTAGACGGTGCGCTTCTCGCCTTCCTTGGTCTCGTACGTGCGCTGGCGCAGTCGCCCCGTCACGATCGCCCGGGTGCCGCGGGTCATGCTCTCAGCGACGTTCTCAGCGGCCTGGCGCCACACGTTCACGGTCAAGAACAGGCTGTCGCCGTCCTTCCACGCGTTCGTTGTCTTGTCGAAGTACCGCGGGGTGCTCGCGATGCGGAACTTGGCCACCGGCTGGCCGCTCGGGGTGAACCGCAGCTCGGGGTCATCCACGAGGTTGCCGATGATGGTCAGGGTGGTGTCGTTCATGGCGGAGTCCTTCCGGTCTGGGCTTGGTCTTGGGTTTGGCACCTGCTTTTGGTGCCCTTCACCCGAGCCGCCGCGGAGGCGTGGCAGGAGGAACGGGCGGTCAAGGATGGCGGAGCCACCGCGCAGCGGCGGGAAGATGTTTTCCGGGCAGGAGGCTCGCGGCAGCGGCCGGTTTTGCCGGTGTCGCGAGTGGCCGGAAAAGATATTGCCGTCCTTGAGGGTCCGGGCCGGATGCCGCACACTCGGGTGCGTGAAGGGCCTTTGATCTAGGCTTTTCCCGACTGCCGTATTTCCGTACTCTGGTTATCCGTATTTCTGTCAGTACGCCATTCTGTCAGTTCCGGACTAACAGAGTCAGTTACTACCTGAGTGACAGAGATAGGGACTGCCGTAGCCCGGAACTACGTCCCGGCGTAAGATCGGCGCCATTCCGGCCCGGGCCCCCGGGCCGCGAGGGGAGGCCGCCAGCCATGACATCAGCAGGCACTGCACCGGCGCCGCCGATCACGGAGGCGAGGATCGCCGCCCCGTGGGTGGTCTGCCTTCCCAACCAGAAGGGCGGCGTCGGAAAGACGACGCTGGCCCTGGCGTTCGCCGCGGTGACCGCGGACGCCAACGGCCGTGCCCTGGTGGTCGACGTCGACCCGCAGAGCTCGTCAGCGGAGATGGCCGGCCGCATGGCAGACCCCGGGTTCGACTTCAGTCACGAGATGAACCCGGGCACGCTGTCGCGCCTGCGCGAGCTGCGCAACTACGACATGGTGTTCATCGACTGCCCGGGCTCGCTCGAGGGCGGGCAGATCCTCGGCGCGGTGCTGGCCGTCTCCGACTTCGCCGTGATCCCGTTCATGAATGACCCGCTGGCGGTGCGGCCGACGCTGCGCACCGCGCGGTTCGTCGCCGAGCACGGTGTGCCGTACAAGGTGATCCTCAACAACGTCGACCCGCGGCTCGGCGCCGATGAGATCCGCGCCGCGTGGGAACTGCTCGACACGGGCGGCATGGCGCGGTTCCGGTGCGCGGTGCGCGCCTACCGGGCGTACTCGACGGCGCTGGCGAACAAGCAGACCGTGATCCAGTTCCGGGGGAGGTACGCGGCCAACGTCCGGGAGGACGTCAAGCGCGTGCATACCGAGCTGCTGCTCGACCTCGGCCGGATCGCCGCGGGAAGGGAGATGAGCTGATGCCGCGCCAGAGCGTCGCCGATCTGCTGAGCGAGTCGGCCGGGGCCGAGCCCGCCGAGGCTGCGGTCCTTCCGCCCCGGCCGCCGGCCGCCGTCTCGGCGCCACTGCCTGCCGTATCGCCGCCGCAAGCGCAGGCTCGGCGCCCTTCTGCGACGAGACGCGCCAGGTCCGCGCGAAACTCCGGTACTACCGGACTAACAGAGTCGCAGGCTCCCAAGTGGCAGCGTCTTGAGCGCAAGGAGCTGCGGCTCCGGGCCGACCAGCTCGACGAGCTAGCGAAGCTACGGCGGGGTCTCAACCGCCAGCGCGGGGGAGAGGGCGAACGGATCACGGAGAACACGCTCATCCGCGTAGCCGTCGACCTACTGCTGACTCAGGCTGCGAAGCTGCACGGTGCAACGGAGGATGAACTCCGGAACTCTGTTACTTCGTGACTTCCGGAACGTCGCTGGTCAATGTTCACGGCCGACGGCCGGGCAACCGGGACGAGGCCGACGCCGCGCCCTGACCAGGGGGCGCCCGCCGCTATGAGCTGTCCAGTGAGCCGGGGCGGCGATTCCCTGGAAAGGCCGCCTCGGCTCACCGTTCCCTGATCAGGCAGTGCCCCCGCGGGGGCAGGGAAACCCGACGGCCTCGAACATGCAGTCAACGACGTGGTCGGCCAGGCAGTTAGCGAATGCGGTAACCGCGATCCCTGCGAGCCACGGTTCGCGCCGCGTTCCGTCCGGCTTGCTCGGTAAGCTGTGATGGCACGCGGCAACCGGCAGGAGGTTAGGCGTCGCCATGACCGTCCAGCGACAGGACCAGCTCCCTCCGCGCATCGAGCGGAC
>JBOHCK010000324.1:0-6813 GCA_050698755.1 Streptosporangiaceae bacterium | reverse complement strand
CCGGGTCGGGCCGGGGCCTGGTTTCCCCGACGTAGTGGAACTCCGTCGCACCCCGCTGACCGCACCACGGACACCGAATGAGAATCATGAAGCAGCCCTTCCCAGCTCAGTGGCCGACTGCGGCCGCGCCTTTCTCGCCCACCAGGCAGCCCGCCGTGAACCGGCTGAGCCCAAACGTCTCGATGATCTCGGGCGTGCGGCCGGTGGCGATGAACTGGGCCATAGCCTCTCCGGAGACCGGGCCCGCCTTGAACCCGTAGGTGCCCCACCCCACGTCCACGTAAAAGCCACCAACCTCGGTACCGCCCATGATCGGGGAGAAGTCAGGCGTCATGTCACACAGGCCGCCCCACTGGCGCAGCAGGCGCATCTTCGACAGACCGGGCATGAGCTCGATGATGTGGGCGGCGAGTCCCTCGGCGAACTCTAGTGAGCCGCGGGTCGAGTAGCCCGCGAACGGATCCACGCTCGCACCGAACACCAGCTCGCCGCGGTCGGTCTGGCTCACGTACACGTGCAGCGTGCCCGACACCACCACGGCGTTTAGGAAGGGCCGGACAGGCTCGGTGACAGCGGCCTGCAACGGGAAGGTCTGGATGGGTAGCCGCACACCAGCCATCGCGGCCACCAGCGTGGACCAGCCGGCCGTGGCGTTGAGCACCACCGGAGCGGCGATATCCCCGCGGCTGGTGCGCACGCCGCGTACCTGACCGCCGGTGACGTCGATGCCAATGACCTCGGTGTCCTGATGAATGTGCACGCCGCGGGAGGCCGCGGCCCGGGCGTAGCCCCAGACGACCGCGTCGTGGCGGACGATCCCGCCCGGGGGGTGGTACAGCGCGCCAAGGATCGGGTAGCGCGGGTGGCCTGAGATATCCAGGAACGGCACCAGCTTCCTGATCTCGGCTGGGCCGATGACTTCCGAGTCGACGCCCTGTACCTGATTGACCTCAGCCCGCCAGCGCATCGTACGCAGCGACGAGTCGTTATGCGCCAGGGTGAGATGCCCACGCCGGGAAAACATCACGTTGTAGTCGAGATCCGCGGCTAGCGTCCGGTAGAGCTGCATCGACCGGTCGTAGAACCGGACACCTTCCGGCGTCAGGTAGTTCGACCGCAGGATGGCAGTGCTGCGCCCCGAGCCGCCACTGCCGATATAACCCTTGTCAAGCACGGCGACGTCGGTAATCCCATGGTTAACGGCCAGGTAGTAGGCGGCCGCCAGGCCGTGCACGCCACCGCCGATGATGACCACGTCATAGCGGCCACGCATCGGCTGATCCGGCCAAGCCCGGGGCCATTCCCGGCCGGACAGGCCGTGGCGCAGGAGGGCGAGCGCCGAGTACTTCGGTGGCCGGACGCCCTTGGAGCGACGGCTCGCGGCGCGCATTGCTGACACGGCGTTCCTCCCGGGTGCGCTTGACCACCGGCCGGGCGATCTTGGGCGCATCGCCAGCATAGGATGTATATGAAACAAAATCCACTGTCAGTGGACACTGTTCTCATTCTGGGAACGTCGGCGTTCATCCACGCCTGAGACCCGCGCGCGGGGCCGGTCAGGTCGAGGGCGTGATGGACTTGATCGATAGGAACTGGATCGGCAGCTCGACCAAGGCTGCGGGGCCATGCGGGACGCCGCCAATGAACTGCAGGGCGTCGCCTGATTCCAGCAGGTAGCGGGCACTGCCGTAGCCGTACTCCATGCGACCGGACAGCATGTAGATAAGTTCGGTGCCCGCATGCTGGTAGAGCGGAAAGGTGTCGCTGCGCTCGGTCAGCGTCACACGTACCGGCTCGAGGGTGTTGTTGGGCGCCCGCATAATCCCAAGCGACTGGTAGCGGCGCCCGGCCCCGGACCACTTGTGCTCAATGTCGAGGCCCTTGCCCGCCTGGACATACAGTACGTCTTGCTCTTCGGTCAGCCCCCGGAAGAACGCGGTCACCGGTACCTGAAGCGCTTCCGACAGCCGGGCCAGGGTGGCCAGGCTAGGTGAGGCCTGAGCATTCTCGATCTTGGACAGCATGCCCTTGGACATCCCGCTTTGGGTGGCAAGCTGTCCCACCGTCCACCCCAGCTGCAGCCGGAATTCCCTAACTCGCTGGGCGATCGCTGCCCCGAGCGCCTCTTCCAGGTCGCCGTGCTGGCCATCCGGGCCGCGGAAGGAGCCGGCGCGGGGATCTTCGGTGAGATCCGCGATGTGCGTCACACGCTGCTCCTCTCCTGCCGCGGCCAGGTGCCGGGCTGCGGCACGCCGGGGCCGGGAGTGCTCCTCAAGGGGGATGCGCCTGCCCGGGCACCCCAAGGTTAATACCTGGGCGAACAGGGATGGCCGTCGCTGGGAACAAACCAGCCGCCACGCGCTACCGGATCCCGCGCAGGCTGGCCATCCGTCTCTCCGGATGAGACGGACCTCACTGTGTGTGGACAGGCGCGCGCCATCCGGTGGGCTCACTGGCAGGACAAGGGGCACGCATGGCAAACCCAGACCCCTGTCAGTAAACATCAGGGCATGCCCGGCAGGCTGTTGACGTGGATCGTAGAACGGGATGACAATGCCCATCTAGTGAAACGTTGTCTCTTATACCTAAACACAACCGGACGGCAGCTGCGCCTCGGCGATGTCCTCGGGGAATCCGCCACGGACACTGCCAGCCACTATGTGAGGAGCGTGGGCGACGGATGTGCGGAATCATCGGCCTCCACGTCAGGAATCCCGACCTTCAGCCGCGTCTCGGCGAGTTGCTCACCGGAATGCTGGAGGCCATGACCACCCGGGGCCCCGACTCGGCCGGCATCGCGGTCTACACCGATCACGGCGGCCCCGCCACGGGCCAGGAGCAGGCCCTGCGCTACTCGCTGCGCTGTGATGAGGCCATCGACTGGGTACTGCTGAGCAGGCGGATCGCGACCGATACAGCTAGTGAAGTCCGGCTGCGACAGCTGGCTCCGGACAGTGCTGTCCTCATCTCGCCCGCGTCCGAGGCACTGTTCCTGGCCACGCTAGGCCAGGTGGCGCCACATGTCTCGGTAGCCGGATATGGCCGGGCCATGGTGCTGGTCAAAGACATTGGCACCCCGGCGGACATCTGCACGCACTATGGCATTCCAGGCTGGGCCGGGTACCAGGGGATCGGGCACACCCGGATGGCCACCGAGTCGGCCGTGACCACCGCACACTCACACCCGTTCGCCCCGTCCGCCGATCTCGCGCTGGTGCACAACGGTTCCTTCTCAAATTACGCGACGGTCCGCGGCAGGCTGGCCCGGTCAGGCGTGCGCTGCGACACCGACAACGACTCCGAGGTGGCCGCCCGGCTGGTGGCATCCCGGCTGGCCGACGGGGCCGACCTGGAAGACGCGATCCGGACCGTGCTCAAGGAGATGGATGGGTTCTTCACGCTCCTGATCACGACCCGGACCCAGTTCGCCGTGGTCCGTGACTCCTTCGCCTGCAAGCCCGCGGTCATCGCGCAGACCGCTGACTACGTCGCGATGGCCTCGGAGTATCACGCTTTGGCCGGACTGCCGGGCATCACCGGCGCCGACGTGTTCGAGCCGATGCCAGAGGAGATTCACGTATGGAGCCGGTGATCTTGAGCTGTGCGCAGCTCAGCACACGCGGGATCAACAGCGTCCTCGCCGGGCTGCCCAACGGATCCTCGGCGCGGGTGGTTGAGCCCCGCGGCCGCCACAACCTCGCGGTGGGCCTGACCAACCGTGTGACCATTGAAGTCGCGGGGAATGCGGGATATTTCATTGGCGGGCTCGGCCAGGGTCCCGAGATCGTGGTCAGCGGCTTCGTTGGCTGGTCGGTTGGTGAGAACCTGATGAGCGGGTCGGTCCGGGTGAAGGGGAACGCATCGGAGTGCGCCGGGGCCTCCAGCCATGGTGGGACGATCATCATCGAGGGTGACGCCTCGTCCCGGGCTGGCATCTCGCTCAAAGGCGGGACGATCCTGGTGGCAGGGGACGTCGGGCACATGAGCGGGTTCATGGCCCAGGCCGGGGTGATGCTCATTGGCGGCGATGCCGGCGACGCACTGGGCGACTCCCTGTACGAGGCGGTCATCTATGTGGCCGGAAAGGTCTCCTCACTCGGCTCAGACGCCAGGATCGAAGAACTCACCGACTCCGACGTTCGCATCGTCAAGGACCTGGCCAAGCTGGGCGGCTTTGATCACATCGCGCCCGAGAACGTGACCCGGGTCGCCTCGGCCCGCCATTTGTACAACTTCGACGCGCTGAAGGATCAGAAGTACTGATGGAAGAGAGCGTATCTTCACCTGGAACACGAGCGGGCGAGGCACTGGACGCGCGCCGTCGCAGCTACCTATTCCCGCCCGAGGTCATCGCGCAGATCCAGCGCACCGCGGCCGACGGCCATTACGAGATCCGCGGCTGGGGAGCCAAGCGGCAACTGCCGTCTTTTGACGACCTGCTGTTCCTGACCGCCTCGCTCACCCGGTACCCGCTGGAAGGGTACCGGGAGAAGTGCGACATGACGACGGTGCTGGGCAGCCGCTTCGCCTCGAAACCCGTCGAGCTCGACATCCCGGTCACGATTGCCGGAATGAGCTTCGGCGCCTTGTCGGCCACGGCCAAGGTCGCCCTGGGCCGGGCCGCGACCGCCGTGGGGACCTCCACGACCACGGGCGACGGAGGCATGACCGCCGAGGAACGAGCTGCGTCCCGCCTGCTCGTCTACCAGTGCCTGCCCTCCCGGTACGGATTCAACCTCGATGACCTGCGCCAGGCCGACGCGATCGAGATCGTCATCGGCCAGGGCGCCAAGCCAGGCGGCGGGGGCATGTTGCTCGGGCAGAAGGTGACGGATCGGGTGGCCCGGATGCGCACCCTTCCACCCGGGGTCGACCAGCGGTCCGCGTCCCGCCACCCGGACTGGGTGGGACCCGACGACTTGCGTATCAAGATCGAGGAGCTGCGGGAGGCGACCGGCTGGGAGAAGCCGATCTACGTGAAGTTCGGCGCCACCCGGGTGCTCAACGACGTCAAGCTGGCCGTAGAAGCCGGTGCGGACGTCGTGGTCGTCGACGGGATGCAGGGCGGTACCGCGGCGACCCAGGACTTCTTCATCGAGCACACCGGCATCCCCACGCTGCCCGCAGTGCGGATCGCCGCGCAGGCCCTCCGGGACATCGGCATGGAAGACAGCGTCCAGCTCGTAGTCTCCGGCGGGATCCGCAGCGGCGCCGATGCAGCCAAAGCCCTCGCGCTCGGCGCCGACGCGGTCTCGCTGGGCGTCGCCCCCCTGATCGCCCTGGGCTGCAACAGTCCCAGCTACTGGCAGGGCGGCACCCATCGCGACGTGTCCGGCGACTATCGGGCGCTGGGCACCGAGCCAGGCTACTGCCATCACTGCCACACCGGCCGGTGCCCGGTGGGCATCACGACCCAGGATCCGTCGCTGGAAGAACGGCTCGAGGCCGGGCGCGCGGCCCGGCAGGTCACCAACTACCTCAAGACCATGGCCATGGAGATCGCGGCGCTCGCCCGCGCCTGCGGCAAGTCCAATGTGCACAACCTCGAGCCCAACGATCTCGTCGCGCTCACCGTCGAAGCGGCCGCCATGGCCCGGGTGCCCCTCGCGGGCACGGACTGGATACCCGGGCATCCCAAGGGCAGCTGGTAGCCCGCTCGCCGGGCAAGCCGATCTGGATCGAGATGAGGTCTGCTGATGTGTACAAGAAGACTCTCGTGGCCGTCGATCACTCGGCGCGCCGGACCAGGCCCTGGCCCCCGGCTTGACCGAGACGCTGGCCGACGCCGGGGTCACCGGGGCAGGCCGAGGTGCGGGACATCCTGTCCGGGCCCGCCCCTCGAAAATCATCGAGACGACCGCGCGCCACAATGCATGGTCCTGAGCCACCGCCTTGGGGCCTGATGCTGGGAGCATCTGCGCGACCAGAGCGCCGGACCGACGGCTACGACGAGCACAACGGAGCGTGCATATGTCAGACCTCGAGGCGCACCTTCGGGCCCGAGCAGAGTCCGATGGTGTCGAGTTCTTCTTCGCGATGTTCGTCGACATGCACGGCAAGCCCTGCGCGAAGATGATCCCGGTCGAGGCGGTTCATGTCCTGGCTGGCGGTGGGGCTGGTTTCGCGGGGTTCGCGGCCGGCCCGATGGGCCAGACTCCAGCCGACCCCGACATGATCGCGGTCCCGGACCCGGACTCTTATATGCTCGCGCCCTGGCAGCCGGGGCTCGCGGTGCTCCAGTGCGACATTCACGTCGAGGGTGAGCCGTGGCCGTACACCCCGCGGCTAATCCTTAAGAGCCTGCTCGACAAGGCTCGCCAGCGCGGCCTGATCTACATGGCCGGATGCGAGGCGGAGTACTTCCTGGTGCGGCGCGGCTCCGAGGGTGGCATCGAACTCGCCGACCCGCTGGACCAGGCTGACGCGCCCTGTTACGACGCCAAGGGTCTCACCCGGATGTACGACCACCTGAGCACGGCGTCGAAGTATATGAACCAGCTGGGCTGGGCCAACTACGCCAACGACCACGAGGACGCTAACGGCCAGTTCGAGCAGAACTTCCGCTACGCGGACGCGCTCACCACCGCCGACCGGCTCATCTTCTTCCGCTACATGATCCACTCCCTGGCGCACCGGGCGGGCATGGCCGCAACGTTCATGCCCAAGCCGTTCGGCAACCTGACAGGATCCGGGCTGCACCTGCATTCCAGCCTCTGGGACGCGCAGACCGGAGCCGAGCTGTTCGCCGGCCCAGCCGACCCGCGCGGGCTCGGCCTGTCCCCGCTGGCCTACCACTACATCGGCGGGCTGATC
>JBOHCK010000323.1:0-6827 GCA_050698755.1 Streptosporangiaceae bacterium | reverse complement strand
TCACGGGCTCGAGCTGGAAGGTGAAGCCAGCCAGGGCGGTGCTCAGGAAGTGGATGTCGGCGAGGTTGTCGGTCTCGAAGACCATGTACCCGCCCCAGTCACCGACACGGATGACGAACTGGTGGATCGTGAACCCCTCGGGCGTGTTCCACTCGCGGAACACCTGGAGGATGCGGGACTGAATTGCCTCGTACTCGGACGTGCCGGCTGCCGGACGCTCGTCCCAGCGCAGGACGTACTTCCGGTACCCGGGTGACTTGACTGCAGGGCTGCTCATGACTGACTCCTTTGGTTGTGTCTCGTGAATGAATCGATGATGGCGTTCGACGCGGTCGCGCTAGGCGTCGTAGGTGCCGCCGAGCTCCGCGACCTGCGGCCGGCCAACGTGGCCCGCCTCGTGGAGCATCGCGGGAACCTCCGGGTCGGAAACGAAGCTCCGCCAGCCCTCCAGATCCCAGTTGAAGAGCGCCCAGACGCGGTCGTCCTCACCGGGATCCCGGAAGACCGTCACGCCCTGGAGCCGTGCTGCCGACGCTTCTCGGCGCCCTTGGTCGAGAAGATCGGCAGGAACCGCTCGTAGTCCTCCACCTTCGTGGTCGCCAGAATCATGTCTAACCTCCCCTGTCAACGCGGTGACCTGCCGCAATAGCAAGGTACGAAACCGAGGCTGCGCCCCGCATCGGGAGAATTACCCATTCCTGCTCTGACCCGGCCTGCGCCGTCAGGCGCCCGCCCGCCGAGCAAATCTTCTGCGTGGCATCCGAGCACACCTCCGGTGACGCCGAGGCCGGTCATTCGATCTCGGCAACTACCTCATGGTGCGAGACCCGCTCGTCCCGGCGGCTCAGCACCCAGCGGGCGCTGTCCCCCACGACGGCCTGTTTGTAATCGTCTCCGGCCAAGCAGCGAACGGCGCCAAGCTAGGAGGCCCAGCCGCGCGATCACATGTCCCCCGGCGGTCACTTCGGCGGCATTCCCGATTGCACGTAACTACTGTGGTAGACGCCGACGCCGACCAGTCGCGCCGGCCCCCTGATCTCACAACCCGTGACCGGGTCGCCACGTCAGCTCACGCCCGGACACGGCCGTGATCTGCCAGCCACCCCTGGCCAGGCCTCCGCGTCGATGAACCCGATCTCGTCGGTGTCCTGGTTCCGGCGGCCGAAGTACGCCCGGTCTCGGTCATCGACCAGGGCGAAGATGCTCCGGCTGACCGACACCCGCGGCACCCGCTCGTGGCCAGCCTGCTGCCATGCGTCGCGAAAGGCCTGGATCTGCTCAGCCTGCTGCACGTGAAAGGGCTTGTCCGACTCGTTCGTGATCAACGTCGAACTCTGCAGGTTCAAGCCCAGCCCGGCCGCCCACGCGGCGGTCCGCTGTGACGCAGCCCCCCACCAGATGCGCTCCCGCAGCCCTGCCGAGTACGGCTCCACGCGTAGCAGGCCGGGCGGATTCGCAAACATCGGGCGGGGACTGGGCTGCGCGAAGCCCTCACCGCGCAGCACCTCGAGCAGCACCTGGGCGTGCCTGCGGGCCAGGTCGGCATCCGTCTGCCCCTCGTCCGGCTGGTAGCCGAAGTACCGCCAGCCGTCGATCACCTGCTCCGGCGACCCGCGGCTGATTCCCAGCTGCAGGCGCCCGCCGGAAATCAGGTCGGCCGCGCCAGCGTCCTCCGCTATGTACAGCGGGTTCTCATAGCGCATGTCGATGACCGCCGTGCCGATCTCGATCCGGCTGGTCCGCGCGCCAACCGCCGCCAGCAGCGGGAACGGAGATCCCAGCTGGCGCGCGAAATGATGCACCCGGAAGTATGCGCCGTCAGCACCCAGCTCCTCAGCCGCCACAGCCAAGTCAATCGACTGCAGCAGCGCATCCGACGCCGATCGCGTCTGCGAACCAGGCGACGATGACCAGTGCCCGAACGAGAGGAAGCCAATCTTCTTCACCCGCGCGACAACACGAACCACCACGGGCGGCATTCCTCGCTCGCGAAGCTCCGGCGGTAGGCGGCTTTCTGATTGCCGACCTGTCCGGCCCGAAGCATGAACTTATACGGTGCTCTATTCAGCTAGCCAGAACCTAGATCGCCGCCTGGACTACGTTCTCGCAGCTAATGAGCGCACGGAGATGACGAGGTGGTCAGGCACGGGGAATAGGTCGGTTAAGTTCCGCACCCGGCCTGACCCGACGGTGGCGAAGCGCCCGAAGCCGGTCTCAGTCGCGGTGGCTGATCCACACGGACAGGTGGGCAGGTTCCAGGGCGCGCGATACCACCTAGCCCAGGTCATCGCGGACCGAGTCCGGGTCGACCGCGTCTTTCAGCCGGGCCGCGAACGCTATCACGGTCTGGTCGGCGTCGTACCTGGCCCGGTTGAGCCGACGGTCCACCGCCCGCTGCACCCGGCGTCGTAGCGGAGTGAACAGCGCTGCGGCGGCTAGTGCGGCGTCGGCCACCCCGAGTCGGCGGGTACGGTTCAGCGCGGCAACCAGAACGTACCTCGCGAACGTTCCCGACTCGCTGGGCCATAAGGTCCACCTCTTCTGCCGAAATGAGTACTTCATCCACACGTATATCTATGCGCGAAGTGGAATACTCACTCACGCTCTATCGACCTTGCCGACGATCATCGTGCGGTCCTTTTTCCATCGTTTTGGTAGGAAATCAGCCGATTACGTGGCAGGACTTGGCCGGATGTTCTGCCTCGGGCATAGCGATCAGAACGTCCGGTTATGGTTCTTGGCGGTGGCCGTGCTCAATGCCGGAGGTACCGGCGGTGGCAGCGAGCCAGGTATTTGACGGCGATCTCGCGGTGGCCTGGTGCCAGTTCGGAGCCATCGCCGGCCGAGCTCGCCGAGATCGATCATGCCGCCCCGGGCGGCGCGCTAGTAGCGGTCGAGTCCCCTCATTTCCGGCTCCGCCCTGCCCGACGGACGGCGGTGATAGCCTCGCTTGTGTCGCCGATGGGCGCTGTTACAGCATGCAAGGCGTCGGTCCTGCTCGAGAGGAAAGTGCCAGATGAAGACGCCGCCGATCGTCTCGCCGGGGGAGTGGAACGCAGCACGTGAGAGGCTGCTGGCCAAGGAGAAGGAGCTCACCCGGGCGCGCGACGCGCTTGCCGCCGAGCGCAGACGGATGCCGTGGATGGCGGTTGAGAAGGAGTACTCGTTCGAAGGGCCCAACGGACCGGCGAGCCTCGCCGACCTGTTCGAGGACCGCCGCCAGCTGATCGTCTACCGGGCCTTCTTCGAACCGACGGTCACCACGTACGCGGAGGGCGGCTCGTATCCGGAGCGTGCCTGCGTGGGCTGCTCCTTTGGCGCCGACCAAGTCGCGAACCCGGCCCACCTGAACGCGCGGGACACGACGCTCGCCTACGCCTCGCGCGCCCCCCAGGCCGAGATCCGGCGGCTGAAGGAACGCCACGGCTGGACGCGCATCCCCTGGTACACGATCACGGACGACTTCGACAAGGACTTCGGCGTTGATGAGTGGCACGGGCACAACGCCTTCATCCGCGAAGGCGACCGGATCTTTCGCACCTACTTCATCAACAGCCGCGGCGCCGAGAACATGGGCACCACGTGGAGCTACCTCGACATGACGGCGCTCGGTCGCCAGGAGGAGTGGGAGGACTCGCCCGAGGGATACCCGCAGACACCTCCGTACCAATGGTGGAACTACAACGACGCGTACGGTAGCTGACCGGACAACGCGGCTCCGTAGCAGCCGGTGCTAGCCGTCGGCCACAGCGGTTGCGTACAGCGCGGACACGTCCGAGGTGAACTGCGCCGAATTCATTACCCGCCTGAACCCGGACCTGCTCGCCGGCACCTGAACCAGAGATATTCGCTGGCTGGCCGGGGCGCCACACGGACAGGCGTGGCGCCGGCCGAAGCGCAGCTACCCGCCGCGAGGCCGATTGCGGGGCCGGAGACCGGAGCCCGCATCCCGTTGCCAGACCCGGGACTTTTCCGGTCAGCCACCTGTATCGCTGCGCGCGACGCCGTACCGGCGTGAAAATAGCGGGCGGTACCGCCCGTGACGTCGTTTTCACTCTGGTGCGGTTGAGGCCGCCGGTCAGCCTGACGCCGGGAGCCGGTCTTCCAAGGGGCCGTTCACTGTTGCTTCGAGCACGCGGGTCAGTTTCTTCCGCTCGCCCCCGGCTCCCCGGGCGGTGCCGCCTAGCAGGGTAACAACCCGTGAAGGAACAGGTGAGGGACGCGTGGAAGAGGTGACTGACGAGCCGCTGTACCGGGACCGGGTGTGCGGCATCGACATCGGCAAGGCCGGGCTGGTCGCGACGATCCGGGTGCCGTCAGAGAAGGACCCGGCGCGGCGGGCGGCCGAGACCCGCAGCTTCGGCACCACCAAGCGGGAGGTGCTGGCGCTGGCGGACTGGCTGCGCTGCTGGCAGGTGCCCGCGGTGGTGATGGAAGCAGCGCTGGTTATCCGGGGTCCAGAAGCATAGAAATCGGGCATTGCCCAGGTCGGGTCGTGACGGCCGCGTCCGCGACGGGAAGGGCAAAAGCGGCATCGACGAGAGGCAGGCGCCAGATGGCCTCCGCTGCCGGCTATCCGCGTGGCGGGCCCTCCCCGGATAACCCGTCCGCGACAGCAGGGGAAACCGGCAAACCGGTCTCGTCGCCCTCCGTCGCAGACGGCAGGAACTGACCCCGGATTACCGGGGACTACTGGAAGGGGCCGTTCTACCGGCTGGAGGCCGAGGGGTTCGAGTGCGTGCTGGCTGATGCGAAGCAGGTCAAGAACCTGCCCGGCCGGCCCAAGCGCGACCCGTCCGATTCCCGGTGGCTGGCCGCGTGCTTTGAGCGCGGCGCGGTCACCTCCTGCTTCGTGGCCACCCCGGAGTTCCGCCTGATCCGGCTGCACACCCGGTACCGCCGGGACCTGACCGAAGAGCGAGGCCGGGAGAAGCAGCGCGCGGAGAAGCTGCTCGAATCGGCCGCGATCAAGCTGTCCAGTGTCGTCACCGACCTGCACGGGGTGACCGGCCGGGACATCATGGACCACCTGATCGCCGGGGAACGCAACCCCAAGATGCTAGCCCAGCTGGCCCGGGCCCGCGCCCGCCGCAAGATCAGCCAGCTGGAAGAGGCGCTGGAAGGCGCGGAGTTCTTCACCGCCGAGCACGCCGCCCTGCTGGCCGCCATGCTGGCGCGCATCGACCGGGTCAACGCCGAGATCGACGAGCTGACCGCGGCGATCGAGCTGCTGCTGGCCCCGTACGAGGAGCAGCTGGCCCAGGCCGAGTCGATGCCCGGCTGGGGCCGTCGCTCCGCCCAGGACGCCATCGCCGAGACCGGCGTCGACATGACCCGCTTCCGGACCGGCGCGCACCTGTCCTCCTGGGCCGGCCGCACCCCGCTGGACCACCAGTCCGGCAAGCGGACGGGACGATCTAAATCCAAGAAGGGCAACCGGTACCTGGCCGCCATCACCGGCGAGACCGCCATCGCGGCCGGCAAGACCGCCACACGCGAAGGCGCCCGCTACCGGCGGCTGGCCCGCCGCCGCGGCAAACCCAAAGCCCAGGTCGCGGTCGGCAACACCCAGCTGAAGGTGTACCACAAGCTGCTGTCCAACCCCGGCATGCGGTATGAGGACCTCGGCGCTGACTACTACGAACGCCAGGCCGACATCCGCCGGCAGATCGCCCACCACGTCGGCAAGCTCGGTGCCCTCGGCTTCGAAGTCACCCTGTGCCGCACCCCCGAACCCGAGCCCGAACCGTCCAGGTCAGGAAACACCCAGACCGCCTGACCCATACCGCCCCCACGACCCTGACCGCACCGCGATGGTCACGGTCCGCTGCCGCCTGTCCAACTTAGGTTCTATTTTCGGGTCAGGTGCTCACCCTACGGCGGCCGCGATACAGATCGGCCAGTTCGGCACGCCGCCAACAGCCAGCGCCAGATGCCTGTCGCCGCTGCATAGCAGCGGATTCGCGCTCGACTGAGCGCGGCCAACCGTGCGAGTAGTACTCTCGCGGAAGACGAGACGGAGGCGACATGACCGAGCCTGGGAGCAACCTGGCACGAGTGCTCGCGGTCTGGGGAGAGATGTCTCGCGGCCAGACCATGGCGCCCCTAATCGACGCGGTCGCCGAGGACGTGGTTTGGCAGGGAGTGCTGCCGGAACTGGCCTGCCATGGACGAGACGAGGTCCGTGGCGTCCTCGGCTCGGCCCGCGGTGGACAGGTGCCGAGAGTCACCCGTATGGAGGCAGAAGAGGTAGGCGACCGGGTGATCGTAACGGTCGAGGGGCCCGACTTCGGCCCAGGACCCGCGGGTTCCGCGCTCGAACCAGTTGGAGGGCCGCGCACGTTGGTCCTTTCGTTTGACGACGGCATGATTGCGCGCATGGAAAGCTTCGCTACCCGCCAAGAGGCTCTGGACGTTGCGGCTACCTGAAGGTACCCCGGCGCAGTCCTCGGCAAGGCTTCGCGGATCTTGTGCGCCTCCAGGGTCTTGCGCGCCCGCAGGACTGCTTGGAAGCTCTCGTCGCTACCGGTCCCGCCGATGCACAACAGTCAACGCCACCCTGGCACTGACGGGGGTAACGCGGCACAGATCACTCCCAATCTGCGTCGTCGATGTCGTCCGGTCATCGAAGTCCCGAACCGAGCAGATCGGCGGGACTGCGCGCGGTTATCAGGGGATCTTCGTGCCGTTGGCCGCTCTCGCCTGCGTTCCGCAGATGTGAGCCGGGGCTAGTGCGTGGATCTGGGGTCTGACCTGCGGGGATGGGTGCTGGCGTGGTGACGGGGCGTGTCACTAGGCGCTGGCGGTGGCCGCTGTGGGGGCGGCTT
>JBOHCK010000322.1:0-6903 GCA_050698755.1 Streptosporangiaceae bacterium | reverse complement strand
CATGAGTAGCCCCGAGCGGATTCGAACCGCCGCTACCGCCTTGAGAGGGCGGCGTCGACGCGCAGGAGGTCCGCGCGGCGGCACTGGCCGAGATGCTCGGTAGAGACCCTGACACTCTGCCTGGCGACTCACGAAAGGGATCTCCCCAAATCAAGCGGTCGTTCGAGAAGATCTACTACCGATAGCTTCGTCTCGCCTCCAACAAGGTTCAAAGCAGTTTCAGCTCGTGCTGCCAGGTCAAGCGGGTCGAGTCCTTCAACCAATGCAGCATGAGTGATGCGGTCCAGCCCGGCGCCGATGAGGGGAGCGCCGGTCCGCAAGGAAGCGTCGAGCGACACTCCTTTCATAGAACCGCCATGCAACACGATATTTCGCGATCGGTAGAGCCGGCGGATAGCCACCTTGATCGGGATGAGAACGTCGTGCAACGTAGATCGGGGCTGAGCGAGAAGCGCGCGCATACGTTCCAGTGCGGCCTGCTCGCTGTCGCCAGCTCGTATCTCGCCAAAATGAAGTTCCCTATTCTCGCTAATGGCCTGCGCCATGATTCGAGCGCGATCACGATTAGTCCCGCAAGCGGCTAGGCGCCCGGTCAGTTCGTTCGCCTCCGAGCGTTGATAGCGATGAGCCAAGGTCGTAAGTTCAGCCCTGGGCCAGGAGCACGCGATGATCGCAGCTAGTCTGTCAGCTGCGACCGCCTTACCAGAACGTTCCTCATGCGGATCGTCGGGATTAGATAGCAAGGATTCCACTGCAGCCCAGCTACCTGCTACTGCCGGCCCGAGCGGGCCCTGATTGATCGGCGCTGCAAGTTCAAGAGCGTCGTCGACTCTGCTGCGCGTCCCGTCAACTCTGTACATGTGCCCCTCGTGCACCAGCGACAGCACGTCAGCACCGCGAGCTGGCGGGGCGAGCGGTATGGCACTAGCGTGTCCAGCTACCCAAACGTGAGGCAACGGCTGGACGCCCCCACGATCCCGGCGTAGGAAGGCCGAACGTGCGACTAGCCGTTCAGCCATACTTCGAGCCTGCGCAGCAGCACCATAAGCGTCCCGAGCCGTGAAATGATAGACGAATCCTCCACCGGTTCTGACCTGGGCGACAGTAAATCCCTGAGTGCGCAGCCAAGCAGTAACATCGGTACCTGACCGCCAGTTGTCAAGCGGCTCAGCCAGTTGAGGACGCTGCGGGATCTTATGAAACGCGAGCAAAACCTCATATGTCCGCTCGCGAGTTCGGTCGAGTTCAGCAGCAGACTCGAGAATCCCGGCAGCATCTGCATGCTCCTGGCACAACCGGCCTACCCAGCTTCTCAGATGCGGCGCACTGTAGCCGAGATCAAGTAGATGAGTTGCCACGATGCGTGCGAGTCGCTCTGGTTTCGGCTTAGTTTGATCCTGCAATGCAGCGGCCCATCGGTCCAGATAGCCGATCCGGGCATGATCGATAATCTGTCTCAGCCGACGCCGGGCCGGACTCGGGTCAGGAAGCCGCAAATTGAGAACGGCGGTCAGTTCACTGCGCAACTCACGTTTTCCCAGGCCCGCGTCAGGTCCTATGACGGCGCGCAACTCGCTACGCTGCCAGTCAGTAGCGGCGGGGCTGAGGACTCCCATAGCCTCCCATCTGCCAGCTTCCCAAAGCTCTTCGAGCGACAGCAGCGATCCGAGATCCCAGAGGCGGCGAGGCCAAGGGCAGACTCCGTGAGAAAATCACCGATACGTGCGAGCACTAGTAGGGCATACGGGTCCGGGGCCGTATGGTCGCCAGCCTCGATGTCGGCGACAGTCATGGTGCCTCCAAACCAGCGCAGATGCCGAACGACTGAGGGTAGTTGACACTACCGCTACAGCAGGTATACTTGGTCGCGGACTTAAAGGGGCACTCGCCGCATGCGGCCACTGCCCCTTTATTATTTGAGGTCTCGATACCCCCAGCATCTCGGACTTGTACGAAGTCCTCCGCGTTGGGCTGTGGTCCTTCGCATGGTCCGTGCCCAGCACCAGGCCCAGTATCGGGTTGGGCATCGCCGACGACGTCTTGGCCGTAGTCGCCCTAGTCGCCTTGCTAGGTCAGCGCGTCCGCGGCGAACACCATCCGGGAGCCGGGCGCTCGTCTGCCGTCAGGAGTTCTCGGAGACGGTCAATTAGGACGAACGGTACTCCAGGGTCCGGGACGAAGGCCGGGACCTCAGCATGTGACGTGACCATGAGGGGGATGACCTCCCAGTCGTCGGCGGCGCTCTCCGGAAAGCTCGCTTGCGGCGAGACTGCGCTGACGAGCCGGACCGCGGCCCGCTTGTGGTGCTGCACATCGTTGGCGTTGGCCAGAACACGCTGTACGTAAGGCCTGAAGCTGCGGCTCCTGAACTGGCGGAACTCATTGGTGCCCGGTCCAATTGCCAGGGCGTCTGCCCCGTGGAAGTCCGCGATGCGAAATCCCATTTCAAGCGGGGTGAAGGCCTGCCTGAGGTGCTTGGCCTCCATGACCCAGATCCTGCGGCGGATTACGTCGACCGCGATGAGGTCGATCTCGCCGTGGAGCATGAGGCCTTCCAGCGCAGCCTTTCTGGGCGTCAGGTTGAGCCGACAGGCCAGTCCGGCTGATCGTGCCGCCGCGGCGAGCTCCTTCTCCAGCTGGTCTTCGGCCAGCTTGTGCCATTCTTTGACTGCCTGTTGGACGGGTGCTGGCAAGTCTGGCCACGGAAGCTGCTGATCGTTGAGGTAGGTGAGGATGAGCTGCTGCGTCCGGTGCGCGCACCGGGGCAGGAGCCACAGGTCGTCGGTGCCCTGGGCGTCCGGCGGCTCGATCAGCGGGCGCAGCGCAAGCCGCGCGCTACGTTCCCTGAGCTGCCAGTATCGGAGACCATCTTGCCTGATGCGCTCCGCGGTGAGGGTGCATGCCCCGACGGCGGCTTCGATCTGCCCGCGGGGCAGCCCTGACCACGCTGTCACGTCATCCACGAGGGCCGTGCGCTGGACCTGCGCGATGGGCGGATCCGGTTCGGCCGGGACTTCCCAGCTAGTTACCGTGGCGAGTACCGCGCGGACGCTGTCGAGCCCGAAGCCGCAGTGCTGGATGAGCTGATCGTCCACCCTGAGCAGTCCGCCCGCATTCAGCGCCCTAAAGCCGGAGTTCCCGCGAGCATCACCTTCGAGCATGGCTCGGAGAGTCTTTCGCGGGCCTGCCTCCTCATCCTCATTGCGAGACTCGATCTCTTCGACGGCCGGAAGGGTTCCCATGACGTCAGGCGAGGTCCTGCTGCCTGCGACCACGGCCTGAGCCTGGCTCTCGAACTGCGCCTGCTGCCACGCGTAGATGCTGGCTTTCGCGGGTCCGGCAGGCACGATCTCGAGGTCGCCGAAGTCGCTGACCTCCAGGCCCGCCGGGCGAATCGCGGCGAAAGCGTACTGGGCGTCCTGTGAGGCATCAAGCGCCGCGGACGCCAGGTCAAGAAGCTGGTGCACATCACGGCGGTCCGGTCCGAGCGAGCCGACCGGGGGCTGGCTCAGGAGTCGCTCGGTCAGCAGCTCAGCGACGCGTGAGCGCCGCGTGTCGTCGCTGGGCGTGCCGATGTCGAGTTCGGCTAGCGTCTCGTCGGCCCAGGAACTCCCGAGATTCATCTCGAGACTGACGCGGGAGGCGAACCTGTCGCTCAGGGCCCGCTCGAGTTCCGCGCACGCCGCTGCCAGCGCGGCTCGCGGCGCGTAGCCGCAGGCTGCATCACTGACCGCGTCGAGCGCGGCGGGGCAGAACTCGCCGAGGACGACGCTGAGCGGATGAGCGCCGGGACCGAGCCGGGGCTGGAGCCGCCTGGCCATCGCGCGCCTGGCCCTGGTCTGCCCGCCCTCGGTGAGGGTCTGGGCCGGGGTCAGCGCATGAGGCTGGAACGGCACCGCACTGGCGTGCCGTGTCAGGCGGGGCCGGATGCCCTGCCACGCTGCCCTGAACGTCTCCGCATGCTGGATGTCCTCGTCGCCCGGGCTCAGTTCCATGACCGTCCCCGAGCCGCCCTCGCGGCCCGGGTCGTCAGTGTGATCCGCGCTGGGGAGGTCCGGATCCGGGTCGCCGGCTGACTCGTCAGGATCGGGAATCGGCTGCAGGCGTGCCAGCATGCCGAACGTTAGCGCCTCCCCGATCAGGGCATGCACGTCAGCGGGTGGAAGATCGGCGAGTCGCTGCGGATCGACGCAGAGCAGGTCGAAGAGCGGCCCCATGCCGACGAATCGCAGCGCCGACCCGTCCTCAGGCATGCGGCTGGGCATGACCTGGATCTCGACTGGATGATCACCGTGCGCTTCGCGCCAGAGCCGCCAGGCATCCGGGCTTCGGCGCGCTACCTCACGCAGCGTCCCCTCGATCGTGTTCGCCAGCGTGCCGATCGCTGCGCGGCTGAAGGTCAGGCCACCGCGGAACTCAAGATCAGTAGTGACGAGCAGCCCCATGTCAGCTGCAACCCACCAAATCCGCCGCGGCTTGTAAAGGGACAGCGTCACCACCAGGGATAGCTCGTCAGAGTCCGGTTGCGCAGCCGGCACCGGCGTCGGGATCAGCTCCTGCCACTCCCGGACGCCGCCCATCCGGGCGCCGACCAGGACCGCATCCACGCTGTCCAGGACCCCGTCACGCTCCCAGGCGTCGTCAAGGCCTCGCGGCAAGATCTGGGCGCAGGTATCGGGCTGCACCCACGCGGGACACAGCATCCCCCACGCTTGCCAGGCATCCCAGGCATCAAGGATGGACCAGCAGACAAGCTCTGCGAAGCCGCTGCCAGCCGTGTCGGCCCCGAGCGCGGTCAGCTCATCGAGAAACGACCACAGCTCTTCCCGGTCCGTGCTCCGCCAGTCCTGAGTGCCCAGCAGCGACCGGAACTCATCAAGCGTGCACACCGGGATTCCAGGCATCCAGCGGGGTCCGTGCTGCCAAGGACCGTCAACGACAACGAGGCGCGTCACGGCTGTCCCCGCCGCAAGCGGCGCGGCCTCCCCGGTCATCAGCGAGTCCGCGAACGGAATCGCATCAGCTGTTCCAGCACGCCACGCGAGAGCCGAGTCGGTGGTGCCCACCGGCGGCGGGATCCCAGCCGACGCGCGGCCGAGCCCTGCGCCGTCATCACGCGCGGGTGACACGCGAAAGCGGCTGCCCGGCCCGAACGCTGCCAGCCGCTCACTCGCCGCCGCGACGCCTTCAGCGACCTCCTTGCCGGTCAGGCCGGTGACCAGTTCCACGGCAACCACGTGTCGATGGCCAGGTCCGATCAGGAGCAGTTCGTGACCGTCATCAGCCAGGTTCCCGAAAAGGATGGTCGCCGGCAGGGCGCGGCATGCCCACGCCAGGTCTGAGTCAGCCCTGTCTCGCCACCGTCGCGCCGCTTCGGCTGCCTCATCGGCGGTGACTCGCGGCGCCACTGCCGAGCTATCGCTCGGCGGGTCGCCGCGGTCGGTTGAGTCTGCCAGGACTTCACCAGGCACCGGCAGGAGCCGCAATGCTCCGGTCACCGCGGCCATCAGCGACTCGATCACCAGCGCCGATGGGACCGGCAGCACGCCGCCCTGGTCCCGCACGAACAGTGCCGGGCCGACATGAACGCGGTCGGGACCGGCGTCAAACGACAAGAGCTGGGAGTCGATCATCAGGCTCCGCGCAGCGAGCGCGAGCCGGTCACCGGCCCGATCTGCAGGGAGGTCAAGAAGCGCGGCGGGAAGCCCCTCACGCAACCGCCAGCGCTCCAGATACTCTCCGGCCGCAGTAACTTCTGTCTGGGTGACAGTCGGCGGTGATTCTAGTGAGACCTGCTGGTCGCTCCACGCCGACGCCAGGGTCGACAGCTCCGCGTCGAGAATCCCGGCTGCCAGCTGGAGCATGTCGGCCACGCCGAAGCCCAGCCGAGGAAGAAGAACAGGGTCCAAGGCCTCGCCATAGTTGACGGCTGCCTGCAGCACCTGCAGCGGCGACTCAAGCCCACCAGGATGCACCCGGAAATCCCATGAGCCATCATCGGAACGAGTCCGGAAGTGCACGCTCTCCCGTGGATCGAGAGGCAGGAAGTCCTCTACCGTCGCCAGGTCTGGGCATGCCTCGCGCAGCGCTTCCACCAAAGGTGCCAGATCCTCACAGGTCGCGGGCTTCGCGCCTGCGGGCGGTTCCGCCCAGGACGACATCAGCAGCGCCGCGCAGCTCGCCATAGCCTGACGAGCCGTCGGACTGCTGCACGCGGCATACAGCAACGTCATCACGCTCGCAGCCTCGAAACCCGTCAGAAGGTCAGCAGCGCGCGCCAGCACACGCCCACAGTCAAATCGCGGGATCTCATCAGGTTCAGCGGGCTCCGTCACGCCATCCAGACTGCCGGACGCCGACCTGGCCCGCCACGCAGTTAGAACTGGCTGCACTGCAGGACGGCCGTATCCGAAGTCACGCTAGGGCGCACCTCAACGCAGACGAATGATCTTGATGGCAGCTTGCCAGCGGGATGTTACCGGGGCGTCGCCATGAGCTACGCACCGCACTGGATCATGCGCGGTCATCGCGGCCTCTTCTGCCAGGCCGACGGACTCGCCGCCGACGGGGCGGAGATGGCTGGATTCCTGGCACTGTTGGTCGGACTGGCCGTCGACGAAGGACTCGTAAGGGTGAAAGTCAACTAGTCGATAGCGGGCCAGGAGAGGAGCGCGGACGCCATGGCCCGGCCTGTTCATCGTCTCGACCAGCCGACCCCAGGCCACCTGTCATCCCAGGCCGATCCATCCGGCTCAGTGCCACCAGCAGACGCCCAGAACGACGGTCAGATGACGGTCAACCGATCTTGAATCCATCCCACGGGGACCCCGATCCGGTCCCTGACCTGCCCATCTGTGGAGCCCCCTTACGGAATCGAACCGTAGACCTTCTCCTTACCATGGA
>JBOHCK010000321.1:0-6955 GCA_050698755.1 Streptosporangiaceae bacterium | reverse complement strand
CGAGCCAGGTTCCTGGCCGCGGAACTGCCGGAGTTCGGTCGGGACGCCGCCGCCGTCGGCCCGTCCGGCCCCGGCGCGCCTGCGACGGCCGGGCAGGTGATCTCCGCGCCGCCGCAGGGCCGGGACGCGCTCCTGGAGAGCTATCTGCGCGGCCTGCTCACGGAGGTCACAGGCCAGGGGTCCGGCGAGCTTGCCCTCCGGCAGCCGCTGCTCGCCTCTGGCCTTGACTCCCTCGGGGTCATCCAGCTGAAGCACCGGGTGGACACCGACCTCGGGATGAGCTTCCCCCTCGCTGCGGTGCTCGGCGGAGCCAGCCTGTCCGAGGTGATCGACCGGCTGCGCGGGCAGCTGGCGGAGCCGGCCCCGGGCCGCGCGCGGGCGGCAGGCCCGGCCGGATCTGCCGCCCGGGCCGCAGGGCCAGGGCCCGCCGAGTTCGTGGCTCCCGTGTCGTACAACCAGCGCCGGATGTGGACCATCCAGCAGTTCGAGCCCGAGAGCACGGTCTATACCGTCGCGGTGGCGCTGCGACTGGTGGACCCGGTGGACCACCCTGCCCTGCGGCGGGCGCTCGATACCCTGGTGTCGCGCCATCCGACCCTGCGCACGGTCTTCCCCCTCCGCCACGGCGAACCTGTACAGCTCGTCGCGCCGGGGGGGCGGGCGGCCCACGCCGAACATGACGCGCGCCAACTCGACGAGACCGGGCTGCTGCAGTGCCTGGCCAGCGCCGCCCGCCGGCCCTTCGACCTCGAGCGGGGCCCGCTGCTGCGCACCGACATGTACCGGCACCCCGCCGGCGACGTCCTGCTGCTGTCGGTGCACCACATCATCTGCGACTTCTGGTCGATGGCGATCCTGGCTAGGGAGCTTGGCGTGTACTACGGCGGGTACGCGACAGGACCTCAGGTCGAGCTCCCCCAGCCGGGGACGACATTTGCCGACGTGGTCGAATGGCAGCGCTCGGTCGTGACAGACGGCGCGTGGGGAACGAGCCTGGCGAGCTACTGGGATGACCAGGTGGGTACCTGGGTGCCGGCGCTGGGCCTGCCGAGGGCAGGCCAGCAGGCCCGTGGCGGTTCACGCCGGTTCTCGCTGTCCGCGGCGCTGACGGGCCGGTTGCGTGAGCGAGCAGCGGCGGAGAACGTCACGCTCTTCGTACTGCTGGTAACCGCGTTCGAGGCGCTGCTGATGCACGAGACCGGCCAGCGCGACCTGGTCATCGGAACCGACGTCGCGGCCAGGACGCGCCCCGAGTTCGCCGGCGTGGTCGGCTGCTGCACCAACCCCGTGATGATCCGCGCCCGGGCCGATGAGCGCGAATCGTTCCGCACGCTGCTGTCGCGGACGCGAGAGCAGGTTCTCGGGGCCCTGGAGCACCAGGACTACCCGATGGCGCTGCTGGCCGAACGGCACAAGGCGGTCCGCCACGGCCCTACCTTGTTCGAGGCGCTGTTCGCGTTCAACCGGTCGCCTGAGCCGGGTGACGAGCTGGCTGCGGTGGCCACCGTGGGACCGCTAGGAATGCAGGGCAGGCTCGGGCCGCTGCAGGTCGAGAGCCTCCCGCTGCCGCTCGATGAGAGCGCGACTCCGCTCGAACTGGTCATGGCGGAGGTATCCCGCGCGGCGCACGGCATCTTGCGCTACGCCGCAGGTACCCTTGCCGAGCCGGCCGCCGACCGGCTGGTGCAGCAGTTCGTGGCGATACTGGAGACCGTCGCCGCCGACCCGGGTACGCCGATCAGCCAGCTGGCGCCCGAGCTGGCCGGTGCCGGTTCAGGCGGCGGCGATCGCGGACAGGGCAGCTGAGATCTCCCGCGCCAGTTCCGCCGATCCCTCGTCGAGGACCCAGTGCCCGCAGCCGATTTCCGCGGTCAGGAACATCGCACTAGTCTGGTCGCCCCATAGGCTCAGCTCATCGGCCGGCACGCTGGCGTCCTCGGCGCCGCGAACCGCCAGGATGGGCAGCGGCAGTTTCGGGGCCGGATGGTACCGGTATCCGTCGTAGATCAGCCAGTCGGCGCGCAGAGCCCGCTCCATGACCGCAAGGAAGTCGCGATCGGCTAGCAGCGCGCCCGGGGTACCTCCCATCGCGGCGGTGCGGGCGATGAGCTGCTCGACCGGCAGGCGGCTGATCCCGGTATCGGCGCACTGCGGCGGCGCTGAGCAGCTGCAGGCTACGAGCAGCCGCGGACTGCGGCACGGAGCGCGCACCAGAATCTTGGCGATCTCATAGGCGACCAGGGCACCAGCACAGTGCCCGAGCAGCACGTAATCACCAAGGAAAGCCGAATATGCGTCCCGCTCCGCCAGGTCGGCGAACTCGGCCAGTAGCGAGTCCATGCTGCGATGAGGTTCCTCGCGCAGCCGCCGTTCACGGCCAGCGAAGACGGCTGCGCACAGCGCCACGTCCTGTTGGCGCAGGGCAGCGCGCAGCGGGTTGAAAACGGCGGAGCCGCCCCCGACGTGGGGAAAGGCGAATAGCTCAAGACCGCCTGTGCCCTTACGGTAAGGAAACAGCTTGTCGAGGGTACTCATCAGGAAGGCAGCCTCCCCAACACCGGTGATGCCGCGCCCGGAGCCGTCGCAGGGGCGCTGGTCAGCCAGTAAACCGGATTGCGCCTGCGCTCTCCTGTCGTCTGTTTCTGCGACGTCCGCAGGCGCCCGCGGGCCGGGTCACCGCTTTCTGCGACAGCACCAGCCCATCCCGGGTACGTACCGTGCGGGTATGGCAATCTTCCCCGGTGCCGGGGAGTCCGGCGGAGCTGACGAGCCTCGCGGTGCGGCGACCTCGGTCTCGTTCGTGGCACCGCGCAACCCGCATGAGGAAGCCATCGTCGCGATCTGGCGTGACGTGCTCGGCCGGCCCGACATCGGCGTACTTGACGACTTTTTCGACCTCGACGGGGACTCGCTTCGCGCCATCCAGATGATCGGCCGCGTGCGCAAGCTGTGCGGCGTGAACATCGGGGCGGTGGACTTCTTCGAGTCCCCGACGGTGGCCGCCCTGGCGTCAGCGGTGGCCACGCCATCCGGGCAACCCGTAGTCAGCCGGCGGCCGCCGGGCGCTGATCCCGTGCTGTCCTTCGATCAGCGAAGGCTCTGGCTGGAGAATCAGCTCCGGCCCGCCGCTGCGTACAACGTCCATGTGCGGCAGCGCCTCGTCGGGCACCTGAACGTGACCGCGCTTGACTCCAGCATCCGCGCCATACTGGCTCGTCATGAGGCGCTGCGCACGAGGTTCCCGACCGTCGACGGCGGGCCGGTGCAGATCGTCGACGATCCCGACCAGGACTGGCACCTCACCCTCGTGGACCTCGCCGGCGTACCCGACGGCCGCACCGCGGCCGTGCAGCTCGCGGATGACCAGGCTGCGGCCCCCTTCGACCTGGCGCGCGGTCCCCTGTTCCGGTGTCTCCTGGTCAGGCTGGCCGACTCCGAGCACGTGCTCAGCGTCACGGCGCACCACATCGTCTGTGACGACTGGTCAGTCGGCCTGTTCGTGCGGGAGCTGACGGCGCTGTATGGCGTTGACGGCGAGGTGGACCGGGCCGGCCTGCCCGCGCTTCCCGTCCAGTACCGCGATTACGCGGTCTGGCAGCAACGGTGGCTGACCGGCGAGGCCCTCGAGCAGCAGGTGGACTACTGGCGGCGTCACCTGGTCGGCGCACCGCCCGCGCTCGCCCTGCCCACCAGCGCGTGGCGCGCCGCGTCCCAGCGGGCCGGCGGTGGCCTGGTCAGGACCACGTTGTGCGCCGGGGAGACGGCCGCGCTGCACAAGCTGTCCCGCGCGTACGGCGTGACGCCGTTCATAACCCTGCTCGCCAGCCTGGCGACGGTGCTGAGCCGCTGGTCAGGCCAGCAGGACGTGGTTATCGGGGTGCCCATCGCCGGGCGGTCCGACGGCGGGACGGAGAACCTCATCGGGTTCTTCGTCAACACCCTTCCGGTTCGCGTGGACCTGTCGGGCGCGCCGACCTTCGCCGACCTGCTCGACCGGGTGCGGCAGGCCGCCCTGGGAGGGTACGCCCATGCGGATGCTCCGCTCGACGTCCTCGTGCAGGAGCTGCGGGCGCCCCGCGTACCCGGCCGTACCCCCCTGTTCCAGGTCATTCTCAACGGGGTCGACATCCCAGGGGCGCAGACGTTGAGCGGAGTGTCGGCGGAGCGGATGGACGCGCCGACACCGCCAAGCAAGTTCGACCTCACTTTGACCGGGCGGGAAGTGGACGGCCTGTTCCGCCTGGACCTGGAGTTCGATGCCGGGCGCTACCAGGACGCCATGATCCGGATTCTGCTCGGGCATGTCGTCGCGTTGCTTCGCGCCGCCACGGATGACCCCGGTCGCGGCATCTTCGAGTACCTCCTCCAGACCGACCGGCAGCCCGCCACCACCCAGGACCCACCCGCCGATCGCCCGCTGCCCGCGCCGCACCTGGCGGTGGAGCGGCTGGCCCGGCTCCCGGACCGGGTCGCGCTGGTCGACGCGAACGGCATATGGAGCTACCGGCGGCTGAACGGGGCGGCCGACCGGGTGGCGCGTGCCCTGACGGAGCGTGGCCTATCGCGCCCCGGACAACATCTCGCCGTGGTCAGCGGGTCTACCGCCGAGTTCGTGGCCGTGGTGCTTGGCTGCATGAAGGCCGGAGCGACGTTCTCTGTGATCGACGCCGCCGTGGACCTGCCTGCGTACTCCGGCGTGTCAGCCGTACTGGCCTGCGGCCCTGCGGGCGAGATACCGGACGGAACGATGGATTTTCGCCCGATCCTGCACGATGACGTGGATCAGGTCCCAGGCGGTCCTGATGACGCCATCGGATCCGCCGCGCCGGCGGGCGACTGGGCGACCGAACGGTACGACCTGCGCGGCACCGATAGGTTCGCCGTCCTGTCCAGCCTGCCCAACTACCTGATGTCGGCGCTGGCCAGCACGTTCACCTCCGGAGCGGCGCTGGTCCTGCCGCAACGCGGGCTTGCCGGCGATCCGGACGGCCTGCTGAGCTGGCTGCACGACAACTCCGTCAGCGTCGCGTACCTGAGCCCACCGTTGCTGCGGGCCATGGCGGCCCGCGCTCCCGAGCGGCAGCTGCCGGCGCTGCGGTACGTGTTCGTCGAGAACGCGGGTGAGACCCTCTGCCATGACATCGAGGCGGTCCGCCGCCTGTCGGCCGCCTGCCGCTGCGTCGCCCTCTACCACGTGGACAGGACGGGCCGGCCGCTCGCGGCCTACCTGGTACCGGACGACTGGGAGCCCGAGGCGGCGCCACTGCGGGTCCCCCTGGGTAGCGAGCTGCCCGGCGCTTCGGCCCGGCTGCGGCACCCGGCCGGCGAGCCGGCCGCGACCGGCGAGGTCGGCGAGATCTGCTTCGGTGAGTTCCGGACGGGTGACCTCGGGCGACACTGGAGCGACGGCACGCTTGAGTTCGTGGCCGCGCTGGACGTGGACCCGTCACACGACCCCCTCCAGACGGCAGGAACGCTCCGCGACCTACCCAGGGTGCACGACGCGCTGGTGACCGAGTACCGCACGGCCGACGGTCGTATCGTGCTGGTCGGCTACGTCGCCGGCCACGGCCCGGCGCTCGACGCGGCCGGGATCCGTCAGCAGCTTGTCAATCAGCTACCGGATCACCTGGTCCCGCAGCACCTCTTCCTGCTCGACTCGCTGCCGCTGACCGCCGAGGGCGACTACGACCTGGCTGCCCTGCCCAAGCCCGATGCGGATAGTACGCCGCTTGACCGCTACGTCGCCCCGCGCACGCCGATCGAGGGCCAGCTAACCGAGATCCTCGGCGACCTGCTCGACGTCGACCGCATCGGCGTCTACGACAGCTTCTTCGAGCTGGGCGGGTTCTCGTTGCTGGCGGCCCAGCTGAACAGTCGCATCCGGGAGAAGTTCCGCGTGGAGCTGACGCTGCGGGACACGTTCTCGTCGGCCACCGTCGAGGCCCTGGCGCAGCTGATCGTCCAAGCCCAGGTCGAGCTGGCGGACGCCGCGGAGATAGAGGCGCTCCTCGACGAGCTCGATTCCGTCCCGGACGGGCAGGGCTAAGCGGACCCCTGAATCCAGGTCCTGACCTGCTGCCGGCTCGACCGCATCCGGGCCAGCCCATCCGATCGCTGGCCGGCGGGAACCGGCGGCGCGGGCGGGCGCGCAGGCGCGGCCGGGGGCCCGGACAGGAACGCGCTGAGCGCATCCAGGTTGGGATGGTTGAACATGCTCAGCGCGGCGACCGGGTGCCCTAGCAGCTGACTCAGCTCCGCGCTCAGCTGGAGCAGGGACATCGAGGTGAACCCGGCGTCGAAGAAGTTCGCCGCTGGGTCGAACGGGTGCCCGAGTACCGACTCGGCCAGCTCCCGCAGTCGCCGGTCCGTCGGCTGGCCTGGGTGTCCATCCCTCCCGGGGGGCACGGCCTGAGGCGGTACCGGCTTCATGTTTTCCGACATCTCCAGACGGTCCACCACGAGGACCCGCGCCGGCACGACGCTGGGCGGCAGCACCGTGGTCAGGTGGGCACGGACGGCTTCGGCGGTCACCGCCGCGGCGGCCGACTGTACCCACAGCCGTACCGCCTGCCCGCCGCGGTCGCCGATGACCTGAGCGACCGCATCGGTCACCCCGGCGCAGTCCCGTGCCGCCGACTCGATCTCCTCTAGCATCACTCGGTACCCGTTGAGGAGCACCTGGCGATCCCGGCGCCCGGCAAGGTGCAACCGGCCCGCGGCGTCGCGGCGGGCGAGGTCTCCGGTCCGCAGCCATCGCCGCCCGTCCTCACCCGTCACGAACCGGTCGGCGCGCTCGCTGCCGAGGTAGCACTGCCCGATGTGTGGCGCCGCGACCCACAGCTCGCCAAGCTGCCCGATGTCGCAGCGCCTGCCGTCGGCGAGGACCTCGACCCGGCGGCCGGGCAGCGGCCGGCCGATTGGCACCTGGCCGGTCGACGGTACCGGCTGGCCC
>JBOHCK010000320.1:0-6967 GCA_050698755.1 Streptosporangiaceae bacterium | reverse complement strand
GCACCGACTTTCCGCATATTCGGCCATCCGTTACCGGCATGCTGGCCAGTGTCGCGCCCCGCTTACGTCAGGCGACCGTGACCTGCAGCTATCCAGATCAGGTCACGATCTACAACTGCCGTAACTGACCGGAGCCTTGACGCTCCGCTCGGAGCCGTGAGTGACTTGCGGTAACCCCGGGAGGAGCTCTCATGATCGAAGCCGACAGGGCTGCCCTGCGCAGAAGGTACGCGGAGGAGCGGGACAAGCGGCTCCGGCCCGACGGCAACGATCAGTACCTGCAATTCACGGGCCAGTTCCGCCACCTGCTCGATGATCCCTACACTCCGCTGACCCAGCGCGAGCCCAAGCGCGACCACGTGACGTTCGCCTTCGTCGGCGGCGGCTTCGCCGGGCTGGTGACCGGCGCCAGGCTCAGGGAGGCCGGCGTCAAGGACGTGCGGATCGTGGAGAAGGCCGGCGGCTTCGGCGGCACCTGGTACTGGAACCGCTACCCGGGCGCGCAGTGTGACACCTCCGCGATGATCTACATGCCGCTGCTGGAGGAGACCGGCCACATGCCTTCGGAGCGGTACGTCCACGCCCCGGAGATCCGCGCGCACTGCGACCGGATCGCCACGCAGTTCGGCCTGTACGACGACGTCCTGTTCCACACTGAGGTCACCGAGCTTGAGTGGGACGCACCCAAAGCCCGGTGGATCGTGCGGACGAACCGGGGCGACGAGTTCACCGCCCAGTTCGTGGGCATCGGGACGGGACCTCTGCACGTCGCGAAGCTCCCGGGGATCCCTGGCCTGCAGACCTTCGAGGGCCACGCCTTCCACACCAGCCGCTGGGACTACGCCTACACCGGGGGCGACCCCGACGGCGCGCCGATGGACCGCCTGACCGGCAAGCGGGTGGCCATCATCGGGACGGGCGCGACCTCGATCCAGTGCGTCCCGCACCTGGCGCAAGCGTGCGGGGATCTGCTCGTCGTCCAGCGGACGCCGTCGTCGGTGGACGTCCGGGACAACCGGCCGGTCGACCCCGAGTGGTTCGCCGGCGTCGCCCAGCCGGGCTGGCAGGGACGCTGGCTGGAGAACTTCATCGCCAACATGGCCGTGGTCGAGTTCCCCGAGGAGGACCTCGTCAACGACGGGTGGACCGACCTGGCCAAGCGGATGCGCGGCCGCCTGACCGCGCCGCGCCCGGGCGGCCCGGCCGGATTCGCCGAACTGCTCGAGGACTTCGAGATCACCGACTTCGAGAAGATGAGCGAGATCCGGGCCCGGGTCGACGAGATCGTGGCGGATCAGCAGACCGCGCAGCGGCTCAAGGCCTGGTACCGCCAGCTGTGCAAGCGGCCCTGCTTCCACGACGAGTACCTGGCCGCCTACAACCTGCCGACGGTGCACCTGGTTGATACCGACGGCCGGGGCGTCGAGCGGATCACCCCGGCCGGGGTCGTCGTGGCCGGGGTCGAGTACCCCGTCGACTGCATCATCTACGCGTCCGGCTTCGAGGTCGGCACCGAGACGACCAGGCGTTACGGGTTCGACCTGGCCGGCCGGGACGGGGCGAAGCTGTCGGAAGCCTGGTCCGACGGCATGCGCAGCATGCACGGCGTCCACGTCCACGGGTTCCCCAACGCCTTCCACGTCCAGCTGTGGCAGGGCGGCAACGTCGTGGCCAACGTCCCGCACAACCTGACCGACTCGGCCAAGACGGTCGCGGCCGTCGTCTCCCACATGGCCGCGCACGGCTACGGCGTGGTCGAGGTCACCAAGCAGGCGGAGGACGCCTGGATGGAGCAGGTCAGGCCCAACCCGGTCATGAGCTCGTTCCTGGCCGACTGCACCCCCGGCTACTACAACAACGAGGGCCAGTTCGACGACCGGCAGTTCCCGCTGGGCGGCGGGTATCACCAGGGCGCCCCCGCGTACTTCCGCTATATCGAGCAGTGGCGCCAGTCCGGGGACTTCGCCGGACTAGAGTTCACCCGCCCGTGACCTCTGGTTCACCGCCCCGTCTACCTGCGGGAACTAACGGATTCAAAGCTTGGCCTTGAATCGCCCTTACTTGGGTCGCTACCTTGGATGCGCAGGCTTGGTATGAGCGAGCGTTGCGTACCCACTAGCGGGCTTGGGTATGAGCGAGCTTGCCGTTTGAAGTCGCGAGGGGGCCGTCCCGGCTGCAAGCCACAGGGCCGGGGTGGTTTGCGACCGCTGTTCCTGCCCTGGAGGAATCATGGCCACACCTGCCCCATCGTTCATGTCGGCTTCCCTGGCCTGGGAACCCGAACCGCTTCCCATCAGTCCCCGCCTGGAGCCAGCAGACTCCTCGGGAGGCGACGCCCACCGCCGTCCACTGCAGGTAGCCCAGTGCTCGCTGTGCGGCATCGCGCTCCCGCTGGGCCTGCTGGTCCCCGACGGCGGCGAAGCATGCGCCGATGTCCGCTGGTACTGCAAGGACGCTAAGTCGTGCACGGAGCGCTGGACCACCGCCCGTCCGACCCCCCGTGCCCTGCCCGCACCAGTGCAGTCCGTCGCCTAGCGGATCCTGTCGCTCAGGATGATCTCCCGCGCCTCCCGCAGCGCGTAAAACACGATGACGATGGCGGCCAGTGGGTCTGCCCACCACCACCCGGCCGCGGCGTTAAGCGCGAGCCCGGCCAGGACGGCCAGGGCCAGGATTCCGTCGACCGCGGTAACCCGGCCCTCGGTCATCAGTACCGGGTTGCCGAGCGCTTTCCCGGTCTGCGCCTTCCCGGCCGCTAGCGCGAACATCGCGGCGGCGGTGACGGCGGTCCACGCCATGCCGAGCACGCTGTGGCCGCCCTCCAGCGGTCCACGCCGTCCGCACCAGCGGCCGTTGACACGGCCAGGGGCCCTTGAGAAGCTGCCGTGAACGTCCCATCTTGATCCCGCTGGCGTCGTCGAAAGAGTCGAAAGAGGGGATTCATGGCAAGCGTCGAGACCGTGCGCGGTCCGGTCGAGCTGGACGACCTCGGCCCCACTCTCATGCACGAGCACGTCTTCGTCCTGTCCACCGAGCACGTGCAGAACTACGGCAGCACCTGGTGGGACGAGGAGGCGCGGGTCGCCGACGCCATCGTCAAGCTGAACGCCCTGCACGCCAAGGGAATCCACACCATCGTCGACCCCACGGTGTGGGGCCTCGGCCGCTACATCCCGCGCATCCAGCGGATCGCGGCGCAGACACCGGTCAATATCATCGTCGCCACCGGCCTGTACGTGTACGAGGAGCTCCCGCAGCAGTACGCCTTCCGGGGACCCGGCCTGCTCGTCGAGATGCCCGAGCCGATGACCACTGACTTCGTACGGGACATCACCGAGGGCATCGCCGGCACGGGTGTCAAGGCCGCGTTCCTCAAGTGCTGCATGGAGACCCCGGAGCTGACCTCCGGCGTCGAGCGGATCGCCCGCGCGGTCGCCCGCGCGCACCTCGAGACGGGCGCGCCCATCACGGTCCACACCTCGGGTCCGCACCAGACCGGCCGGATCGCGGTCCGGATCTTCCAGCAGGAGGGCGTTGACCTGAGCAAGGTCGTGATCGGGCACGCGGGCGACAGCAACGACCTCGACTACCTCACCGAGCTCGCCGATCAGGGCGTGCTCCTGGGCATGGACCGGTTCGGGCTGGACCTGTACAACCCCACCGCCGAACGCGTCAAGACCATCGTCGCCCTCGCCGCGCGCGGCTACGCCCCGAGCATGGTCCTGGCCCACGACGCCAACTGCTTCATCGATTACTTCGGCGAGCTGCACGACCAGCTCCGCCCCATCGCCGCGCCGAACTGGCATTACGAGCACATCAGCGACGACGTGCTCCCCGCGCTGCTGCAAGCGGGCGTCACCCAGACTCGGCTGGACACCATGCTGATCGAGAACCCGGTGCGCTATTTCACCCAAGCCGGGGGCGGCGCGGCATGAGCAGCCCCGACCGCAGCAGCCTCGGCGGCCTCTTTGACCTGGCCGGGGTCACGCGCGGGCCCGACGGCATCAAGCGCTACGACGTCCTGCCCGCCAACCTCGTGCACATGCTGCGCGCGAGCGTCGAGCGGCGGGACACCGCGGAGGCCGTCGCGGAAACCGGCGGCGGCCCGCGGCTGAGCTACCGCGAACTGTGGGACCGGGCCGCGCGAGTGGCGGGCGGGCTGCGCGCCGAAGGCGTCGAGCGCGGCGACCGGGTGGCGATCCGCCTGGGCAACGGCGTCGACTGGGTGCTGGCCTTCTTCGGCGCCGTGCTCGCCGACGCCACCGTCGTCCCGGTCAACACCCGCTTCACCGACGCCGAGGCCGACTACGTCATCACCGACTCAGGCGCACGCTACGTATTCGCGCCGGGAGCCGCGCTGCCGGACGCTGAGCCCCTGGTAGTAGAAGACCAGGACCCGGCCGACCCGGCCGCGATCTTCTACACCAGCGGCACGACCGGCTTCCCCAAGGGCGCGGTGACCACTCACGGGAACTTCCTGTCCAACGCGGAGACCTGCCGACGCGCGCTCTACGTGGCGCCCGACGACCTGCGCACCCTGATCTCGGTGCCGCTGTTCCACGTGACCGGCTGCAACAGCCAGCTGCTGGTCGCGATGTACGTCGGCGGCACGGCGGTGATCATGCCCGCCTTCGACGTCGGCGTCTTCCTGCACGCCATCTCCGGCGAGCGGATCGACACGATGGTCACGGTGCCGGCGATCTACTGGCTGGCGATCAGCCAGCCGGCGTTCGGCAGTATTGATATTTCCGCCGTCCGCTCGGTCTCCTACGGCGGGGCGCCGATCGCGCCCGACCTGGTCTCCCGGCTCGCCGAGGCCTTCCCGCGGGCCAGGCTAGGCAACGGGTTCGGCCTGACCGAGACCTCGAGCGTCGCGACGTTCCTCCCGCATGAGTTTGTCGCCCACGCCGACTCGGTGGGTTTCCCGGCCCCGGTGTGCGACGTCCGCCTCGACGCCGTGCGGCCCGACGGTACCGGCGAGCTGCTGGTGCGCGGGCCCAACGTCGTGCCGGGCTACTGGAATAAGCCGGAAGCCACCGCCGAGGCCTTCCGCGACGGCTGGCTGCACACCGGCGACCTGGCCCGGATCGACGACGAGGGCCTGGTCTACCTGGTAGACCGGATCAAGGACATGATCAACCGCGGCGGCGAGAACGTGTACTGCGTGGAGGTCGAGAACGCTCTCGCCGGGGCGCCCGGCGTCTACGACGCGGCGGTGCTCGGCGTGCCCGACGAGATGATGGGCGAGAAGGTCGGCGCGGTCATCGTGCCGGCGCCTGGCGTAGAGTTCGACGCGGCGGCCGTGTTCGACTACCTCGGCGCTCATCTCGCCGATTTCAAGGTCCCGCAGTACCTGGCGGTCAGCGCGGCGCCGCTGCCGCGCAATCCCGGCGGCAAGCTGCTCAAACGGCAGCTGCGAGACGAAACCGACTGGGCGGCCGCGATACGGCGCTGACCGGCGGCCCGTGACGACGGAAGGGATCGGCCATGTGGAATTCGTTCCGCACCGACGACAGGACCGGCCTGGAGGCGGAGGTGATCACCTATCCCGGCGGCGGCGGGGACGAGATCCACGCCTACGTCGTCAGGCCAACGGGCGATGGCCCCGCGCCCGGGATCGTGGCGGTGCATCACCTGCCGGGCTGGGATGAGTTCTACCGCGAGTTCTGCGACCGCCTCGCGCGCCACGGGTACACGGTGATCTGCCCCGACCTGTACTGCCGCTTCGGCCACGGCACCCCCGACGACGTAGCGGCCACGGCCCGGTCGCAGGGCGGTGCCCTCGACGACACCGTGGTGGCCGATTGTGCCGCCGCGCTCGCCTGGCTGAAGGCCCTGCCCTCGAGCAACGGCAAGGTGGGCATCATCGGCTCCTGCTCCGGCGGCCGTCACGCCCTGCTGGCCGCCTCCCGGGTGCCCGGCTTCGACGCGGTCGTCGACCTGTGGGGCGGGGGAGTGATCGCGGCCCAGGAGGAGCTGTCGCCGTCCCGCCCGGTCGCGCCGATCGACTACACCGCCGACCTGGCGGCGCCGCTGCTCGGGATATTCGGCAACGACGACTCGCATCCCTCGCCCGAGCAGGTGGACCTGCACGAGGCGGAGCTGAAGCGGCACGGCAAGGCCTATGAGTTCTACCGGTACGACGGCGCAGGCCACGGCTTCTTCTACTACCACTGGCCGATCTACCGGCCCGAGCAGGCGATGGACGGCTGGGAGAAGACCTTCACCTTCTTCGGCAGCCATCTGTCCAGCTGACCGCCCGTAACCCGTTTCTTCTTTTCCCCGAACGCCGCTGCTGCGCCCCCCGCGCCGCCCGGTGCTCCGGGAACCGCGCCGCCCGCCGCCCCGGAGCCCAGGCGCTACAGAGCCCGGCGGCCGGGCCGGACCCGCTCACCCGCCCGGCCGTCCGCGCCCGCTTTGACATAACGATTGTCGTTACTTACGATTCTCGATAATAACGATAGTCGATAAGCGAGGCCTGCCGATGTCCGCACCTACCCTCAAGCCCCCCAAGCCGCGGAGCCGGCTGCAGCGATTCGCCACCCTGCACCGGCTCGCCGCCCTGGTCACCTTCCTGTTCTGGTTCGATGCTGTCGGCTCCGCGCTCGAGTTGCTGGTTGCCCTGACCCGCAGCGGAGCCCTGTTCACAGGCCCCCAGCCCGTCCTGAGCCCTCACGGCCCGCTGCCGATCGTCTGGGTGACCATCGCCCGGCCACTGCTGCCGCACTCCGGCAGCGTGCTCATCCAGTCCGGCCTGGCCCACGGCGTGCAAGCCAGCTGGAACGGCGCGATCCTGGGCACCGCCCACCCCACCGCCGGGCAGGCCCTGGCCTTCACCGTCACCCTGATCCCGGTTGACCTGCTCAGCATCGGCACGCTCTACCTGGCGATGCGACTGGCCCGCACCGCCGCCCGCGACAGCCTCTACACCGTCCAGGCCGCCCGGCTGGTGCTGTCCCTGGGCTGG
>JBOHCK010000319.1:0-7044 GCA_050698755.1 Streptosporangiaceae bacterium | reverse complement strand
CCGGGAACCTGGCCCGGGCTGGGCGCCGCTTCCGGCGCGCTCGCAAACTGCTGGAGCAGGCCGGCGAGACCCGCGGCGCCGCGCGGGTGCTGTACTGGCAGGCCATGTCCAGCTACATGGCCGGGCGGCTGCGGGAAGCCGCCGCCGGGCTCGCCGACCTGGCCGACCTGCCCGCCATGCCGGCCGAGGTGCTCCGGTGGTGGAGCCCGCGCGCCACCCGCGGTCACGTCCTCACCTTCCTGGGCGAGCCAGAGGCCGGGCTCGCCGAGATCGAGCAGGCACTGGCCTGGGCGGAAGCGGCCCGCTACCCGGCCGTACGGAGCGAATGCCTGTGGCGGCACAGCGAGGCGCACGCGTTCGCCGGCCGGGCCGGTGAGGCGGCGGAGGCGGCCGAGCAGGCGGCGGCCATCGCCACCGGTATCCGGCACGCGGCGTGCACCGCTGCCGCGCTGCGCGGCCTGGGCATCGCCTGGGACACAGCAGGCAAGCCGGACCGGGCCGAGGAGGCGTTCCGGGACTCGCTGACCGCCGCGGCGGGGAATCCGTTCTTCGCGGCCTGGGCTTCGGCCCGGCTGGGGGCCTGCCTGGCCCGGCAGGGACGCCCGGGGACGCCGCATCGCACGTCCGGGCTGCCCTATCCGCCGGCACGCCGCTGACCCGGTACGAGGCCCGCTGGGCGCACGCCGAGCTGCTCGCCGCCCGCGGCGAGGACGAGGCCTGCCAGGCCGCCGCCGCGGCGGCGCTGCACGCGGCCGGAGAGGGAGGCTACCTGATCCTGGTCCCGCGCCTGCGCGAACTGGCCGGGCTCTGACCAGCCACCGGCTAGCCCGGCCGCCCCCTGGCAAACTCCCGCACTTCCCCGGCTGCGGTCAGCGGAGTGCGGTACGCACGGTTCAGGCGGGTGTAATTCCGGCTTGTGCCCGCCGTTGCTGACCGCCGGGATGGTCTGCTCGATGCCGCGGGACTCGCGGCCCCACTTGATGTGCGGGTAGTGCGCCTCGAACGCGGGCCGCTCGGACCTGATCCGGGGGATCCGGTAGAAGTTATGCCGCGGCGGCGGGCAGGACGTCGCCCACTCCAGCGAGCTGCAGTAGCCCCACGGATCCTCTTCGGTCACCGTTTCGCCGGACCGCCAGGTCACGTACACGTTCCAGAAGAACACCAGGATGGACAGGGCCAGCACCCACGACCCGACACTCGAGATGATGTTGAGCGTGGTCACGTTGCCGGGCAGGTCCGGGTAGTTGGCGGTGCGCCGTACCTGACCCTCGACGCCCGTCCAGTGCTGGACCAGGAAGGTCAGGTTGAACCCGATGAACATCAGCCAGAACTGGATCTTGCCGATCCGGCTGTTCAGCATCTTGCCGGTCATCTTCGGCCACCAGAAGTAGAACCCGGCGAACATCGCGAACAGCACCGTGCCGGCCAGCACGTAATGGAAGTGCGCCACCACGAAATAGGAGTCCGACACCGCGAAGTCCAGCGGCGGCGAGGCCAGGATGACACCGGTGATGCCGCCGAACAAGAACGTGACCAGGAACCCGACCGAGTACAGCATCGGCGGCTCGAAGGTGAGCTGCCCCTTCCACATGGTGCCGGTCCAGTTGAAGAACTTGATCCCGGTCGGGATCGCGATCAGGAACGACATGAACGAGAAGAACGGCAACAGCACGGCGCCGGTGGTGAACATGTGGTGGGCCCACACGGTCATCGACAGGCCCGCGATGGCGATCGTCGCGCCGATCAGCGTCTTGTAGCCGAACAGCGGCTTGCGGCTGAACACCGGGAAGATCTCGGTCGCGATGCCGAAGAACGGCAGCGCGAGGATGTAGACCTCGGGATGGCCGAAGAACCAGAACAGGTTCTGCCACAAGATCGCCCCGCCGCTGGCGGCGTCGAAGACATGCGCGCCGAGCCGGCGGTCGATCTCCAGCACCAGCAGCGCGGCGGCGAGGACCGGGAACGCCATCAGCGCCAGCATCGAGGTCAGCAGCGCGTTCCAGGTGAAGATCGGCATCCGGAACATGGTCATGCCGGGCGCGCGCATGCAGAAGATGGTGGTGATGAAGTTCACCGCTCCCAGGATGGTGCCGAATCCGGACAGCACCAGGCCCATGATCCACATGTCGGCGCCGACGCCTGGCGAGTAGATCGCGCTGGTCAGCGGGGCGTAGGCGTACCAGCCGAACGCGGCCGAACCGCCGGGGGTGAGGAACGAGGCCAGCAGGATCAGCCCGCCGAAGGTGAAGAAGTAGTAGCTCAGCAGGTTGAGCCGCGGGAACGCCACGTCGGGCGCGCCGATCTGCAGCGGGATCAGCTCGTTGGAGAACCCGATGAACAGCGGGGTGGCGAAGATCAGCAGCATGATCGTGCCGTGCATGGTGAACAGCTCGTTGTACTGCTGGTCGGACACGAAGTGCTGGTCCGGGCCGAGTAGCTGGATCCGCATCAGCATGGCCATGACGCCGGCGCACAGGAAGAAGAAGAACGAGGTGATCAGGTACAGGTGCCCGATGACCTTGTGATCGGTGGAGGACAGCCAGTACGCGAGGATCGATCCCTTGCGCTGCGCGCGCGGTGTCACGCTCGCGGCCGGAGTCTGGCGAAGCGTTGTCACTGGATACCCCCTGACCCGCGCTCGGCTGGTTGCTGACGCACGATCCCCGACGTTAGTGGCCGGGGCTTGCGGTTTCCTTGCGGCGCTTCGTTCACCCCGGTGCGTCTGCCCGGAAAGCGGCGGACTGAAAGGAATCCGCAAGCTCCGGTCAGCGTTCCGGGGCGGATTCCTGGCGCGGGGAAGGGATTGAGGGATCGGCCGGTGAGAGGCTCACTTTCCGCTGTTGCGGCGCACGCGACTGGAGCCGTGACCACGCTGCCCGCCGCGGGCGCTGAGCGGGCGGCGTGGCCGCTGCTGGCCTTGCCGGCCGCGGGGGCGGTCATCCTGCTGCTTGGCGGCAGGCGCACCGACCGGTGGGGTGACCTGGTGGGTGTGCTGATGCCGGTGGCCGCGTTCGCTTGTGGCATGATCGTCTTCGCCGAGATGCTCGGTTCTTCGGCTGTATGAACCTGTTCGTGACCGCGATGCTGCTGCTGGTCACCCGCGACAACTACCTGGCCTTGTACGCGGGTTGGGAGGGCGTCGGCCTGGCCTCCTAGCTGTTCTGGTTCGGCAGGCCGGTCGCGGCGACGGCGGGCACCAAGGCGTTCGTCATGAACCGGGTCGGCGACGCCGGCCTGTCGCTCGCGATCATGCTGATGTTCGCGGCGTTCAGATGCTGACCGCGCTGATCGTCCTGCTCGTGTACTCCGCCCGCGGCGGGCATCCGGGCACCTTCCTGTTCAGCCAGCTGGAGCACCTCAGGCTCAGCTCCGTCGTGCAGAAATGGCTGTTCGGCGGGTTCTTCATCGCCTTCGCGATCAAGGCGCCGCTGTGGCCGTTCCACACCTGGCTGCCGGACGCGGCGACCTCCGCGCAGCCCGCCGACGCGGTGCTTCTTCGCGATGACCAGCAGGGCCAGGCCGGCGCGGCGCTGCAGATGGTCAACCACGGCTTCCTGGTCGGCACGCTGTTCCTGATCGCCGGCTTCCTGTCCGCGCGCCGCCGGTCGTCGCTGATCGCCGACTACGGCGGGTCCAGAAGGCCCGCCCCGGCGCTGGCCGGGCTGTTCCTCGTCGCCTGCCTGGCCCGCCTGGCGCTGCCCGGCCTGAACACGTTCGTCAGCGAGTTCCTCGTGCTGATCGGCACCTTCACCCGGTACCCGGCCGCCGCCGGGCTCGCCACCGCCGGGATCATCCTGTCGGCGGTCTACATGCTGTGGGCCTACCAGCGGATGATGACCGGCCCACCCCGGCCCGGGATCTCCGCCATGCCCGACCTGCACGCGGCGACCCGATGGTCAGCTCACGCGGCTCGGCCGGGCGCTGAAGGAGATGGGCCCAGCCCGAGTGGCATCCGGTCACTCGATGAGATGCGCATCTTGGGCGAACCGAACGAGCTGGGCCCGAGTGTGCGCGCCGGTCTTGTGCACGATGTGGGATCGATGTGTCTCGACGGTGCGGACGGCGAGGGAGAGGGTCTGCGCCATCTCCGCGTTGGTGTATCCCAGCGCCACCAGCCGCAGGATCTCCCGCTCGCGTTGGGTCAGTTCCACGGCATCGCGACCGGACGAGGTGACCGGCCGGTTCTTCCACCGGAACATCGCGGCGCCGAGCGACGGCTGCAGGTATTCCCTGCCCGACGCAACCGAGCGGATGGCCCCGACCAATTCGTCGGCCGCGGCGTCCTTGAGAACATAACCGCGGGCACCGGCGGCGAGCACCGCGTCGACAACCGCGAGACTGTCGATCATGGACAGCGCCAGGACGGGCACACCACGGAAGCCCTTGGTCACCGCGAGCACGACGTCCTGACCCCTCGCGCGGTGGCCGAGCACGAGGTCCAGCAGGATGACGTCGGGCTTGCAGTCCAGCGCGATGGCGTCCTCCGCGCTCGCTGTCTCACCGCATACCCGCAGGTCCGGTTGCTGTTCGATGAGCAGCCGCAACCCCGCGCGCACGACGGCATGGTCGTCGATCAGCAACACCTTCAGCGGCTTGCCGATGTCCCGGGTTGGCACATCCGATGCGTGCTCGGCACTCATGGCAACCGATCTTCGGCATAGAGCCCAGACGAACGCCGCCGCGGGACTGGTCGGGGCCGGGCGGGAGCGCGCTGCTCGGAGGGTGCCGACTCGCCGCTGGTCTGCACGCGTAGCCGGACGAGCGTCCCCGACCCGCGATCCGACTCGATCACCAGGTCACCACCGATGCTGCGAGCCCGCTCGCGCATGGTCCGTATGCCCATGCGGTTGCTGTCACGAGTGTCGGCGAGCACGGCGTCGCAGTCGAAGCCCACGCCGTCATCCTCGATGATCAAAGTCAGCCAGCCTTCGCGTCCGCTGAGCGTCACGGACGCCGAGTGCGCGCGTGAGTGCCGGGCGACGTTGGTCAGCGCTTGCTGGGCGATCCGGTATATCACCACTTCGAGGGCGTAGGTGAGGCGGGTCTGCTGCGGCGCGGCGACGAAGTCGACCGCAATGCCGCAGCGTTGGGCGGTGTGCTCGACGAGGCGGTTCAGCGCTGGGACGAGGCCGAGCTGATCGAGCTCGAGCGGGCGCAACTGCTGGGCGAGCGTCCTGGCCGCGCGCAGTGCCTGTTCGGCGAGCTGGCGCAGGCCCGCCACCTGCGGTGCGATCTCGCCGTCCACCTGCTGCTCGAGGTGCTTGGCGAACAGGATGAGCGAGGTGAGGATCTGGCCCTGCTCGTCATGGATGTCCCGAGCGAGACGGGCCCGCTCCTCCTCCCGCGCCCAGACCTGGCTCCAGAACATCATCTCGTCCAGGTGCCCGTTCGCGCGCAAGTCCAGCATAGCCTGGGCATGAGCCGCGGACTGCTGCTCAATCTGCAGGAGGCGGGCGTTGCGGTAGGCCACTCCCGCGGCGGCTGCGAGGGCTTCGATGATCTCGACGTCGGCGTGGTCGAACCGCCGCCCGTTGCGCTTGTCCGCCAGGTACAACTCGCCGATCACGCGCGCGCCCGCCCGGATCGGCGTGCCCAAGAAGCTGCGCATGGCCGGGTGATGAGCGGGATAGCCGGTGGTGCGCGGATCGGACAGCAGATCGTCGATCACCACGGTCTTCCCCTCACGCAGCAACTGGCCGTGCAGGCCGGTGCGGCTCGGCGGCTCGCCGATGAGTGCATGCTCCTTGTCGGTCATCCCGTGCGTCACGAACGTGACGAGAGTGCCGATGTCCTCGACGAGCAGCGCCCCGTAACGGGCGTCGATCAGCTCGCAGGCGATGGCGGTGAACCGGCGGAGCAGGACGTTGAGATCCTGCTCGGTCGACAGGGCCAGGCTCGCATCCAGCAGCAACCTCACTCGCTGCGGAAGGCCGGAGGGGTTCGGCCCTTCTGCCGCCGTGCGTGCCGGGGCTCGTATCCTCATGTCACACCTCACACACCGGCGGATGGGCCTCGTGCCACGCGCCCGCAGCCGGCCGCGTGGCGACAGTCCTGCCATGGTATGCCCGACGGCGTACGCCCCGGCTGCGCTGGCGCTGTCTTTGACCTGGTCGTCGTCGGCATCGTCAGCCTCCTGTCTGCGCCGCATGGACGGCTTGGCTGATATCGGCGTTGGTCAACTGCCCGGCTTTGTGCCACACGACGTTGCCGCTGCGGTCGATGGCAACCGTGAACGGCAGCCCCGGCGCGTGCAGTGAGATCGCCAGCTTCCCGGTGGGGTCGCTGAGTTCCTCGTAGCCGGCGCGCACCGTGTTTGTCGCGAACTCGATCGCATGGGCGGCCTGGTCGTTGGTGTCCACGCCGACGATGCGGACCTTGCCGCCCAGTGCCTGCGACTCGTGTTGGAGCAGCGGCATCTCCTGCCGGCACGGGTAGCACCAGGATGCCCAGAGGTTGACCACGGCCGGGCCGGCGAGGCCGGCGACGTCGACGGCCGGTCCCATCCCGAGGCAGGCCAGCGTGATGCCGGGCAGCCCGTCTGTAGTTGCCGCCGTCGCGTCCGCGTTCGCGCACCGCGCGAGAGTGATCGGCGATGTCGGCGGCGCGCTGCTGACGGGATCGGTGGCTTGGCTGCCGGAGCACGCGGTGACGACCGCCAGCACCGCGAGAACGCTTCCCGGCACGATGACCCGCCCCCGGCGCACGACCACCCAGGCCCAGCGAAGCATCTAGCCCACCGTATCCACTTCGGTAAGGCCACCTTGGGCATCTGAGCCCAGCGCCACCCAGACCCCACCCTGGCCGGCCGTGACCCACCACGGGGTGCTGCGAGCCGGGACCGGGTGCTTGGCGAAGGTCGCACTAGCCGGGTTGAAGGAGTAGACGGCCGAGCCGGACGCTAGGCCGAACCACACCGCCCCGCTCTTGGTCACGGTTACGCCGTACTCGTCGGCTACGGGCGCGTGGAAGGTTCGCATCCGCCCGGAGCCGGCATCGAGCCGAATCAGCAGTCCTTGCGTAGTTGTTGCCCAGACCGACCCGGAT
>JBOHCK010000318.1:3320-7045 GCA_050698755.1 Streptosporangiaceae bacterium | reverse complement strand
CAGCCGATCCTGGCCGAGCACACCGTCCGCTACGTGGGCGAGCCGCTGGCGGTCGTGGTCGGCGACGACCCCTACGCCTGCGAGGACGCCGCAGACTTGGTGGAGATCGACATCGCCGAGGCCCCCGTGGTGACCGACGCTCGCTCCGCGGGCGGGACGATCGCGGCGGAGTTCGGCGCCAGCTACGGAGATACCGACGCGGCGTTCGGCGCCGCCCGTCACGTGGTCGGGATCGAGCTCGCGATCGGCAGGCATACCGGCGTGCCGCTCGAGCCCCGCTGCCTGCTCGCGGTACCCGACCCCGACACCGGGTCGCTGGAGATCTTCGGCATGACCAAGGTCCCCGTGTGGAATCGCGACCTGCTGGCGAGCATGCTCGGCCTGGACGAGACCCTGATCCGGGTGCACGGCGTCGACGCCGGCGGCGGCTTCGGGGTCAGGGGCGAGTTCTACCCCGAAGACTTCCTCATCCCCTGGCTGGCCGTGCGGCTGGGCCACCCGGTCAAGTGGGCGGAAGACCGGGCCGAGCACCTGGTCGCGGTGAACCATTCCCGGCAGCAGTACCACCGCATCAGCGCCGCCTTCGACGCCGACGGCACGATCACCGGCCTGGCGGATGAGATCGTCCATGACAACGGTGCCTACTGCCGCACGCATGGGGTCGCCGTGCCCGACCTGACCGTGGCCATGCTGCCCGGGCCCTACCGGATCCCCGCCTACCGGGGCCGGGTGCGGGTGGTGCTCACCAACAAGACGCCGTGCGGCACGTACCGGGCCCCCGGCCGGTTCGAGGGCACCGCGGCCCGTGAGCACCTGCTGGACGTGGCCGCCGACCAGCTCGGCATCGACAGGATCGCCCTGCGCGAGCGGAACCTGCTGACCAGCGACGAGATGCCGCACAAGCGTCCTATCACGACCCTGCGCACCGAGGTGGTCCTGGACACCGGCGACTACCCGGCCCTGCTCGCCGCGGCCGCCAGGGAGGCGGACCGCCTGGGCTACCGCGCCCTGGTCGCCGCCGTCGCGCGGGAGGCCGGGTCGGCCACCGGCCTGCGGCCGCTGCGCGGCTTCGGCCTGGCCATGTTCGTGGAGAAGAGCGGCCTCGGGCCGCAGGAGACCGCCGACGTGGTGGTCGGCAAGTCCGGCGCGGTGCACGTACTCGCCGGGGGTACCTCGCTGGGACAGGGCATCCAGACCGTGCTCGCGCAGATCGCCGCGGACGCGCTCGGCGTCGACCCTCGGGTCATCCACGTCACGACCGGTGACACGGCGGCCCAGCCGTTCGGGGGCGGGTCCTGGGCGTCCCGGTCGACGGTGGTCGGCGGGAGCGCGGTGCACCTGGCCGCGACGGCGGTGCGGGAGCGCGCCGTGCAGCTGGCCGCCCGGATGCTGGAGGCCGCCCAGGAGGACCTGGAGGTCCGCGATGGGTGGGTGGGCGTCCGCGGCGACCCGGACCCGCGAGGCGCCCGTCTCACCCTGGGCGACATCGCCCGGGCCGCCGAGCCTGCGGGCCGTTACCTGCGGCCCGGCGAGCCGGCCGGGCTGTCGGCCCGCCGGCGCTTCGAGGTCACGCACATGACCTACCCCTACGGCGCGCACGCCGCGGTCGTCGAGGTGGATCCCGGGACCGGGCAGGTCCGGGTGCTGCGGTACCTAGTGGCGTACGAGGTGGGCCGGGCGGTCAACCCGATGCTGGTCGAGGGCCAGCTGAGGGGTGGCGTGGCCCAGGGGATCGGCGGCGCCCTGTTCGAGGAGTTCAGCTACGACGACTCCGGCCAGCCGCAGGCGGTCACGTTCATCGAGTACCGGATCCCGACCGCCGCCGAGGTGCCGCCGGTCGACCTGCTGGTTTCGCAGGACGCCCCGGCGCCGGGGAACCCGCTCGGCGTGATGGGAGCGGGCGAGGGCGGGATCAACGCGGTCGGCGCGGCGGTCGCGAACGCGGTGCGGGACGCGCTCGGCCTGGCCGGCGGGGTCGGCCAGCTGCCGCTGACCCCGGCGCGGGTGCGCCGCCTGGCCGACCAGGCCGGGCTCGCCGGGCACCCCGGGCTCGCCGGGCTCGCCATGGGAGGCGCCGCATGACCGCCGAATTGCCCGGCTACATCAGCAAGACCGACCTGGTGGCGGCCCTGCTCCGGGAGCTCGTCATCACCGGGGAACTCACCGCGGGGGAGCAGCTACGCCAGCGCGATCTCGCCCAGCGGTTCGGCGTCAGCCAGACCCCGGTCCGCGAGGCCATGCGCCGGCTGGAGTCCGAGGGGCTGCTGATCTGCGACACCCACCGCGGATTCACCGTAGTGCCGCCCGACGACGGCCGGATCGAGGAGAACTTCCAGATCCGAGCCGCGCTCGAGTCGCTCGGCGCGTCGCTGGCGGCGCGGAAGATCGACGCGCACGGACTGGCTCGGCTGCGGGACCTGAACTCCCAGATGCGCGCGCTCGCCGATGACGGCGACCCCGACTCCGGCTACGCGGAGCTGAACCGGGAGTTCCACTTCACCGTGTACGAGTACGCGCACAGCCCGCTGCTGCTGTCGCTGATGCGCCTGCTGTGGGCGTCGCTGCACCCGGGCCCCCGGGTGTCCCGTACCCACGCCGAGTCCGCCCGCCAGCACGACGAGATCCTGGCGGCGCTGGCCGACGGGGACGCCGTCGCCGCCTCCGCGCGGACCTACCAGCACATCATGGGCGCAGCCCCGGTCAGGGACTAGGTCAGAAACACGAGGGAGGGCGGATGCCGCGGATCGTGACGGACGACGGCGTGGCGCTGCACGCCGAGGAAACCGGGCAGGGCGAGCCGCTGCTGTTCATCCACGAGTTCGCCGGCGACCACCGGAGCTGGGAGCCGCAGGTCCGGTACTTCTCGGCGTCCTACCGGTGCGTCACTTACGCGGCGCGCGGGTACCTGCCGTCCCAGGTGCCTGCCGACCTGCAGGCGTATTCGCAGGCCCGCGCGGTCGCCGACGCGATCGCGGTGCTGGACGGCCTGGGCATCGACCGAGCGCACGCGGTCGGCCTGTCCATGGGCGGCTTCACCGCCGTGCACCTGGCCATGTACCACCCGGACCGGCTCCGCTCCGCGGTGGTCGCCGGGGCCGGCTACGGGGCGGAGCCCGAGCGGGCCGCCGCGTTCCGGGCCGAATCGCACGCCATAGCGGACGCGTTCGAGCACGAGGGCGCGGCCACGGTAGCCCAGCGTTACGCGGTCGGCCCCGCCCGGGTGCAGTTCCAGAACAAGAACCCGCGCGGCTGGGCCGAGTTCGCCGCCGCGCTGGGCGCGCACGACTCCCTGGGCGCCGCCCTGACCATGCGCGGCGTGCAGGCCGCCAGGCCTTCGCTGTTCGCCCTGACCGACGAGCTCGCCCAGGTCCCGGTCCCGGTCCTGCTGCTGGTCGGCGACGAGGACGAGGGGTGCCACCGGGCGGCCCTGATGCTCAAGCGCACCATCCCCGCGGCCGGCCTGGTCATCCTGCCGCGCACCGGCCACACCGCCAACCTGGAGGAACCGGGGGAGTTCAACCGCGCCGTGGACGGCTTCCTGGCCGCCGTGGCCCGCGGCGCCTGGCACCCCCGCGACCCGCGCTCCCTGTCCGGCTCCACGACCGGCATCCGCTGATCACCCGCCTGGGCTAACGATACGAGGATCGGGGAAGGCCACCTCGACCACCAGGCCCCCACGCGGCAGTGGCCGGCCGGTGACGCTGGCGCCGTGGGCATCGGCGATG
>JBOHCK010000318.1:0-3220 GCA_050698755.1 Streptosporangiaceae bacterium | reverse complement strand
CGACGAGGTTCGCAGCCAGGCGTTCGGCCAGGCGCGGGCTGCCAGCCGCCCGAGCCTGGCCAAGGTCGGCGTGCAGCGTCAGGTTCCGGTCTTCGGCTTCGGATCCGCGGGCGGCCAGGACCTGACGGGTCAGGGCGGCCAGATCGAAGGGTTCTTGCCTGTCCAGGCCTGCCTGCCCGCGGGCCAGCGTGAGCAGAGCCTCGATCAGCTGTTCCTGCTGAGCACCGGATGCGAGCACCCGCTCATGCGCTGCGCGGAGTGTCTCGATGGTGGCGCCGGGGTCGGCCAGGGCGACCTGGCTGATGACCCGTTGCCGGGCCAGCGGGGTGCGCAGCTCGTGTGAGGCGTTGGCGATGAACTGGCGCTGGGCGGTAAAGGAAGCCTCAAGCCGGGCGAGGAGTCCGTCGGAGGTGTCGCCGAGTTCCCTGAGTTCGTCGCGGGGGCCGCCGAGGGCGAGGCGCTCGCCCAGGCTGGCGGCGGAGATGCCGCGGGCGGCCGCGGTTATGGTACGCAGCGGCCGGAGTGCGCGGCCTGCGATGAACCAGCCGAGCGCGACCGAGAGCGCCGCCGTGACGGCGAGTGCGATCTCGGATCGGGTGAGGAGTTCGTGCAGCACGGCGGCGTTATCCTGCAGCGCCATGGCTCGGGCCTGCTGCAGGCCGGTGGGCGAGCATCCGGAGTGCGGTGCCCGGCACTCGACGTTACCAGCGGAATTGCCGATGAAGGCCTGGACGACCAGGCCATAGGTGAAGGCAAGCAGCACGGTGCCGCAGATCAGGAACAGCCCGCCGGACCAGAGGGTCAGGCGCAGCCGCACAGTGCGCCGGTCGCTCCCCAGCTGAACGCCGACGGATACGCGTATCGCGCCTCGATCGTCGCCATGACCGATGGGCACTTCCTGACCCTGTCCACCGCCGAGGTCCAGGCGCTGGCGGCGCAGCTGGGACCGGTGTCCCTCTTCGGCCAAGGCGTGCCAGTTCGGCGGGAACATCGAGTTCTGGGTCCAGCTTCCCGGCGGAAGGTGGATCAGCGAGAAGGATCCCGGCTATCCGTTCCTGGCCGCCCCGTTCCAGCAGCTCGGCATCACCCGCTTGGCCCCCCTGTTCTACGGGATGCTCGGCTGCCTGGGCCTGTTTATCGGCGCCCGGCGGTGGCTAGGCCGCTTTGGCGGCGCCGCCGCCGTCGGCCTGTTCTGCTCGTCAGGCGCGGCGCTGCTGTTCGCCTGGCAGGACTACTGGCCGACGTTCACCGATGCCTCCCTGATCGCGGCGGGGACCTGCGCGTTGCTGTGGGCCCTGCTGGCCGATGAGGCCACAGCGCGGCGGCGCACCTGGCTCGGGTTGCTCGGCTTCGCTTCCATCGAGGCTGCGGTGTTTGTCCGCTACACCAACATCGTCGTGCTCGGCTGCGCCGTCATCGCGGTACTTGCGCTCCGGTGGCGGCGGCCCGGGAGCCTGCCGCGAGCGGCGCTTGGCTGGTGGCTCGGCTCGGTCGCGCTCTTCGGCACGGGCGTAGCCATCTTTGACGACCTGGTGTACGGCGGTCCGCTCAGGTCCGGATACCGGCCGGGGGAGGTCACCTTCAGCCTCGCCGCAGTCTCCTCGAACCTGCGGTACGTGCCTGCGCACCTGATCCAGGCGATGCCCATGCTGGTGCTCGGGCTGGCCGTCCGGGGGCCGTACCTGGTTCGCGGGCCGCGCCGGGCCCCGCTAGCCGCGGCCGCATCCGTCGTCGTCGTGGCGATGTTCGCCCTCGGGGCCTGGTCCTTCAACGACATGCTGAATCCGCAGAATCCAGGTCCGCCGGCACCACCACATTGCAATATCGGCGAACCGCACTGCCAGGTCCCGGTCCCGCGGAGTACCGGTCAAAACCGGGTCCGGACGCTCTCGGCCACCTCCTCCGGGCTCAGGTCGATCATGGCCTCGCCCCACAGCCGCTCGAAGTAGGTGGCGTCGCTGCGGTAGACGGGATCCGGGTTGGACCGGCTGATCACCTTGAGCAGCACCTGGTGCCCGTCCTCGTGCGCGTGCGGCCCGCCGCCGATCAGGCCGTAGTTGAACGAGGTGAGGTTCGAATCCTTATAGGCCGCCAGGACCTGGGACAGCCCTTGCCCCAGCGAATGGCAGTCCTGCTCGGTCAGTTCGGTCACGTCCGCGACGCCCTCGACCACGCCCCAGACCTCGTGGAACCCGGTCGGCGCGAAGGGGGTGAGCCAGGCGACCCGGCCGATCTGTCCCAGCCACCTGGGACCGCTGGCCTCCTGTTCGACCAGCGCGGCCCAGTAGGACCCGCTCCGCTCCTTCCAGGCCCTGGCCTGCTCGACCAGTACGCGCTGGCCGGTCACCCCGCACGCGTCGTGACTGGACTGGAGGTGGGGATGAACGAGCGAGGCGCCCGCGGGGGGCAGGAAGTTGGCGTTGATCGAGCTCCACAGCGCCGACGGGTCTATTCGCCGCACGGCCTGGGCGTGCCGGATCATGGCGATCAGGGCGTCCCCCACCAGGGATGGCGTCAGCTCATCCAGGTCAAGGAAGTGCCGCTCGGGGTCGTAGATGCCGACCGAGCTGTGGGTCGCGTACGCCATGATGTTGGGCACCACCACGGCCTTACCCACGCGGATCCGGCCCTCGGTCGTGAGCTCGGGGGGAAACGGGACGGTCGCCTGCTCGAGGTGCTCGGCGTCGAACGGGCAGAAGGCGGGCTTGGCCGTGAGCCGGGTCAGGTCCGTCCGGAACTGCGGCTGGAGCTTTTCCCCGGTCAGGATCCGGGCGCTCGCCCCCGTCAGCGGGTCGCGCCGCCAGCGCAGCCGTACCCGCGTCCAGGCCCCGCCGGCGGCCAGGTCGGGCACGCTGGCCTCAAGTTCTCGTTCTTCGAAGTCGATCGCCACCACGCAGCCGATGATCGCAGAAGGCGGCGCGTTCCGCTGACGAACCGGGGTGCCACACTGGCCTGGTGCGTAGCAGGATGGGCCCATGCTGGTCGTTCATGTTCATGCGCGTATCCGGGCGGGACAGGTCGAGGATTTCCTGGCCGCGACGCACATCAACGCGCGGGCGTCACTGAATGAGCCCGGCGTGCTGCGGTTCGACATGATCCAGGACCAGGCCGATCCGGCCCACGTCGTCCTGGTCGAGGTCTACCGCGACGAGGAGGCCTCGGCGGCGCACAAGCAGACCGCGCACTACGCGACCTGGCGCGACGCGGTCGCCGAGATGAT
>JBOHCK010000317.1:0-7049 GCA_050698755.1 Streptosporangiaceae bacterium | reverse complement strand
CAAGCCGCCGCCAGGACCATCGAGGAGGCCGGCGGGACTGCCGTCGGCGTAGGCGCCGACCTGAGCAGCTACGAAGGCGCGGAGCGGCTGATTCGGGGCGCCATCGACGCGTTCGGCGGTGTTGACACCCTGGTTAACAGCGCGGGGATATCGATGATCGCTCGCTCTGACGAGCTCGACCCCGCCGAGTGGGACCAGGCGATCGCGATCGACCTGTCCGGGTCCTACTACTGCTCGCGTGCCGTTTACCCGTCGATGAAGGAGCGCGGCGGTGGTGTGATCGTGAACATCGGTTCGGCCGCGGCGCATGTTGGCCTGCCGATGCGGGCCGCCTACTGCGCCGCCAAGCATGGCCTTACCGGGCTGACCAAGGTCCTCGCGCTCGACTGGGCGCCGGACGGCATCCGCGTCCTGCAGATCGATCCTGCGTACATCAAGACACCGCTTGACGTCCGTGATCAGGTCACCGGCGGTTATGACGACGACGCCGTGGCACGACGAACCCCGCTGGGGCGTTTCGGCGACCTGGACGAAGTCGCCAAGATGGTGCTCGTCGCGGCCGGGCCGGCCTCAAGCTACATGACCGGCTCCAGCCTGCTCGTCGACGGCGGCTGGGTCGCCTACGGCTACCTATAGCCCGCGCTGCTGCCTCCGAGGGGCCGAGCTGTAACGTTCCCGGGACGATCCAGGCGTGGCCTGGATTAGGTCCATCGTGCGTCGTCGTAATCGAGCGCGGCGCCGCCGGACCACCATTGCGGAAGGATGAGACCTGCCCGGGCGTGAGCCGTCAAATGGGCGGGCCGGGCACTCATCTACCCACTGTCGAAATGGGTAGATCTGCCGATGCTGAGGCCAGGGCATCTCGCGGAGAGTGGCGTTACGCCGGCCGACCGGACGGCGGTCACCGAGATCCGCAGCGATCCCAGCGAAGGAGATCATCATGATCCTGGCCACCACGACAGTTGAGGACGTCGACCGATTCCTGAAGGCGTTCAGCACCTCGGGCGCGGACAAGCGCGCTCTGCACGGGTCGAAGGGCTCCACCGTGTTCCGCGACCCGACCGAGGAGAACCGGGTGTGGGTGCTGTTTGAGTGGAACGAAGAAGGCTGGGCGAACTTCGTGTCCGATCCCGAGGTTCCGCCGATCCTGAAGGAAGCCGGGCACCTCAGCAAGCCCCAGCCAGCGTCGCTGCTCGGCCAGTACGGGGCGTAGGCGGAGCCTACGATGAACGGCCTCGTCAACCGGCCCGCGCGCGTCGGCCTGATCACCGACCAGACCGGCGCGCTCTCCTTCATGGGCATCGCCAACGTCAACGTGGCCAAGATGGTCACCGACGACGTCAATGCCCGCGGCGGCCTACTTGGCTATCCCGTCGAGCTGTACGTCGAGGACAGCGCCACTGACGACCAGGTCGCACACGAGGCGGCCGCCAGGCTCGTCCGCGAGGCCGACGTCGACGTGGTCGTCGGCGGCATCTACAGCTCGACCCGGCAGGCGATCAAGCGCCCGGTGGTCGACGAGGCCGCGAAGCTCTACATCTATCCGGAGCAGTACGAGGGTCAGGAAAGTCATCCCCTGATTTTCTGCACAGGTCCGGTGCCTGCTCAGCAGGTCGAACCGCTCATCCCCTGGCTGATGCAGCAGACGGGAGCGCGCAAGTTCTACCTGCCGTCGGCCGACTACATCTGGCCGCACACGCTGAACAAGAAGGTCAGGGACGTCCTCGCGTCGCGGGGCGGCGAGGTCGTCGGCGAGGAGTACTTCCCGCTCGACCACACCGAGTACGGCCGCGTCGTCTCCGACATCATGGCGTCGGACGCCGAGGTCGTGTTCAACACGATCGTCCCGCCCGGGCTGACCTCGTTCCTCGCCCAGCTCCACGACGCCGGATTTACGGCGCGCGGCGGGCATATCGTCTGCACCTACTTCGATGAGAACTTCCTTAACCTCGTGCCTGCCGAGCATGTCGAGGGTCTGGTCGGGTGCCTGGACTACTACCGGGACGTCCGCGACCCGTTCAGTGTCGAGTTGCTCAACCGCTATGACGCGCGCTATCCGGGCAGCGCGATGTTCACGGCAGGCTCGGCGTGCTCGGGTACGTACCGGGCGCTCAAGATGTGGGAGGCAGCGGTGACCGAGGCCGGGTCGCTCGACCAGGACGAGGTGATTGCCGCCCTTGACCACGCCAGCATCTCCGAGGGTCCGGGCGGCCCGGCCGAGATGGCGGCCGGCCAGCAGGTCCACGACTCGATCGTGCAGGACGCGATCGAAGGTCGCGACGGGCACGTGTTCGCTAACGACGGAGACGGTTTCAGCGCCGCCTTCGCGACGGCGGCCAGCGCGGCCGAAGCTGCGGTCGAGGCGCAGCGCAGGCTGCGAGCCGACGCGACGATCGGCTTTGCGGTCCGGATGGGGCTGCACACCGGGGAGACAGTGGAGCGCGACGGCAGCTACTCCGGGAGCGAGGTCAACCGGGGGGCGCGGCTGATGGCGCTCGCGCATGGCGGGCAGATCCTCGTGTCGGACACCACCGAGGTGCTGCTGCGTAACCGCCTGTCGCTACGGCCGCTTGGCGCGCACGTGCTCCGCGGGCTGCGGGGGCAGATCTCGGTGTACCAGGTCATCGCCGACGGTCTGCCGACCGAATTCCCCGTGCTGCGCAGCGCCGAGAATCTCACGGGTAACCTGCCACGGCAGGTTACCTCGCTCGTCGGTCGCGACGACAGGGCGCCGAGTTCGTGCGCGACCAGCAACTGGTCACGCTGACAGGCGTCGGCGGGGTCGGCAAGACGCGAATGGCCCTGGAGGTCGGCGCCGAGCTGGCCGGGGAGTTCCCAGACGGAGCGTGGATGGTCGAGCTGGCGGCGGTCGGTGATCCGGGATCGATCCCCGCCGCGATCGCGACCGTGCTCGGGATCACGCCGCAGGGCGACACCTCGCTGATCACCACGGTCGCCGCCGCGCTCGCAGGCAAACGGCTGCTGCTCGTCATCGACAACTGCGAGCACCTGCTGAGGGCCGCCGGGTCGGCGATCGAGGCGATCGTCGGCCGCTCTGGCCACATCAGGGTCCTCGCCACGTCACGCGAGCCGCTCGGGGTGGACGCCGAGGCGGTGCTCGGCGTTTCCCCGCTCGAGGTCGCCGGTGGCACCGAATCCGACGCGGTCACGTTGTTCATGGACCGGGCACGTGCCGTGCGCCGCGATTTCGGGCTCGGAGATCCGGACACGGCGGCAGCGGTGACGGAGATCTGTACCACGCTCGACGGTCTCCCGCTGGGCATCGAGCTGGCGGCCGCCCGCATGGCGGCGATGAGCGCGATCGAGGTAAGGGACCGGCTCGCCGACCGCTTCCGCCTGCTGCAAGGGTCGATGCCGGGCCCCGAGCGCCAGCACACGCTGCGTCACACGGTCGGGTGGTCGTACGACCTGCTGACCGACGACGAGCGCGAGCTGCTCCGCGCCACTTCGGTGTTCGCCGGCGGATTCGAGCTGGCGAGTATTCACGCCGTCGCCACGTGCAGCGACGTGATCGACGTGCTGCGGCATCTCGACTCGCTCGTCCGTAAGTCGCTGGTCGTCGCCGACCACACGACCACCCACACGCGCTACAGCCTGTTCGAGACCATCCGTCAGTTCGCCGAGGACCGGCTCGAGGCAGCCGGCGAGCTGACGGCGACCCGCGACCGCCATGCCGCCTACTTCGCAGGACAGGCCAGTGATCGGTTTGACCGGTGGAACGGACCGGGATGGCGGGACGCCGTTGACTGGGTCGACGCGGAGTTCGGCAACCTGCGCGCCGCGTTCAGGTGGAGCTCGGCCCGGGGCGAGGTGGCGGTAGCAACCGACATCGCCGCGCACGCCGCGTTGATGGGCTTCTCGGTGCAGCTGTTCGAGACGCTTGCGTGGGCCGAGGAGCTGCTCCCTGCGGCATCCGCGGCAGACGTGTCACGCCTCCCGCGCCTGTTCACTGGGGCCGGCCTGGCCTGCTTCGCCGGCCGCGCCGAGGCCGCCAGGGCAAACGCGCACCGGGCCGTCGAGCTGGAGGTCGACGCCCGCTACGACCCGTGTGAGCCGGGGTACGCGATGTTCATCGAGGCCCTCTGCCAGGTCTACTGCGGAGACTTGGAGCGCTACATCGAGCTGACCGGCGAGGTGGTGGAATCCTCAAGCTTCCACCACGTCCCGGAACTGGCCGAGCTCGGGGACCGGCTCACCTCCAGACTCGGCGCCACCAAAGCGGGCGAGCTGATCGCGGTGGGCACAGGCCTCGACCTGGACGCCGCCGCCGTCTACGCCCGCGGACAGATCGACGCGGCCCGCCGCGACCCCAGACCGGGGCCGCGGGGCGCCCGCCCGGGTGGTCTGAGCCGGCGCGAGATCGACGTACTCCGCCTTCTCGCCGCAGGCCGTACGTCCGGAGAGATCGCTACCGAGCTGTTCATCTCCTCACGGACCGCCGAGCACCACATCCAGAACATCTACACCAAGATCGGCGTGTCGAACCGCGCCGCCGCCACGCGCTGGGCCATGGCGCACCGCGTCGTGGACGATGTACCCCACGGCTGACGGCTTGGAGCCGCCCCTAGCTGGCGCTGGCCACGTCGGCTGCCATGGCCGCTGGCTGGTAAGCGGCGTCGGCGTGCTCGCTGAGATCGAGGCCGGCTTCCTCGTCTTCGGGACTTACCCGCAAGCCTACGGTGTGGTCGGTAAACCGCACCGAGCAGCACCAGCGGCACGTTGTGCGGCCGCTCGAGCTGGTGCCGCCGCTTCAGGTACATCGCGGTGGCCAGCGCCGCGGCGCCGGCCAGCTCGTGGACCACCGAGCCGCCGGCGAAGTCGATCGCGTGCAGCCCGCCTGAGCCGAGGAACCCGCCACCCCACTCCCAGTGCGCGAACGGGCTGTAGACCAGCAGCGACCATAGGCCGATAAAGACCAGGTAGCCGCGGAAGCGCATCCGCTCACTGAACGCCCCCGCGATGAGCGCCGGGGTGATCACGGCGAACTTCATCTGGAAGGCCATGTACACCAGCGAAGGATTGTGGGGGCATAGCTGTTCGGCGTGCCGTTGACGTTACGCAGCATCACCTATTGCAGGCTGCCGATCACCCCGCCCCAGTGATTGCTGCCGAACGCCAGCGAGTACCCGACTATCACCCACAGCAGGCTGATGACGCCGATGGCCACGAAGGACTGGACCATCGTCGCGACCACGTTCTTCGCGCCGACCAGTTCGGCCGTGGTCTTTACCGCGTGAAGGCTACGTTTCCCGCGATTACGGTCATGTCGACTACCAGGTCAGCGAGTTCGTCGTCTGAGCACTCCTCGAAGTTGCCTGACAAGACCACGAGGTCGGCCAGTTTTCCGGCTCGAAGCGAGCCACGATCCCGATCTTGGTCCAGAGCAGCGGCATTGTTGATCGTCCACATGCGCAGGGCCTCCATCCGGGAAACCTGTTCGCCGTCTTTCAGCACGCCCGCGAGGGTCCGGCCGGTGACGGCGACGTGCAGCCCCCGCAACGGATGGTCAGGGTCATACACGACGGCCGGGTTGTCGGTGCCCCCGGTTACGAGGAGGCCAGAGCCGAGCCATGTCCGCAGTGGTAGCCCCCAGTCCGCTACCGCCGACTGGTGAGCGTCGGCTGATGGCGTTTTGGTGATCCGGGTTGCGCCGATCGCCTGATGCATGTTCACCGTGCGCCCGGCCCCGAAGTACGACAGCAGCGGGTTGGCCGCCACTACCAGCCTCAGGCGGCTCGCCCGTGCGATGTGCTCGGGGCTGGTCAGCCCGAGTCCGTGTTCGTAGGAGAAGTGCCTGCCACGTATAGGGACCTGGCGGTCGGCTGCTTCGAGTGCGCTCAGCACCGCTTCGACTGCTTCGGGTGCGTGACCCGAGGCAACGTGGAAGGCGAGCTTCCAGCCGGCCCGGTTAGCTGCCGCCACGATCCGGCGGAGTTTCTCCGGGGAGTAAGCCCACCAGCCGTCGTTTTGCACCACGAGCTTGAGGCCGCCGATCCGCAGCCAGTCATTCCCGAACCCCGGCCCGGGCCCGAAGTACTGGTCAAGCCGTCGTTCCACCTCTTCTGTGGGAAGGAATCGCGCGGGGATGCCGAGGACGGCGTCGACGCGAACGGGGAGGCGGCCCTGCTCATGCGCGGCCTGGTATGCGCGCAACTCGTGCGGCGCGACGCCCATGTCCCGGACCCCGACGATCCCGCAGGACAGGTAGATCCTGCCCTGTGCTTCCAGGGCCCGGATCAAGGTTTCCTGGTCGTAGTAGGGGAAATCCCACATCTTGGGCGGCAGGCCGTCACGCTGCCACCACCGGCTGCGGGCCAGGTCCGCGGCACCGGCAATGAGGTGGCCGGTAGGCGAACCTTCGGGGTCTTTGACGATGTGCCCCTCGGGCTCCACGGGGTCCGGTGTCCCGCGGTCGATCCCGGCCAGATGCAGCGCGGCGGAGTTGACGATGATGTTCTTGCCGGACTGGAAGATGTAGACAGGGTTGTCCGGCGATACCGGATCCAGGTCGTGACGATCCGGAAATCGTCCCTCGGCCAGCGGCCCGCGGTACATGCAGGAAGTGATCACCCATTCCCGGGGCTGGGCGGACTGAACCTTCTGCTGGATCTGCCCGACAAGTTCGGCGATCGAGCGCGACTGGGTGATATTCACCCGAACGGCGATTTCAGGGGCGTCCAACCCGGCCAGGAGGTAGTGAGTGTGGTTGTCGATAAGGCCGGGGACAACCGTACGGCCCCACAGATCGATGACCTGTGTATCCGGCCCGCACAGGCCGAGCAACTCCTCGGTTGCACCCACCGCGAAGATGCGGGTGCCCAGGATGGCGATCGCATCGGCCCGGGGCTGGGCCGGCTCAAGCGTGATGACCCGCCCACCGTGGAAGACCAGCGACGGCGCGATCTGGCGGGGGACCGGTGTCCTGCTCACCGGGCTGGCGCGAGGCCAGGTCTGGAACGGGTCATGTATCCGCTGCCTCGAGCACGTCCGCGACGGCGGCCCAGGCGATGTCCCCGAGTTCTGCCTGG
>JBOHCK010000316.1:0-7063 GCA_050698755.1 Streptosporangiaceae bacterium | reverse complement strand
TCCGCGAAGCCCGGCGCGGGGCGCATGTGGAACAGCTGCTCCAGGGACAGCTCGCCGTGGAAGATGTTCCCGCCGACCAGGCCGTAGTCGTGCTCCATCTCGTAGGGGCCGACGACGTCGCGGTGCAGGATCGCGCTCTTGAAGTTCGGCGCCACCTCGTTGTAGCAGTCGATCATCCGGTCCGCGTAGGCCTGGAGTTCCTCGGTGTGGGGCTCCTGGCTCCAGTCCGCGGGCACCCACTGGGTGAACAGCGACATGATGTGGTAGCCCTCGGGGCACAGCGTGGTGTCGAACGCGGTCGGGATCACGCCGTCGGCGAAGGGCTTGGTGGCCGGCTGGCCATCGCGGGCTTCGGTGAAGGCGCGCTCGATGTACGGCATGTAGGGGGCCATCTCGACCGAACCGGTGTGGTGTTCCTGCAGGTTCGTGCCCGGGTCGGCGGTGAAGTCGGGGAGTTCGGCCAGGGCCAGGTTGATCTTGACCACGCCGCTGCGGGTCTTCCAGTGCTCGATGTCATTGACGAAGTCGTCGGGCAGGTTCTCGCGGCCGACGTGGTCGAGGAACGCGATGCGCGGGTGCACGGAGGAGACGACGAGCTTGGCCGTTAGCTGCTGGCCGTTCTCGAGTTCGACGCCCGCGGCCCGGCCGTTCTTGATGAGGAGCCTGCCGACCTTCGCGTCGGTGCGGATCTCGGCGCCGGCCTCGCGGGCGGCCTTGGCGATCGTGTCGGCGACCGCGCCCATGCCACCCTCCTGGAAGCCCCAGCTGCCCAGGTGCCCGTCGCCGACGTCGCCGATCGAGTGGTGCGCCATCACGTAGGCGGTGCCAGGCTCGTAGGGGCCGGCCCAGGTGCCGATCACGCCGTTGACCGCGAGGGCCCCCTTGACCTGCGGCGATTCGAACCAGTCGTCGAGCAGGTCGGCGATCGACATGGTCATCAGCCTGGTCACGTCGGCGATCGTGCGCACGTCCAGGTTGCGGTGGCGCCAGGCCAGCCTCAGGGTCTCCTTGAGGTCACGCGGCTTGCGGGAACCAATGTTCGGCGGGACGGTAAGGAGCAGCGGGCCGAGCACCTCGGCCAGTCCGGCCAGCCAGGCGTCCCAGCGGGGCATCGCCTCGGCGTCCTTGGAGGACCAGCGGGAGATCTCCTCGTAGTTGCGCTTGGCGTCGTCGGCGTAGATCTTGATCGACCCGCCCTCGGGAAACGCCTGGTAGTACGGGCCCATCGGGAAGATCTTGTACCCGTGCCTGGCCAGGTCGAGGTCGTTGATGATGGTCGGCGGCATGAGCGACATCACGTAGGACAGGCGGGTGACCTTGAATTCGGGTGCGTCGGGCCAGGGGGCTTCGGTGGTCGCGGCCCCGCCGGTCTTTGGTCGCGCCTCGAGGACGAGCGTGCGGGCGCCGGAGCGCGCCAGGTACGCCGCCGCGACCAGGCCGTTGTGCCCGCCGCCGACGATGATCGCGTCGTAGTTGTTTTGGGCTTTGGGGGTCGCGTCCGTTGCCTTGGTTGCCTTCGTAACCATGAAGATCTCGTGCCTCCCAGCACTTCCCCGCGCCTCCCCGGTGCCCATGCGGCACCTGCCCGGTTCTTCCTCTACCTTTGGTTCCGGTGGTTTTTGGTTATCGGCGCGACGGAAAAGTTTGACTGAACATTCAGTCTAGAAGCTGCTACGATAACCCACAAGGCCGCAGGTGAGGGAACGGCCAGGAGACGAGGACCGGCAACATGAAGGAGCACGCTGGCGCAGCCGCCACGGTTCCCCGGGGATCCGGGGTCCCGCGGCCGTCTGGGTCGCGCGAGTCGGGGGGGCCCAGGGATGCCGAACAGCGCCGCGAGCAGATGCTGCGCGCCGCGCTCGAGGTCATCGCCGAGCGGGGTTACGCCGACACGAGGATCTCTGACGTGGCCGAGCGCACCGGGACGAGCCCGGCCCTGGTCATCTACTACTTCAAGACGCGCGACCAGCTGCTTACCGAGGCGATCAGGTACTCGGAAGACACCTGGTACGGGGAGTATCTCCGGCGGACGGAGAACCTCCCGACCGCCGCCGAGCGACTGGCCGAGCTCATCGCCAACGTCTGCCTGCCCGGGAGCGACAACGAGCCGCGCAACTACTGGCTGATGTGGCTGGACCTGTGGGCGCTGTCGCCCCGCAGTGCGGGAGTGGCCGCCATCCGGCAGAAGTCCGACGATCGGTGGCGGGGGGCCATCCGCTCTATCGTGCTGGCCGGCCAGGAGGCCGGTGAGTTCGCGCAACTCAACGCGGACGACTTCACGATCACGCTGGCGGCCCTGCTCGACGGGCTGGCGGTGCAGATCGGGGTAGACGACCCGGAGGTGCCGCCGCAGCGCTCGTACGAGCTGGCCATGCGGTTCGCGGCCGGGCAACTAGGGTTCGACTGGAAGCCCGCGGCCAAGCGGGCGCGTAAGCGTGGTAGGTAGCTTCTAGCTTCAGGAGCAACAGGAGCTTCAGGACGAAGGAGTGGCGCCGTGGCCGGAGGAAGCATCGAGCTCTGCGCACTGACCAAGAGGTTCACCGAGATCGCGGTCGACAGCATCGACCTGAACGTGGCCAGCGGCGAGTTCTTCTCTCTGCTCGGCCCGTCGGGGTGCGGCAAAACCACCACGCTGCGGCTGATCGCCGGGTTCGAGCAGCCGACCTCGGGCAAGATCCTGCTCGACGGGGTTGACGTGTCGGGCGTTCCGCCGCACCGCCGGAGCGTCAACACGGTGTTCCAGAGTTACGCGCTGTTTCCGTTCCTGACCGTGTTCGACAATGTGGCGTTCGGGCTGCGGCACCGCAAGCTGGACAAGGCCGATCTGAACAAGCGGGTCAGTGAGTCACTCGAGCTCGTGCGGATGACGTCGTTCGCCAAGCGGCGCCCCGGCCAGCTCTCCGGCGGCCAGCAGCAGCGCGTCGCCCTGGCGCGGGCGCTCGTGCTCAATCCGGCGGTGCTCCTGCTCGACGAGCCGCTCGGCGCGCTCGACGCCAAGCTGCGCCGCTCGCTCAAGGTGGAGCTGAAGGCGCTGCAGGAGCGGGTCGGGATCACTTTCCTCTACGTCACCCACGACCAGGAGGAAGCGCTGACCATGTCCGACCGGCTGGCGGTCATGAACGCGGGCAAGATCGTGCAGATCGGCACCCCGCGCGAGGTCTACGAGGAGCCCGCCGACACTTACGTGGCCGACTTCCTCGGGGCCGCGAACCTGATGGAGATCTGGGTGAGCTCGGCCGGGCCGCCCGCGGCGCTCCGGCTCGGGGACTGGGCCCTGACCTCTATGCGGTGCGAGGCCGCCGCGGACGGTGGAGCCGACTTCACCGGCAAGGCACACGCGGTGATCAGGCCGGAGCGGGTGCGGATCGAGGCGCACGGGTCACCCGGGGACAACCGGGTGCCCGCGATGGTGGAGCGCGTGGTCTACATCGGCGCCTCAAGCCAGGTGCTGCTGCGCCTGGCGACCGGCGTTCCGCTGCAGGCCATGGTCCAGAACGACGGTGACCAGGCGGACCTGGCGCAGGGCACCCCCGTTCACGTCTACTTCCCGCCCGACGCGCTCCGGGTCCTGGCCGGCGCCTCGGGCGAGGTGCCTGTGGCCGAAGACGAGCCGCTCGTCGCGACCTAAGCGCCGATGCCCTGGCCGTAGTCGAACCGGCCAGTGCGGATGAACGCTAAGGATCTGGGGCCAGGCCGCGGAGCAGGGTTTCCAGGGTGGCCCGGTAGGTGGCTTCGGCGTCGGGGGTGAGGACCAGGCCTTGGAGCTCCAGGGTCACGGCGCCGTGGACGGTGCTCCAGATCTGCTGGGCGGTCTCGCTCGGTTCTGGCGCGCGGATGACGCCCGCGGCCGCCGCCAGCTCGACCTGCCTGACTAGTTCGCCGAACGCCGCGATCGCGTGCTCCGCTACCTCCGGCGTATCGAAGTCGTGCGGGAGGGCCCCCTCGAACATGATCGCGTAATAGTGCCGGTTGGTCAGGGCGAAGCTGCGGTACCGCAGGCCGCAGGCCCGTAGCCGTTCCAGCGGGTCGCGCTGATCACCGCCGGCGATGGAGGCCCGGAGCGCGTCGAACCCGCGGATCAGGAGGGCGTCGACCAGCCCGTCCTTGCCGCCCAGCCGGTTGTACACGCCCATGGGGGCGATGCCCGCCTCGGCCGCGACCGCCCGGACCGTTACTGCCCCCGGCCCGTCCCTGACGAGCACGGCCTCGGCGGCGGCGATCAGTTCCCGCTCGATCTCGCTGCTCGGTGTCCGCTGCCGCCGACTGGGCGTGCCTGGCGCGCCGGGGGCGGCTGGCGGGGAGCTCATGGGGACCATCTTCTCGCCATCCTGGGCCCGTTCCTATCTGCGTCGGCCCGCGTCGCGGCGTTCGGGTCAAAGCACTTGACTTTTTGTAGAACATTGTCCTATAACTATAGCACGAGATTCTGTAGGAGGTCATCGTGACTATCACCGCTACTGCCGCTCCCCCTCGAGTCCAGAGCGACAGCCGCCGCTGGTGGGTCCTGGGCGTGCTGTGCCTGAGCGTGCTGCTGGTCGTGGTCGACAACACGATCGTCAACGTGGCCCTGCCGACGATCAGCCGCACGCTGTCGGCATCGACCCAGGGCCTGCAGTGGATCGTGGACGCGTACACGCTCGTCTTCGCCGGTTTGCTGGTGGTCGGCGGGAACATCGGCGACCGCCTCGGCCGACGGCGCGTGCTGCAGGCCGGGCTGATCTTGTTCGCGATCACCTCGGTCGCCGCGGCGCTGTCCCGCACCACGGGCGAGCTGATCGCCAGCCGGGCCGCGATGGGCATCGCCGCCGCGCTGATCTACCCGGCCACCCTGGCCCTGCTGACCAACGCGTTCACCAACGAGCGCGAGCGCGCCACCGCCATCGGCATCTGGTCGGGCGTGTCCGGCCTGGCGGTGGCGATCGGACCGGTGACCGGCGGCCTGCTGCTGAGGCACTTCTCCTGGAGTTCCGTCTTCTACGTCAGCGTGCCCACCGTGATCGTGGCGGTCGTGGCCGGGATGCGCCTGCTCCCCGAGTCGCGTGACCCGAACGCCGGACGGTTCGACCCGCTCGGCGCGCTCCTGTCGGTCGGCGGCGTCGGCCTGCTGGTCTGGACCGTCATCGAGGCTCCGCTGCACGGCTGGGCGTCGGCCACCACCATCGGCGGGTTCGCCGGATCGCTGGCCATCCTCGCGGCGTTCGCCTGGTGGCAGATGCGCCGACCGGACCCGATGCTCGACGTGCGGCTGTTCATGAACCCCCGGTTCTCCGCGGCGAGCGGGGCCATCGCGCTGGCGTTCTTCGGCCTGTTCGGCTTCATCTTCCTCATCACGCAGTACTTCCAGCTGGTCCGCGGGTGGGACCCGCTGCGGGCCGGGGTGGCGACCCTGCCGTTCGCGATCGTGACCGGCGCGATGTCCCCCGCCGCGATCGTGCTGATGAAGCGTTTTGGCACCAAGGTCGTCGTGAGTGCGGGCCTGGTCCTGATGAGCGCCGGATTCCTGGTCGCCGCGGGAACGGGCGTCGACGCCGCGTACTGGGGCCGGATCATCATCGCGATGGTCCTGATGTCCTCCGGGCTCGCCCTGACCGCCAGCCCCGCGACCGAGGCGATCATGGGTGCGCTGCCGCTGGCCAAGGCGGGCGCAGGCTCGGCGGTCAACGACACGACCCGCGAGCTCGGCGGCACGCTGGGCGTGGCGATCGTCGGGTCGGTCATGAGCTCGGCCTACGGCAGTCACCTGGTCACCACGCTTAAGGGCCTCGGCGCGCCGGCCGCCGCGACCTCGCTGGCTCAGCAGTCCGTGGTCGCGGGCCTGCGGGTGGCCGCCAAGCTGCCGCCGGTGGTGCGGGAGACGGCGGCGAGCGGCGTTCGGCAGGCGTTTATCACTGGATTGCACAGCGGCTCGCTGGTGGCGGCGGGCGCGACCGCGGTGGCGGCGATCGCCACCCTGGCCTTCCTGCCCGCCCGGGTTCGTCGGCCTGCTGCCGCCTAGCTGTAGGTGCTGATGGCACTGGCTAGTTTCTCGATGGCCGCGCGCCCTTCGGGGCCGCGGCCATCGACGGTGATGATGGCGAGGTAGCTCGGCAGCCGCCACAGTTCCTTGCGTTCGGGGAAGCCCGGGTCGATCGGCGTGATCTCGTGGTAGGCGGCCAGGACGTCGCCGGGTACGGGCTGGAAGAAGTCGAGCAGGGCGAGGTCGAACTCGGGGTGGCCGAAGTAGGGGCGGCATCGATCACCACCGCGGCGGCGGCGGCGGTGACGAAGTTGTTCTGCTGTGCGTCTCCGTGGAGGAGTTTTGGCTGCGGGTCGGGGCCTGTGATGTCTGGCAGCCGGTCCGCGATGCGATCCACGCCTACCGCCAGTTCGGACGGGAGATGGCCTGAGTCCACGGCGCCGCGCAGCAGCGGGTCGATCCGGCGCTCTCGGTAGAAGTCGGACCAGCGATTGGCCGGGACGGGGCGGTTGTCCTGGGGCAGCGGGCCGAAAAAGCCGCGCTGCTCGCCCAGGCCGAACTGGGGATTTGTAACGCCGTGGAGGGTCGCCAGCACCTGGCCGATCGATCTCCACTCGCGGCGACTGCGATCCTGGGGCAGTACCTCCGGCAGGGCTTCGAACAGCAGGAGGCAACCTTCGGCGAACTCGACGACTCCGTCGGCTACGGGAACTGGGACGGGGATGTGCGCTAGGCAGGTGAGCGTCTGGAGGCCTGCTAGCTCCCCGGTGAATTGATCCCGCGCGTCGGCCGCCCCGCTGAACTTGGCGAACACCGAGAACGGCTGGCCACGCAGGACGCCGCACGGATGCGAGGCGCGATCGGTCAGGTCGGCGAATCCCCGGCTGACCCACGGATGGCCCAGATGCTCGGATGCCGCGTGCTCTATCGCGGTGACTGTGTCCGGACCACGCAGCGGATGCGCCAACGCTTTTGGCTCAGGGGCTGCCGCCCATCCGGCTTATCAAGTCATCGTGGCTAACGCCGTGCTGTACCCCCAGTGCCTCGAGCTGATCGAGGTCAACCGGGTCGGGCAGCACCCGCGACGCCTCCTTAGCCAGCTCTGTA
>JBOHCK010000315.1:0-7084 GCA_050698755.1 Streptosporangiaceae bacterium | reverse complement strand
TCCTCATCGCCCAGGACCCAGAGGCCGCGGCTGCCCGTGGAGGCCAGCGTGATGCCGCGCGCGTTCGCCTTCATGCGGCAGCGGTCGATGGCTTCGGCCACCACCACGTCGAGCTCGACGGGGTGCGGGTCGGGGACGGGTTCGACGGCCTGGATCCTGGACAGCGTGATGAGGTCCTGCACCAGGTTGGTCAGCCGCTGCGCCTCCTGGCGCATCTTGCCCGCGAACCGCCGCACCGCCTCGGCGTCGTCGGCCGCGTCCTCGATCGTCTCGGCCAGCAGGGCCAGGGCGCCGACCGGGGTCTTGAGCTCATGGCTGGTGTTAGCGACGAAGTCCCGCTTAACCTCGTCCACGCGCCGGCTTTCCGTCTGGTCCTCGGCGAGCAAGAGCACGAGGCCCCCGCCGCCGACCGCCCCGCCGAGCGGGGCCACCCGGACGGCAAAGCTCGTCGTCCGGCCGCCGAGCCTCGGGATGGGGACCTCGAACTCGCCCTCGCGGATCTCGCCGTCCCTGCGGACCTGACGCGCCAGCGCGACCAGCTCGCTCACCATCAGGCGATCGCCCTTGACTAGCCCGAACGCACGCGCCGCGGAACTCGCCCGCAGTACCCGGTCGTTGCTGTCGACCACGACCGCCGAGGAGGAGAGTACGGAAAGGACAGACGCGATGCCCGGAGGCAGCCTGGCGGGCTGCTGCGCGGTCCGGAGCCTGGAGCCACGCGCCTGGCGCACGGTCGTCCCGGCTCTGGTTCTTATTGCCACTACTCGATCTCCGCTGTTCGCGGCTGCGGGGGGTGCCAGGGGGGTCGACCCCCCGTGGCTAGCACAGCCAAACCCGTGACCAGTGAAGACTCACGCCTAAATGGTATGCGGTGGCGCCACGGAGAAGACAGGGGCCAGGGTACTCATGGGCGATTTTCGACGGTTGTTCTTGTTGCGTCTACCTGCCGGTAATGCCTGGTTTACCCGGGGCTCGGCCGACCGTGGCTAGCGGCCCTGGTTACGGACCGCCTCCGCCGCCTGTTCGGCGGCGTCCGGGTCCAGGTAGCGCCCGCCTGGGACGGCGGGCCTGAAGTCGTCGTCGAGCTCGTAGACGAGCGGGATGCCGGTCGGGATGTTGAGCTCCGCGATGGAGGCGTCGGAGATCCCGTCCAGGTGCTTGACCAGCGCGCGGAGCGAGTTTCCGTGCGCTACGACCAGGACCGCCTCCTCGCGTTCCAGGTCAGGCACGATCGCGTCGTACCAGTACGGCAGCAGGCGGACCACCACGTCCTTGAGGCACTCGGTCCGCGGCCTGGCCTCTGGCGGCAGGCCCGCGTACCTCGGGTCGCCGGACTGGGAGAGGGGGTCGTCGTCGGCGATCGGAGGCGGCGGCACGTCGTAAGAGCGGCGCCACAGCATGAACTGCTCCTCGCCGAACTCCTGCCTGGTCCTGGCCTTGTCCTTGCCCTGTAGCGCGCCGTAGTGGCGCTCGTTGAGCCGCCACGAGCGGCGCACGGGCAGCCAGAGCAGGTCGGCCTCCTCGAGCGCGACGTGGGCGGTCTGGATGGCACGGGTCAGCACCGAGGTGTGCACCACGGAGGGGCGCAGGCCCGCCTGGACGAGCAGCCTGCCGCCGTTCTCGGCCTCCTGCGCGCCGGTCCCGGAGAGCCCGACATCGACCCAGCCGGTGAACAGGCCCTTGGAGTTCCATTCGCTCTCGCCGTGGCGGAGCAGCACCAGGGTCCTCATGGCGGAAAGCCTAGCGGGGGAACAGGCTGCGCCCTGACGAGGTTGGTTAGGACGTGCATAGCCCCCGGCGGATCGCGACCATAAGCCTCCACACGTCGCCGCTCGACCAGCCGGGCACCGGCGATGCGGGGGGACTCAACGTCTACGTGGTCGAGGTGGCCAAGCGCCTCGCTGAACGGGGCGTCGAGGTGGAGATCTTCACCCGCGCCGTCTGTCCCGACACCCCTGAAGTGGTCGAGCTCACCGGCGGTGTCCTGGTCCGCAACGTGGTGGCCGGCCCCTTCGAGGAACTGGATAAGAACGCCCTGTCCGGGCAGATCTGCCAGTTCACCTTCGAGGTGCTGCGCACCGAGGCGGCCTTCGCGCCGGGCCGGTACGACCTGCTGCACGCGCATTACTGGCTGTCCGGCCAGGTCGCGGCGGTGGCCAAGGAGCGGTGGGGGGTCCCGCTGATCCAGTCCATGCACACCCTCGGCAAGGTGAAGAACCTGGCCCTGGCCGCCGGTGACTGCGCCGAGCCCGCGGCGCGGATCCGCGGGGAGGGCGAGGTGGTGGCCGCGGCCGACCGGCTCGTGGCCAACACCGACGAGGAGGCGCGCCAGCTCGTCGAGCTGTACGACGCCGACCACCGGCGAGTCAAGACGGTCAGCCCGGGGGTCGATCTGTCGGTATTCTGCCCCGGGTCGGCCCAGGCGGCGCGGACCAGGCTCGGGCTCCCCGCCGACGCGGTAGTGCTCATGTTCGCCGGGCGGATCCAGCCGCTGAAGGGTCCCGACGTCGTGCTGCACGCCGCGGCAGACCTGCTGCGGTCCTGCCCCGGGCTCGCGGACCGGCTCGTGGTGGTCTTCGTCGGCGGTCCGAGCGGATCGGAGGTCGGTGCGCCGGGACGGCTCGACAGCCTGGCCGGCCGGCTGGGCATCGCCGGGTCGGTGCGGATGGAGCCGCCGTGCCCGCAGCACGAGCTCGCCGACTGGTACCGGGCCGCGTCGGTGGTGCTCGTACCGTCTCACTCAGAGTCGTTCGGGCTGGTGGCCCTGGAAGCCCAGGCGTGCGGGACTCCCGTGGTCGCCGCCGCAGTCGGCGGGCTGCGGACCGCGGTCCGGGACGGTTACTCGGGCGTCCTGGTCGACGGGCACGATGCGGCCGTCTGGGCGCGGGTGCTCGAGAAGCTGATCGCCTCGCCACGACGGCTGGCGCAGCTGTCCAAGGGCGCGCTGGCGCACGCGTCGGGGTTCGGCTGGCCCGAGACGGCGGACCGGCTGATCGGGGTGTATACCGAGGCCATGAACTCGGTCAGGTATGACGCCGCCCTGAGTCAGACGTGACCGACGCCCCGGACGCCAGCGCGGCCCTCGAGACGGCGCTGGCGGAGCTCGGCTTGGCTTACGAGAACCCGCGGCCCGGTGCCTACCTGGTCAAGCTGGAGGGCCAGCACAAGCTGGCCACGATGACCTGGCTGGTCGTGGGAGCGCACAGCCTCGGTGTCGAGGCGTTCTTCTGCCGTCAGCCCGACGAGAACCACGCGGCCTTCTACCGGTTCCTGCTCGAGCGCAACGGGCGCATGTACGGGGTCCACTTCAGCCTGGACCCGGTGGGTGACGTCTACCTCACCGGGCGGCTGCCGCTGGCCTCGGTGACCATGGCCGACCTCGATCAGCTGCTCGGCTGCGTGCTCAGCTATGCCGACGAGAACTTCGACACGGCGCTCGAACTCGGCTTCGCCTCCGCGATCCGCAGGGAGTGGGCCTGGCGCGCCAAGCGCGGCGAATCCCTGGCCAACCTGCGCGCGTTTGCCCGGTTTGCCGACCCGGAGCACTGACCTATTTACAGTGCCCGCATTGCGGGTATGTTGACGACCGTGAACCGGTTGGGTGAACTTGAACGCGCCATCATGGACGTGCTCTGGGAGACCGATACCAGTCTTACGGTGCGAGAGGTCAGTGCTAGGCTGACCGAACGTAATCTAGCTCACACCACCGTGATGACGGTGCTCGACAGGCTGGCCAAGAAGGGTTTCGCGAGGAGGCAACGCGACGGGCGAGCCTGGCGCTATTGTCCTTCCGCAACCCGTGAGACCTACGTCGCCGAGCTCATGCTGACGGCGTTGGATCAGACCGGCGATCGCACGGCCGCGCTGACGCGGTTCGCGCAGTCGGTCTCCGGCGTGGAGGCCGACGTGTTGCGAGAGGCCCTGGAAATGATCGAAGGTGACGGCGGAGTCGATGAGGGGACTGGCTGACGCGGCGATTCTCGCCGCAGTCGCCATCGGGAGCGTGCCCGGAGCTTCGGTTCTTGGGCAAGCGAGCTGGCCGCGCCGGTCGCCGGCGGCAGCCATCTTGTTGTGGCAGGCGCTCGGCCTGGCCGGCGGGCTCGCGGCCGTCGGTGCGCTGGTCGGACTGGGGCTCCCCGGCGGCGGCCCCGGCGTGGTCCGCTCCGTCCTGCACCTCGCTACCGCCTTCCGTCCCGGCGGCGTGTTCCGGGTTCCGGTTCCTGTCGGCGTGGCCGGCGCGCTGCCAGCCGTCCTGATGGCCCTGCGGCTGGCCTGCCTGGCCGCGGGTCTGGCGTTGCTCGCCCTGTTGTGCTGGGTCCTGGTGGCCGCGTCCGTCGTAGCCGTGCAGGCCAGGCGACGTCAGCGGGCCCTGCTCACCCTGCTGGCCCACGGTGATCCGAAGGTTCCAGGCGCCCTGGTCGTCGACTACCCCACCGCGGCGGCGTATTGCCTGCCCGGCTTGCGGTCCAAGATCGTGTTCAGCGTCGGCGCCCTGGAACTGCTCGGCCGCGGCGAGCTGGCGGCGGTGCTCGCGCACGAGCGTGCGCACCTGCGCGAACGGCACGATCTCGTGCTGCTCCCGTTTACCGCGCTGCGGCGCGCGTTCCCGCGCTCAGCGACGTGCGCCGAAGCCGACCGTACGGTCGCGCTGCTGGTCGAGATGCTGGCCGACGATCACGCCCTGCGGGCCCGTCCGGCGCGGGAACTTGTGTCCGCGCTGGTCAGGTTCGGCACGGCCGGGGCGTGCGCGACGCCGAACGGCGCGCTGGCGGCGGCCGAGGGTGAGGTGGCCGCGCGGGTCGCGCGCCTGCTCCAGCCGGTCCGTCCGCTGCCCGCCGCCGCGGTCGCGGCGATCTGCCTGGCCGCCGCCTTGCTGGTGGCCACGCCGGTCGCGCTGTTCATCATCTGAGCAGCGCGACGCGACTACCAGGGGCCGTAAGGACCCGAGCTAGTTCCGCCGCCGCTGCGGAAATCCTTTACCTTGGGCCGGACGTCGGCCAGGTAGACGGCGGCCGCGACGAACGCGATGACGGGCAGGAAGGACGTTGGTCCCACGCCGGTCAGCGCCCCGCCTAGGCCGACGAAGGCGGCCACGCTGAGGATGATGAGCCACAGCTGCTTGGTCTGCTTGCCGACGGCGACGAAGGCCTGCGCCGGGCGCCTGATCGCGTCGATGAGCGCAAAGGCCTCGACGATGAAGGCGGCTAGGCCAAGGCCGAGGAAGATGTCGTTGAGCGGGGTATAGGCACCGAACACGGAAGTCACGCTACCTCAGGTTGCTCTGTCTCCGGAGTGGACGGCTCTGCATCAGTCGGCTCTGCGTAGGCCGCATCTGTGGCGGCCGCCCACGGCTCGGCGTCTGTGGCCGGATCGGCGTCCGCAAAAGGCGCTGCGTCTGCAATAGGCTCGGCGTCTGCGACCGGCTCGGCGTCCTCGGCCTCTGCGGCCCGGGCAGCCGCGTTCTCCCGGCGGAATGACTCGTAGATCTCCATGAGCACCTGCTTCTGCCGCTCGGAGAGTTCGGAGTCGGCCAGCAGGGCGGCGCGGACCCCGGAGTCCGACAGGCGGTCATCCAGGATTCCGGCCTGCACGTAGAGCGCTTCCGCGGAGATCCGCAGGCCCTTGGCGATCTGCTGCAGGATGTCCGCGCTCGGCTTGCGGAGCCCGCGCTCGATCTGGCTCAGGTACGGGTTGGATACCCCGGCCGCCTGCGCGAGCTGGCGCATGGAGATCCTGGCCTGCTCGCGCTGCTCCCTGATGTATTCGCCGATCGAGTTCACCGATACGTTAACCATGCCCTCAGTGTGCCACCCGGTGCTTGCAATTGCAAACGGTCAGCTAGCAGACCCGATACCGAGGAACGCGCGTGCGTCGACGGGGCGCATCGGCGGCCGCTGCGCGATCCTGGCCAGCTCGGCAGCCCGTTCCACCAGTTCGGCGTTACGGTCGACGGCCCGGCCGCGCGCGTAGGACAGCGTGTCCTCCATGCCGACCCGCAGGTGACCGCCCGCCCCCAGCGCCCCGAACATCACCGGCAGCGTGGTCCGGCCGATTCCGGTGGCCGACCAGCTCGCGCCGGCCGGCAGGGCGGCCACAGCGGCGGCCAGCGTCGGCACGTCTCCCGGCATGCCTCCAGGGACGCCCATCACGAGGTCGCAGTGCACGTGCCCGCCGGCGGGCAGGCCGAACTCGCCGAGCAACCGGTGCAGCGTGGCCACGTGCCCGAGGTCGAACAGCTCGAACTCGGGCACCACCCCGCGCTCCTGGGTGAGCTGGTACAGGTCCTTGATGAACGGCCAGGGGTTGTGGAATACCTCGTCGCCGAAGTTGACCGTGCCGCAGGTCAGCGAGCAGGCGTCCGGGGCCGCGTCCAGGACGGCCAGGCGGGCCGCGAAGCCGTCCGTCACCGCGCCGCCGGTCGAGAGCTGCACGATCAGGTCGGTCCCCGCGCGCAGCGCGGCCACCGTGTCGGCCAGGCGGGCCGGATCCAGCGTGGGCCGCGCCTCGCCGTCCCTGATGTGCACGTGGATGACCGCCGCCCCGGCCGCCTCGCACTCCTTGGCGGTGATCACGAGTTCGTTCAGGGTGACGGGAAGCGCGGGCACGGCGGACTTGTCGGCCTCGGCGCCCGTCGGGGCCACGGTGATAAGGGTGCTGCTCGCTGCCATGGCAAGGAGATTACCGTTCCTAAAGACCCAGCAGGAGGTTGTCCTGTGTCGGCGGCGGCTCCGAACGGTCGTGGGCTGCCTGGTTGCCTGCCGTGGTCCGGTGAGGCCGTCTGGTCTTGGTGCCGGATGGCTGCCGGGGGCCTCGTGGGGTGGCGGGTTTCCTGGGTGCGAGTCCCGGCCGCCGGGGTTGCCCGGGTCGCGCCTGGGTTGACCGTGCCGCCTCCGCCGGGGCGATTTGGTTCCCTGTCGCGCGGCGCCTGGCCCGGTGGCCCAGACCGCGTCGCCCGATCACCAGCGCTGCCGCGTGGTGGCCGGTCGCTTTGGGGTGGTGCTCCCGCAGGGGCCGCAGCCAGTGCTGGGCTGCCCAGCGGGAGGTGTAGGCAGGGTCGGCGACGATGACCGACAACCCGGCGTTG
>JBOHCK010000314.1:0-7095 GCA_050698755.1 Streptosporangiaceae bacterium | reverse complement strand
GGCCGCTGCCGCGCGGGCCGCGGCCGCCGCCGGAACCTTGCCAGGGCCCAGCCAGGCCCCCTCCTGGGCGTGGGGATCCGGAGCGAGCGCGACCCAGGGAGACACCGCCGCCAACTGGGCGCTCAGCCAGCTGGGCAAGCCGTACCAGTGGGGTGGTGCCGGGCCCGGCTCCTACGACTGCTCAGGCCTGACCATGGACGCCTGGGCGCAGGCGGGCGTCCAGCTCGCGCACTGGACCGGATACCAGTGGCTATCCGGCCCGCACGTGCCCCTGGACGACCTGCAACGCGGCGACCTGCTGTTCTACGCCACCAACAACTCGGACCCCGCCACCATCCACCACGTCGGGATCTACATCGGGAACGGGATGATGGTCGACGCCCCGTACACCGGCGCCTTCGTCCGCATCGACAGCATCTACCAGCCAGGCATCCCGATCGGCGCCATCCGCCCCGCGGGCTGACGCCGGCCCGGACCTACCCTTCGTCTTTCCGCCGGCGTGCGGCCTGGCCGTGGGCGATAAGCGCGGCGACCTTCTCGAGGAAGTCGTCGGCCGGCATGGGCTTGTGCAGGAATTCCGCGTCCACCGATCGCTGGGCGGGGATGAGGGCGCGCAGCGATAGCGACTCGTGCGCGGTCATCACGGCCACGGGCAGGCCGGGCTCGCAGAGGTGGACCCGCTCAATCAGCTCAAGGCCGGTCATGCCCGGCATCTCCATGTCGGTGATCACCAGGTCCCATGGCTCGGTCTCGACGCAGCGCAGCCCGGTCAGGGGGTCCATGATGTGCCTGAACTCGTAGCCGCCCCGTTTGGCGACCACGTGGGCCACCCAGATGCCGAACACCCGGTCGTCATCGATCAGCAGGATCCGCCCCCGGCTCGGGCCTGGCTCATCGGAACGCATGTCCCCTCCGGCAGACAACAGCAGTACCAGCAGTCCCGGACACATCTCTATTAAGCGGTCCTCACAGAATAGCATCCCGTCACTGACTGACGTTATGCTGCTACTCACTGTTACTAAACATGAGCACACGGCGGGTGTGATGCTGAGGCAGCAACGAGTCTGGTCGGCCCAGCGGATCTCGGCGGTCGGGGTGGTGATCGTCGCCGTCATCGCGGCGGCGGTCGCCGTGACGATCATCTTGTACCAGCTGGCGATCGCGGACCAGGTGGACGCCGCGGCGCAGCAGATCCGGGAGGCCGCGGACCAGCTGGCGACCGAGCAGGCGCAGTGGGCCACCACCTCCGAGCGGCTGGAAAAGCTGGTCGATGAGATCGAGACCGCCCTGCGCGAAGGCGCCGGCGAACTCGCCCACGAGCTCCGTTAACTCGCCCATGAGCACTTATGCCCAGCTCAGACTGGCCGCGGAGGCGTACGCCGTGCCTATCGATAACGTCATGGAGATCGCGAGCCTGGGCGACCTGACGACCGTGCCCGGGGCGCGTCCTGAGATTCTCGGCGTGCGGAACCTGCGCGGCCAGATCCTGCCCGTCATCGACCTTGCGCAGCTGCTCGGCCTGAACCCGGTGACACCGCCGACGAAACTACTCGTGGCCGAGTCCGGAAGCATCACGGCAGGCTTGGCGATCGATGAAGTAACCCACGTAGGGGAACTCCCCGACCTCAGTGAGGGCGCCGAGTCGGAATTCCTGCTCGGGACCATGATCCACGACGGCGAGCTGCTCGCCGTCATCGACGTTCCCCGCATATTCAACTCCCTGCAACCGGCGGAGGTCTGATGCTGAGGCAGCAACGAATCTGGTCGGCGCAGCGGATCTTGGTGGTCGGGGTGGTGATCGTGGCCGTGATCGCGGCGGCGATCACGGTGACGATCTTCTTGTACCAGCGGGCGATCGCCGATGCGGGGCAGGCGCGCGCGGCAACGCTGAATTCGCAGCGCGCGCAGCAGCTGATCGCGGTCACCGCCGAGCAGCGGATCAGCATGTTCGAGTATCTGACCACGGGGTCGGCGGCCGCACTGGCCACCGCGCAGGCTCTGGATACGCAGTTCGACCAGGTGTTTGGTGCGGTTGCGTCGAGCAGCGCGGCCGAGACGCAGGCCCTGACTAATGCCTCGGACGTCCAGTACCGCTACGACACGGCGTTCCATGCCGACCAGCGTTTCGTGAACGCGAGCCTGCGCCGCAAGTTCGCGGCGCTTGAACAGCTGGACCAGACCGAGAACGGCATCACCGGGCCGCTGAACACGCTGGGCACCCTGGCGGCGCAGGACGCGGCCCGCTCCGCCGCGGACGCCAGCTCATCGGCTGGCCAGGCGCTGGCCACCGGGATCACCGCCGCCGTCCTCGCGGTCCTCGCGGATGTAGGGTTCGCGTTGTTTGTCATCTGGGTGGTGCGCCGTGCTCGCCGGCGGGAAGTGGCCTTGACCGAGACGCTGGAGCGCCTGAGCGATCGTGATGAGTTGCTGGTGCGGTTGCGGTCGGCGTCGATGGTGCTGGGTGAGGTGGCGGGTGAGCTGCGGATGGCGGCGCGGAACGCGGCGGCGGTGACCAGTGAGCAGTCGGCGGCGGTGGCGCAGACGTCGGCGACGATCCAGCAGCTGGCCGCGACGGCCGGGTCGATCGCGGATACCGTGCGCGCGGTGTCGCAGGCGGCCGAGCGGGCCGGCGACACGATGGCCGACATGCAGGAGAAGGTGGAGGCGATCTCGGACCGGGCGTTGTCGCTGGGTGAGCGGACGCAGAAGATCGGCGAGATCCTGGAGCTGATCAACGATATCTCCGGGCAGACGAACCTGCTCGCGCTGAACGCGGCGATCGAGGCGGCGCGGGCCGGGGAGTCCGGCAAGGGGTTCGCGGTGGTGGCGGCGGAGGTGCGCAAGCTGGCTGAGCGGTCGATGCGGTCGACGGAGTCGATCAGCTCGATCATCGCGGGGGTCCAGGATGAGACGAACGCGACGATCATGGCGACCGAGCAGGGCATGCGGCAGGCGCGTGAGGTGGGCGAGCTGATGGCGTCGACGACGTCGATGCTGGAGACGTCGATCCTGGCCACCCAGCAGCAGAAGTCCGCCGCGGACCAGGTGGACGCCGCGGCGCAGCAGATCCGGGAGGCCGCGGATCAGCTGGCGACCGAGCAGGCGCAGTGGGCCACCACCTCCGAGCGGCTGGAAAAGCTGGTCGATGAGATCGAGACCGCCCTGCGCGAAGGCGCCGGCGAACTCGCCCACGAGGACCTGGGCCCGGCGCACGCCGGCCACCGGGCGGCCTGATGAATGAACCCGACGCCGAGCTCGTCGAGGCCTTCCACGAAGAGGTGGCCCGCCGGCTCGACGAGATGGAGGCCGCGCTGCTGGCGATCGAGTCGGGTAACCAGAGCCCCGGAATGGTCGACTCGCTGTTCCGCAACGTGCACACGATCAAGGGGACGGCCGGCATGTTCGGCCTGGAGGACGTCACGGCGGTCGCGCACAAGGTCGAGGACATCCTGGCCATCGTCCGCGACCGGGGCACGTTCCCGCCGGACCTGCTTGATCCCCTGCTGCGCGCCACCGGCGTGGTACGCGCCCGTGTCAACGGAGCCAGCGCCCCCGTCGACGCGCTGCTCGGAGAACTTACCGCCGGGCTGGCCAGCCTGGCCGGGGCCGGACCGGCCGACACGGAGATCCCGGCCGTGGTCAGCCCGAGGGTCCCGGTCGAGTCCGTCGGCGAGCCCGCCCCAACCAGGCCCGCCCCAACCAGGCCCGCCCCAACCGGTCCCGCGCCAACCGGGGCCGCGCCAACCGGGGCCGCCCCGATCCCGGAACAGCGGTCGGTGCGGGTCGCGCCGGGCAAGATCGATCACCTGCTCGACGTCATCGGCGAGGCCATCCAGGACGGGCGCAGGCTGGCGCACGCGCTCGGCACCGAGGCGGACCTGCCGGAGGGGCTCGTCGACGCCCTCGGCGCCAGCGCCCGCACGCTGGACGAGCTGAAGGACACCGCGATCAAGATGCGGACGCTGCCGCTCGCGGCGATCGCCGGACCGCTGCCGCGCGCGGTGCGCGACATGGCGCGGGCGACGGGCAAGGAGGTCGAGTTCACGGTGTCGGGCTCGGACACCGAACTGGACCGGGTGATCCTGGAGAGCCTGGCGGAGCCGCTCACGCACCTGCTGCGCAACGCCGTCGCGCACGGCATCGAGCCTCCGGGTGATCGCGCGCAGGCGGGCAAGCCGGTGCGCGGCCGCGTCGAGCTGAGGGCCATGCCGCGCGGCGCCCTGGTCGAGATCATCGTCGCGGACGACGGCCGGGGCATCTCGCAGGACGTAGCGGACCGGGCGCAGCGCGAGGGGTCGCTCACCGACGTGCTCGCGCAGGCAGGCTACTCGACCGCGGAAGAGGTAACCCAGCTGGCCGGCCGCGGCGTCGGCCTCGACGCGGTCAAGAACTACGCGCTATCCCTCGGCGGCGCCTTCGAGATCCGCAGCCAGCCCGGTCAGGGCATGGAAGTCATCCTGCTCATCCCGCTCGCGCTGGCCCTGCTTGACGTGCTCCTGTTCAAACGCGGCGAAGCGGTGTTCGGGGTGCCGCTCGCCGCGGTGGAAGAAGTGGTCGGCGTGAACCAGACCGCCACGATTCAGGGTCATCTCTCGCTGAACGTGCGCGGGCGGCCGCTGCCGGTCACCGACGTCGCGGTCATGCTCGGCGCGCAGGCGCCACCGCTGATCAGCCGGCCGCATGCCCTGGTCATCTCCGTCCCAGGCCGGCGCGTCGGCGTGGTCTGCGACGCGCTGCTCGGCGAGGAGGAGGTGGTGGTGAAGCCGCTCGGGCCGCTCCTGGCCGGCGTGGGAGGCTACCTGGGCGCGGCCATCCTCGGAGACGGCCGGGTGGCGTTGCTGGTCGAGCCTTCGGCGCTTGCCCGGGGCAGGCCCGACCGCGTGGTCAGGCCCGTCGCGACCCCGCCGGCGGAAAAGCCGAGGATCCTCGTCGTGGAGGACTCCTTCACGGTCAGGGAGCTTCAGCGCAGCATCCTGGAGACGGCCGGGTATCAGGTCGTGACGGCGCGTGACGGGGCCGAGGCGCTGCGGGTCGTGGGGCGTGATCCCTTGATCACGCTGGTCATCACCGACCTGGAAATGCCCGAGCTCGACGGGCTCGAACTGACCCGGGCCATCCGCGCGGACCCGGCGCGCTCGTCGTTGCCGGTCGTCATCGTTACCTCGCACGGATCGGAGGAGGACCAGCGCAAGGGAATCGCAGCCGGGGCCGATGCGTACATGGCGAAACGGACCTTCGATCAGCAGGCCCTGCTCGCCACCGTCGAACGACTCGTCGGCCGGTGACGGACGGATGCCGCGCGTACTGATCTGCGATGGTTCCCACAGCTACGCGGCCAGGCTGCGGCGCACGCTCGAGCACGACGGTGACATAACGGTCGCCGCCGTCTGCGCCACGGCAGAGGAGGCGATCGCGGCGCTGCCGCGCGTGCGGCCGGACGTGGTGACGATGGACGTCGAGCTACCCGGCATGGACGGCCTCGCCGCCATCGAGGAGATCATGAGCAGGCGGCCGCTGCCGATCCTGGTCATCTCCGTCGACGCAGGTAACAGCAGCAGGAAAGCAGCCGCGGCGCTGGCCGCCGGGGCGCTGGATGCGATCAGCAAGGAAGACCTCGACCTGGATCATCCCGACGGGGCCGCCGCGACCGCGTTCAGGAACCGGACCCGCCTGCTCAGCCACGTGCAGGTCATCCGCCACCCGCGGGCCAGGCTCAGGAAGGCGCCGGTGCCACAGCGCCCGGGGCGCCGCGCCTCGGTGATCGGAATGTGCGGATCGACCGGCGGGCCCTACGTACTGGCCCGGCTGCTCGGGGACCTGCCCGCCGAGTACCCGATTCCGATCCTCGTGGTCCAGCACATCTCCGCGGGCTTTACCGAAGGGCTCGTCCACTGGCTTGACCAGTCCGTGCCCCTCCCCGTCCGGATCGCCGCGGACGGCGCGCCCTTGCGCCCGGGAGCCTGGATCGCGCCCGAGGGCGCGCACCTCAAGCTGGCCCCGACCGGGCGGCTGCGCCTGGACGCGCGCACCGTGGCCGGGCACCACCGCCCCTCAGGTGACGTGCTCTTGGAGAGCATCGCCGAGGTGGCGGCGGACAAGGGCGTAGCCGTCGTGCTCAGCGGGATGGGCAATGACGGCGCCCGCGGCGCGGGAGCCGTCCGCCGGAGCGGCGGGCTGGCGATCGCGCAGGACCAGGAGTCGTCCGCGGTCTTCGGGATGCCGAAGGCCGCGATCGACTGCGGCGCCGACCTGGTGCTTTCTCCCAGTGAGATCGCGGCCCGCCTCATCGGCCTGCGCTACGAGCCGATGGTAAGGACCTAGCCATGTCGCTCGCCGAAGTAGCGGAGCTCGTCCGCAGGGAAACGGGGATCGCGCACACGGTGGCCAACGAGACCGTGGTGCGGGCCGCGCTGCGCCGTGCCGCGCCGGAACTCGAGCCTGACGACTTCATCCGCGCCGCGTCGGATCCGGTGCGCGGGCGGGACCTGGTGGAACGGCTCATCGACGAGGTCACGGTCCAGGAGACCACCTTTGTCCGCGACCGCGACCAGCTCGATACCATCCCCTGGCACGGCCTGCTGCGCAGCGCCCGCGCGGCGGGCTCGAACGTCATCCGCGTGTGGAGCGCCGGCTGCGCGACGGGGGAGGAGCCCTACACGCTGGCCCTGCTGGCGGTCGAGGCCTTTGCCCCGGCGCCGCCTCCCGTCGATGTGCTGGGCACCGACATCTCGGGCGGAGCCATCACCGCCGCCACCGAAGGCCGGTACCGCGAGCGCGCCGTCCGGGCGCTGGACGCCCCGCTGCGCCGGCGGTACCTGGATCACCAAGGTGACGGCACCTACCTGGTGAGCCAGCGCCTGCGCCAGCTGGTCCGGTTCCGCCAGCACAACCTCGTACGCGACCAGGTACCACCGTCCGGCGAGGTCGGCTTCGACATCATCACCTGCCGGAACGTCCTGATCTACTTCGAGGCGCCGGTCGCCGAGCGCGTGCTCGAACGGCTGGACGCCTCGTTGCGGCCCGACGGCAAGCTGCTGCTCGGCGTGGCGGACGCGCTGCGGCGCACCTTCCGGGCCGCGACCCCCGCGTGCCCGG
>JBOHCK010000313.1:0-7238 GCA_050698755.1 Streptosporangiaceae bacterium | reverse complement strand
TGCGGATGGCTGCACCAGTGCACCGCGCGCACCACGGGGCGGCAGCGACCCCTGCCCGCCGCCACGCGTCAGCCCGGCCGCCTTTCACGCCGTTACCGCGTCACCCGGGCCATCGACGACTGTTATGAGTCGGCGCTCCAGTTGATCGCTTCGAGTCGTCACGCTAGTGCCGCAGAAGGAGGCGGGCTGGTGGGATCACGCGACCATTCCGGATAATCGAGCTTCATGACTGTCCATCGGATTGAGCCAGCGCCTGAATCGACGGTCAACGTGTTCTCGGCCGAGCATGAGCCGCTTCTGACCGTCGACCCAGGGGACACGGTCATTGTCCGGTCGCTGGACGCCCGCGGGTACCTGGAGCCGCACGAGTTTCCTGGGGACGTGGGGAAGCCGAAAATGATCTCCGGTGACACCCGCGGGCATTGCCTGAACCGGCCGGTCGCGGTGCGCGGAGCGGTGCCGGGGGACATGCTCGCGGTGCAGATCGTCTCGCTGGCCCCTGACGCTTGGGGCTGGACAGTGGCGGCTGCCGCGCCAGATTCGGCGGTGCTCCGGCGCATCGGGCTGGTCGGTGCCGAGCCCGCCTGGCTGCTGTGGGAGATCGACAATGCCGCAGGCACAACCACCGCCAACGGCAAGTACACCAGGCCGATCGCGCCGTTCCTTGGGATTACTGGGGTCGCCCCGGCAGGGGTGGGTGAGCACTCGACGGTGCCGCCGCGCACCGAGGCGGGCGGCAACATCGACTGCAAGGAACTCGTCGCGGGTTCGATCCTGTACCTGCCGGTCAATACCGACGGCGCGCTGCTGTACTTGGGGGACGGGCACGCGGCGCAGGGCGACGGGGAGTCGTGCGGCACGGCGATCGAGTGCGGCATGACGACCGAAGCCGTGGTCAGGCTCGCGCCCGGCCGCCCGCTAGCTTCGGTCCACGCCGAGACCCCGGCAGGAAAGATAACCTTCGGGTTCTCCTCGGACCTGAACGAGGCGATGGGCGACGCACTCGATGCGATGGTGACCTGGTTGGCCGTGCTGTGCAGCACTTCGCGCACCGAGGCACTGGCACTGGCGTCCAACTACGTCGACCTGCGGGTCACCCAAGTCGCCAACGTGACATGGGGCGTGCATGCACTGCTGCCCGCCGGTCTCCTGACGCTCACCACCCAGGGTGGGGACGCCGACCTCTAGGCGACAGGCTCTGACCAGCGCGCCCCGGCCGTGCCCCGGCCGGGTTCCGAACCCGCGACCCGCTGCTTAGCGACGGGCGCCTGGTGGGGTGAGCTGGTCCGCGGCCGGGTCCTGAGGCCAAAGCCTGGAGCCGCTGGCTGGCACCTGACGCGCGGGCATGCACAGCGGCATGGGCCGCGACCGGGCCGTTGGCATAACCATTCGGCGCGGCGCGGTGCCCGGAGCTAGGTTTCAGGTGTGCCTTCGATCGACGACATCGCGGCGGAGTATATGGAGCGGGCCGCCGCCCTCGACCCGTGTTGGGCCACTCATGCCGGGATCGCGGGGCACGACCACGAGCTGGCGGATCTGGGTGCTGACGGGTTCGCCGGGCGAGCCGGGCTGGATCGTTCAACCCTGGCGGCCCTGGACGCGGCCGAAGCCCCGGACCCGCGCGAGCAGGTCGCGCGGGCCGCGATGCGGGAGCGGCTGGCACTGGCTGTGGAGTGCTACGACGCCGGGGACACCACCAGCGAACTGAACACCATCAACAGCTGGGTGCAGAAGGTGCGCGGGGTCTTCGACCTGATGCCCACGCAGGGCGAGGAGGCCGCCGCCAACATCGCCAGGCGGATGGCCGCGGTGCCGCGGGCTTACCGCCAGTTGTCCGCGACCTTGCTCGCCGCGGCCAGGGATGGCCGCTGCGCGGCCAGGCGGCAGGTCGAGGGGGCCGCCGGGCAGTGTGCGGCGTGGGCCAGGCCGGGGGATTCCTTCTATTCAGGGCTGGCCGGGCGGCTGACCGCAGTCCCGGACTCGCTGCGGGCCGAGCTGGGCGTGGCCGCGCGCGCGGCTACGGCCGCCACGGCCGAGCTTGGCGCCTTCCTCGACCGCGAGCTGATGCCGCTGGCCAGGGAGAAGGATGCCTGCGGGCCTGAGGTCTACGCCCGGGCCTCGCGATGGTACCTCGGCGCCGCCGTGGATCTGCGGGAGGCCTACGCCTGGAGCTGGGAGGAGATCGCCCGGCTGCGGGCCGAGATGGCGCGGGTCAGTAACCTGGTCCGGCCCGGGGCCACCGTGCAGGAGGCCATGGCGATCCTGGACCAAGACCCGGCCCGGCGCGTCGAAGGGCGCGAGAACTTCCGTACCTGGATGCAGGAACTGGCCGAGCGCACCATTGCGGAGCTGGACGGGGTGCATTTCGACATCCCGCAGCCCGCGCACCGGATCGAGGCCGTGCTCGCACCCACCAACGACGGAGGGATGTACTACACCGAGCCCTCCGATGACTGGTCCCGGCCCGGGCGGATGTGGTGGTCCGTGCCGGACGGCGTTGAGGCCTTCTCCACCTGGAAGGAGGTCACGGTCGTCTACCACGAGGGCGTTCCCGGCCATCATCTGCAAGCATCGCACGCCATGGCGGAGCGGGAGAGCCTGAACCGCTGGCAGCGCCTGTCGTGGGTATCCGGCCACGGCGAGGGCTGGGCGCTGTATGCGGAGCGGCTCATGGGAGAGCTCGGATACCTGGACGACCCGGGGGCATATCTCGGGATGCTCGACAGCCAGCAGCTGCTCGCCGCCCAAGTGCCCCTTGACATCGGGGTGCACCTGGAACTGGATGTCCCGCGGGGCACCGGCTGGCGCGAGGGCGAGCGCTGGAATGCCGAGATCGCCTGGGAGTTCCTGCGCGCCCACTCCAGCTGGGATGATCGGCAACTGCGCTCCGAGCTACGACGCTGCCTCGGCATGCCAGGTCAGGCCCCGTCATACACCCTCGGTGAACGGATCTGGCTACAGGCCAGGGAGGATGCCATGGCACGGGCCGGAGGAGCCTTCACCCTCAAGGACTTTCACGCCAAGGCACTCAGCCTGGGCGCTATGGGTCTTGACCCATTGCGCGAGGCGCTTGCCCGCGTCTAAGGACGCTCAGCAAGCATCGACGGGCCGGGACGGCACGACGTCAGCAATTCCTCGGGGACGCCCCGTCCTAGACAGGTCTCAGCATGCGTCTTTGCGGGCGGCGCGCTTGCGGGTGGTCTACGCGGCGACGGTGACGACTGCGACGTGGCTCGTGGCCGGCGGTACTGGTTCGCCAGCTAGCCGCAGACCCTCGATGTGAAACTCGATGGCCTCGCGCATCTCGGCTTCGCATTCCTCCAGGGTGTCGCCGGCCGCGACCACGCCAGGCAGATCCGGCGCGTAGGCGCTGTAGCTGGTAGAGCCGTCGCCCTCGATCACGATCACATACTGGCTCACGACTCACCCCTCCTGGCCTGCCCAGCCCGGCTTCCGTCTTCGTTCACCTCGATGGCTCCCTTTTGGGCTCCGCGCTAAGGGCGACCCGCCGTATCCGGACCATCAAGGCTGCTGAGGGCACGACCTTGCCCGACATGTAAGTCGACAGGCGGGACCGCGAGGTTCCTATTCGCTCTGCGAAGTCCTGCTTTGACATCCCGGCTCTGGCGACGAGGGCCTGTACCTCGGATGCCACATCTGCCCGTTCCGACTCTGTGGCCAGCTTGCGCGCGCGGGCCACGACGCCCTCCAGCAGCTCGGTGGTGCCGTAAGGATGGGACAAGCGGACGGCTTCGAGGACCTGATGAGCTACCGGGCCCCAGGGATCGGCCCGGATCGCGGTTGCGAGCCGACACCAGTCTGGGAGGGTGCCCCGTTCAACGGCCGCGAGGATGCCTTCGAAAGGCCATGTCTCCACTGGGTCATCCGGAGACGCGTCGATGTTGCGGAACTTCAGGGCAGTCGTCATCGCACCATCTCCACAGCCAGCGAGCGGCAGACGTCGGTCACGTCCCCCCAGTCGGTCCAGCGTGCATCCAGGCCCTTGTACCGGCCAAGCTGGCCGATAGTACGAGCGTCCGCGGGCTTAGGGTCTGCCAGTTGCCGGGCGAGCTGGGTCGCCACACCCTCCGACTCGGGACCCAGCTGATCGGAGTAGTACGCATCAATATGCCGGAGCACATCCGCCGCGTGAGCGATCCCATACCTGTCAGAAAGAGCCGCCACATCAAGGTAATCGCGTACTTGATTACGCCTAACGATCAGGTAACCCTTGATCCGCAGCGTCTCATCCGGCGTCGGTACCCGGAGCACGTGTCCGGATGGCAACTCCACCTCCGTGACCTCCAAGGGCCTGCTCCGGATGAGCTGACGGACCCCAGATTCGATATCGCCCAGTTCGCCGAGGATGATCTTCCCCGGAATCACCCGGTTCGTCACCCAACCGTCCGTCGCTTCGATCGCTTCCAGGACAGCGTCGAAGCGGTCGCTGAGATCCTGCAGCACATGGTCGTGGTCATAGGAGAAGCGGTGATTGGCCCACAGCGCCGCGGCAGAGCCGCCGACCAGGACGGCGTCGGGAACGACCTCCTGAAGCCGTGCTGCTGACTCGAGCACCCGTACCACCTCGGCCCGCGCAAGTCCAGGAGCATCAGATTCCGATCCGGCCATCCTTGTCACCTCCCAGTTCTCATACTCTAGCGTATCAGATGTGATAATCAACCAGAGTCTGACCGCGAGCGTAGAGGCTATTCTCTCGGCGCTTGACGAGTCCTCGTTCGCGCGGGCGCTTGCATCTTGGGATCCGTCGTAGGTCCGAGCCTGCCCGTCGGCTGTTAACGCTGTGTCATCGAGGGCAATGGAGCACGCGTGCGATATCCGCCGTTAGGGCGTTGGTCCTGACCGATTGGCGGTGCCGTCGATGCCGCGCCGAACAGGCAATTCTGCGCCTCGCTTGATCGCCCGCCCGCCCGCCTGGTGGCCTCGGTTACTGGCCGGTCTTCGGGGCGGGGATACCCCAGCCAGCCGGGCTACCTCGACCATTTTTACCGACGCGGGCTCCCTGTGCTTCCGCTGTTCACGACCGCGGGATACGCAACGTTCGTTAGCGGAAGTCGTCGATACCTGCGCCATCGTCGCGTTCCCAGCCGTAGGCGGCCAGGTAACCCCAGCAGTCGGGTCGGGTGCCGTCGGTGTCGGTGATGCCATAGGCGTCGGCGAGCTGGCGGGCGGAGATGATCGTGCCTGCCCAGCGGCCCGCGTCGGGGTCGCGGGCGAGTGCGGCGACGCCCCGGGCGACATAGGCGGGTGATTCGGAGATCGCGAACCCCGGCGTTTTGGCGCAGGCCTGGCGCCAGGTGGCCTCGGTGACCCCGAAGTTTTCCAGCATGTGTTCCGAGCGCAACCAGCCCGGAGTTACGCCAACCGCCGTGACGGGCAGGTTCTCAAGCTCGGCGGTGAGGCCCTTGACGATCCGCTCGACGTTGGCCTTCACCAGGTCGTAGTAGAACCCGACGTTGCGGCGGAATTCGGCGTTGGCCTGCGACGTGCCGTCGGTCATCTCCACCACCAGGCCACGGGTGCCGTGTGCGGGGGCGGTGTGCAGCATCAGCGGGATCGCCGCCCGGCTGGTGATCAGGTGGGTGTGCACACCCATTTGCAGCATCCGCAGGCCACCCTGCCAGTCGTGTTCCCACAGCGGCTTGTCCCACTGCATGTACCGGTCACCGCCGAAGATGTCATTGACCAGCACATCCAACCGGCCCTGCTCACGCTCCACTGCGGCCACCAGCTCGGCGACCGCATCTGGGTCCTCATGGTCAACGACACGGACGGCGCCCATCCCGCCTGCGGCGCGGACCAACTCGCCGGTTTCCTCGATTGTCTCGGGGCGGTCGATCTCGGACCGGCCTGCGGTACGGCTACTGCGCCCAGTCGCATACACGTAGGCGCCGGCCCGGGCGAGTTCGACGGCGATCGCCCGGCCGGCGCCCCGGGTGGCGCCCGCGACGAGCGCAACTTTTCCTGCGAGCGGGGTGTCACCGGCCATGAATCTTCTCCTTGGGTGTGGCCCATCCGGACAGCAGTGCGTCCAGGTCTGCCGCGAGCCGGCGAATCAATGACCCGTCGGGGTGTACCGACCAGGCCAGGCATCCGCCCTCCATGGCGGCCATCACGATCCGGGCCAGCTGGGTCAGCGGCGGCGCGCCGGCCAGCTCACCGGCGGCGGCCGCGGCAGCCGCGTGACGTTCCAGGTGACGATGCACGTGACCCCACCCGACGTGCAGCAGGCCGCGCATCTCGTCGTTCTGCAGGTCGATCGCCAATGCCGCGAGCTGCTTGGAAGCGGTCAGCGGATTGTCCAGGTCGTGGTAGTTGTACAAGGCCACGACGCGCAGCCGCTGCAACGGCGAGTCCACGCCCCGGGCCGCCTCGCCGAGTTCAGCATCCAGCGAGCCTGCCCAGCGCTGGGAGAGCCGCAGGAACAGCTGTTCCTTCGAACCGAACCGCTTCACGAACGTCGCAGCGGACACCCCGGCGGACGTCGCTGCCTTAGCAAGGGTGAAGCCGGAGGGGCCTTGTGTCATCAAGACACGGTCGGCGGCGTCCAGCAAGACGTCGTCGGGAGTGCCGATCGGCCGCGCCACAGCCGACGGCCCGCTACCGTTGCCAGGCCTCCTCCCTGCCCTTGCCGTAATCGACGAACGCCTGCCGTAGCCCGCCGAGAACTTCGGCTCCGGTCTCCAAGACCGCCTTCAGCTGCGGGTCATCGACGCGTCCAATGGTCGCGCGCACGTCGTCGCGAAGCGTCGCGAGCTTCACCGCAGTCGCCTCCGCCTGTCCAGTGTCCTGCTGGATCGCCATATCTGCCTCCTCCTGGTCGAGATGAAGCATCTCAGCCATTAGTAAATTGCTGTTTACTAATGATGTCAAGCCATCGCCCTCGGTGGCATGCCCGAACCATCTGGCACCCAGCACCGCGGGGCGATCCGGCTTCGGCACGGCCAGTGCAGCAGCGCCGGACCGGATGCTCTGTGCGCCGCGTGGTGTAGGCCGAGCGCACATGCGACCCGCGCCGAATCGGCGATCGGTTGCTGTGGCAGGCGTGAGCACCATCACGGAATGTGACCAGTCCTAGCAAGCGCAGGTCGCACCCTACCCGCCGCTATGCGCGGACGTCTTGCCGACCTGCTGGCTGCCTGCGGGACGCCCGAATGGGCATTTTGTTGCGTTTGCCTGGAAGGCGGGGTCCGGCACTGGACGCCGGTTTGATTGATGGG
>JBOHCK010000312.1:0-7245 GCA_050698755.1 Streptosporangiaceae bacterium | reverse complement strand
GCGCCATGCACCGGGACGCTCACATGTCGCCCGTCTGCATGGCGCATCACGTGGTGGCTGCCGGTGACCCGTTCCAGTTCCCAGCCGGCCTTGCCCAGTGCCTTGACGATGTCCTTCCCCGAGAGCAGGCGCAGGAGATCATCCGGGAGCGGACCGGGGTGCGGATCGGCGGCGATCCGCTTGCCAAGGGTTGTTCCCCATGCGGGCAGCCGCTGGATCATAAAGGCCGCCTCCAGCAGGGGTCGCGTAACGGTTCGCCGTGCTGCTTTCCAGGCCGACGCCTTGCCCGGCTTTGGATATGTTGAGCATCTGGCCGGTCTGCGCTGCGAACTGGCGGAGCAGCCGGGGAAGCGCCTCCCGCTGCCGTACCCTGGCGATGTCGAGCACGTCCCGCATCACGACGAGGTTCACGTAGTCGGCGAACCACGACGTGCGGGCCCTCGCCGTCAGGCGCTGCAAGATCATGGGGAAGCCGCCAGCCAGGATGCGATCCACGTACTCATCCCTGGTCACCGGGCGTGATGGGATCTCGGGCAGCCTGGCCGGGTCCGCCCAGAGATGGTCGATGAAGTTCTCCCTGTGCCCGTTGAGCTCCCCCTGGGACAACGGCAGGACGTTGATGATGTGCGCCCGCCCGGTCAGCGACTGCGCCGCCTGCGGCAGAACCCGAGTACCTCGTGGACCCGGTGAGCACCTAACGCCCTGGCCTGGTGTCCTTGTTGAGCTCAGCCTTGATCGCGTCCAGGATCTCCGGAACGTGCTGGAACTCATCGATGAGAACTGGCCCGGGACCGGAGACGATGAAGCTGGGGTCGCTGGCCGCCGCCGCTCGCGCATCCGGGCGGTCAAGGTCGAGGACGGGCCGGTCAAACTCGGCCGCGAGAGCAGCGAGAGCAGCGAGCAGGGTGCTCTTGCCCACCGTGCGCGGCCCGGTGAGGATCACGACGGGCTCTTCGCGCATACGCTGAGGGACGACTTCTACGAGTCGGCGACGGCGCAGCCCGCCAGTAGCGTTCATGCACTTCAGGATGCCATGCGCGGCAGCCCGTGAACTATTCTTCTGGGCAACGTGACAGCTCTCTACTGGGAAACATTGCAGCCCTGATCTGGGCAACCTGACGTTCGTAACCTGAGAATCCAGACAGGTAGCCCACTACCGAGATCGCGAACTGCCCTGAATATGCGTGTGAGAACAGTCTGCCGTGCAAACGATAACCACCACATGGCGCCGCACGCCGACGACCTAGGTGGCATGATCTTCCCGATCACCCGCCGCCCCGCCATCTGATAAGCGTTCCCGCTTCACGGGACGTTCCGCGCTGGCGCGCGATCGCGGATTCCGTTGACGCGCGCCCACCGTGCCCGGCAGCAGCCACGGGGCGGCACGGCCTCGCCTAAAGCCTTGCCGCGCACGCTATCGGTACCATTACGAGCGTGGAGATGCGGGCCTTCGAGACGGTTGACCAGGCCGCCGGCAGCGCTGCCGCCATGCTTGCCGGCGGCGAGCGGCCGAGCAGGCTCTGGCGCTATGTCTTCGTCCAGGTGCTTGATGACTACACCAGCGTCCTGCGCCACGCAGGAGTCCCGGCCGCCGCGCAGATGTGGGCGTCCGCCCCCCGCAGCACCGGCGACATCCGGGTCGACGCCGCATTCGCGGCGATGGCCGAGTACCTGGCCCGCCGGGACGGATGGGACGTCCCGTCCTGGGCCCGGCTGCCCGGACGTGAGGCATGGCCCTGGTGGTTCGTCACCGACCTGCGAGGCCTCCACCCTCGCGCCCTGGTCGAGTCGCCGTCGTCGTTCCGCCGCCGAGGCGTCTTCATTACCAGCGGGGCACTTGAGCGCGCATGAACACCGGCCTCGGAAGAGAGGACATCCGCGCGCTCCTCGACGACCTGTCCGCGGAACTGGCGGCCCGCGGGGCCAGAGCGGAGCTCTTCCTTGTCGGAGGTGCCGCCATGGCGGTGGCTTATGACGCCGCGAGGGCGACCAGGGACCTCGACGCAGTGTTCGTACCCTACCGACGTGGTCCGGCAAGCGGCGACGGTGGTAGCGGAACACCGGGGGCTCGCCGAGGACTGGCTGAACGACGCGGTGAATGGATTCCTGCCAGGCCCCGACCCGGACGAACAGCGCTTTTACTCAAGTGACTCCCTGATCGTCGACGTCGCCTCCCCCCGGTACTTGCTGGCGATGAAGCTGTTCGCGGCCCGCGCCGAGATCGACGCCGACGACATCATCCTGCTTTACCGCCAACTCGGGTTCACCACCGTTGACGAAGGCCTGGATCTGGTCGAACATGCTTACCCGGGCCGACCGGTCCCGGCGAAGGTCAAGTTCCTCCTGACCGAGATCGTGGACTCGATGCAGCAGTAAATCGCGACGACGGCGTCGCAGGCCTGAATGTGCGTGTGACGATAGCCCGCCGTGCAAACGATAACCACACAGGTTGTCCACCCGGCTCCCGGAAGAAGGAGCCGACGTGTACGACGACGAGGACAACGACGGCAGGTTCGCTGAAGAGGGCCCGGTCGAGGTCCGTTACCCGCGCTCGAAGCAAGAGGAGCGGGGTGACCGGTCCCGGTGGCCGTGGCTGCCTGGAACGATTGTAGAGCAGGGCGGCCCCGACAAATGGTACGTGTGCGTGGTGGCCTGTGAGCTGGCCGTGCTGGAGGATGGCCGGTCCGCGCCGGACGGTACGGCGAGCGATGACCTTTTCTTCCCATGCTGTTTCCGGGACAGCTCGGAGATCCGGCCGCGCATCACGTCCGGTAGCCCGGCCTCCAGCGCGCGGCGCGGAGCGGGCCGGTGACCGGGGACCGGGTGATCCGCTTCGCGACGGCCAGCGTGGTCTGCGCCGTGGCCGCCTTCGCGGCGGCCGTCAGCTACTCCCACATCTACGGCCTGGGCCGGGCGCACGGGCAGGGCGGGACGGCGGCCCGGCTGCTCCCGCTCAGCGTGGACGGGCTGATCCTGGCCGCCTCCCTCGTGCTGCTGCACGAGGCGCGTAACGGCCGTGATGCGCCGCAGCTGGCCCGGCTGATGCTGTGGCTCGGCATGGCCGCCACGATCGGCGCGAACGTCGCCTACGGCGCGGGATACGGGCTGCTCGGCGCGCTGATCTCGGCCTGGCCCGCAGTGGCGTTCATCGGCTCGGTTGAGATCGCGACGCAGCAGGTGAGACGGTCCCGCGAGCCACGAGCGGCCACAAGCGTGCCGGAGGTGGCGGGTGACGTGGAGCAGGCGGTCCGCGCGGCGTACGCGGCGTCGGTCGCGGCCGGTGCGCCGCTGAGCCAGCGGGCCATGGCCGAGCGGTTCGGCTTGTCCCGCCGCAAGGTCAGCCAGCTCATCGCCGACGTGACAGTCGAGGGCAACGGGCATCTGTCAGCCGGGAAGGTGGCGTGAGCATGAACTGGTTCGGCGGCGAGATCGCCCGCGCCCTACTTCGCGCGTTGGCTGCCGCAGTGGTATCAGCAGATCGAGGATCCGGGCAGGTTCTTCGCCGAGGTCGGCGAGGAACTAGCCCGCCAGGTTGACGAGTTCGCCGACGAGCTAGCCGGGCGCACGCTCCGTCGGCCGGCTAAGGAGCGTGCCAGCGCCGCGCCATGCGGCGCGCGGCTGAGCTGCTCGGCCAGGCTGCCAAGCGCCGATGCCACCGCGGCCCGCACATGCTCCGGCCAGTCAGCGAGAATATCCTCGAGCAGCTGCTGACGCGCCAGGTGCAAGCGGGCCAGGACCCTGCGCCCCTCCCGGCTGATCTCCAGCAAGCACGCCCGGCCGTCGCTAGGGTCGGGATTGCGCCGGACCAGGCCGACCCGCTCAAGCTGCTGGACCCGAGGGGTCATGCTGGCCTTCTCTACGCCGAGAGAGGATGCCAGATCAGACAGCCGCAGTGGTCCGTGCTCCATGATCCGGCCCAGCACCCAGGCACCGGTGGGCGTGATGTTGACGCCAGCCCTGACGATGACCTCCCGCCGAATGTCCGGTCGGCTGGCCCAGTGCACAACCCGGGACAGTGCCAGTTCCAGCTCGCCCGTGGGCGTGCCCGGCTCGGATGCACCGGCCACGTTAGCCCCTCCCTCTGCGCGCCTGGCGGCTCTGGCCGCAACTTGATCCTAGCAGAGATGATTAGGTAGCATAAACTAAGTAGGCGGACGCGATCTTGGTGTCGACGGACGGGAGTCACCGGTGCTGAAGGCTGGCACAGCGACAGGAAAGCGGCCTCGGCCAGGGTCCGACCAGCTCGGCCCGCATTACAAGTGGATCGCGCTGTCGAACACGACCATCGGCGTGCTCATGGTGACGATCAACTCCTCGATCGTCCTGATAGCCTTGCCCGACATCTTCCGCGGGATCAGCCTGAACCCGCTCACCCCTGGCAACACTCCGTACTTCCTGTGGATGCTGATGGGGTTCATCGTCGCGACGGCCGTGCTGGTGGTGACCTTCGGCCGGATCGGTGACATGTTCGGCCGGGTCAAGATGTACAACCTGGGCTTCGCCGTGTTCACGCTGTTCTCGATCCTGCTGTCGGTCAGCTGGATGACCGGCACCAATGCGGCCCTCTACCTAGTTGTCATGCGGATCTTGCAGGGCGTAGGCGGGGCGCTGCTGTTCGCCAACTCCAGCGCCATCCTCACCGACGCCTTCCCTGGCAACCAGCGCGGCCTGGCCCTCGGCACCAACATGGTGGCCGGTATCGCGGGCACGTTCATCGGGCTGATCCTCGGCGGCGTGCTCGGGCCGGTGTCCTGGCGCCTGGTGTTCCTGGTGTCGGTGCCGGTCGGCATCTTCGGCACCGTGTGGGCCTACCTGATGCTGCACGACACCGGCATCCGGCGGCCGGCCAGGATCGACTGGCTGGGCAACCTGACGTTCGCCGTCGGCCTGATCGCCGTGCTGGTCGGGATCACCTACGGGATCCTCCCGTACGGCGGCCACACCATGGGCTGGACAAGCCCCGCGGTCCTTGCCGCGCTGTTCGGGGGTACCGCGCTGCTGGTGCTGTTCGCCTGGATCGAGACCAAGGTGGCCGAGCCGATGTTCCGGCTGCCGCTGTTCCGGATCCGGGCCTTCACCGCGGCCAACATCGCGAGCCTGCTTTCCTCGCTGTCCAGAGGTGGGCTGATGTTCATCCTGATCATCTGGCTGCAGGGGATATGGCTGCCGTTGCACGGCTACAGCTTCGCCTCCACGCCGCTGTGGGCCGGCATCTACATGGTGCCGCTGACCGCCGGGTTCCTCATCGCCGGACCGCTGGCCGGCGTGCTCACCGATCATTTCGGCGCCAGGCCGTTTGCCACCGGCGGCGTGCTCGCCGCCGCCGTCATCTTTGGGCTGTTCCAGTTGCTGCCGGCGAACTTCAGCTATATCTGGTTCGCTGTGCTACTGGTGGCCTACGGCGTGGCCTCAGGCCTGTTCGCCTCCCCCAACCAGACCGGGATCATGAACAGCCTCCCGGCCAGCCAGCGGGGTGCCGGGGCGGGCATGTCGGCGACCTTCCAGAACTCGGCCATGGTGCTGTCGATCGGCGTCTTCTTCACCCTCATCATCGTCGGGCTGTCCGCGTCCCTGCCGCACTCCCTCTACAGCGGGCTAGTCGCCCAGGGCGTGCCGAAGGCGTACGCGGTCAGGGTCTCCCACCTGCCGCCGGTTAGCAGCCTGTTCGCGGCGTTCCTCGGCTACAACCCGATGCAGACGCTGCTCGGGTCGCTGCTGCCGCACCTGTCGCACGCTCATGCCGCCTTCCTGACCGGCCGCAGCTTCTTCCCCAGCCTCATAAGCCCGCCGTTCCTGAAGGGCCTGCACACGGCCTTCGACTTCGCCATCGCGGCCTGCCTGCTGGCGGCCATTGCCTCCTGGCTGCGTGGCGGCAGGTTCATCTACTCCGAGCCGGACGCAGATTCGGCCGCCGCCGTGTCCAGCGGCCAGGCCAGCAGCGTCAGCCCGGACGGCAGCCGGCCCGCCGCCATCAGCCCGGGGGCTAATGATGGCCCGGAACCAGGATCGCGATCGTGAAGGCCGCCGCGTCGAACAGGAAGTGCGCGAGGATCGGCCTGGCGAGCTTGTGGTGCTTCTGGAACGAGCGGGTAACTAGCCACCCGAACGGCGCCGTGAACACGACGGCGACCCCGTAGTAGAGGTGGTAGCTGGCGCGCAGCGCCAGGCTGAGCCAGAAGGCCCGCGCCGGTGACCAGCCGAGCTGATCGAGCCCGGTGATGAGGTAGCCGTTGATGATCACCTCCTCAGCCACCGCGGTGAACAGTGCCTGGCTCAGGCCGAAGATCAGGCAATATGGTCGGAACGTGCAGCGTGCCTGCCGAGTTCATCAGCCTAGAGTTGTCAAGCGGCCTGGTTCGACAACGCCCGCCGCCTCCGCGACATCACGGGCAAGATCGAGGCGGCCTCACTCGCCACAGCCGAGCACGCCGAAGGCTGGACCAGGCCGCAACGACCACGCCGGCGCGCCGCCCTCCGCCGGACCGCGACCCCCGGATAACCACCGCCGCAACGCAAACACGGCCCTGCCCTGCCCAGCGTCCGCGCCCCGGCGATCAGCCCGAACAGCAGACACCCAGCTCAGCGAGCACGCCCCAGACACAAGCCCCGTCCCTCCAGAAGAGCCGCACCGAGTGCCGTCGGCTCAGCACAGGTGGTCGGCGTCAGCGAGTTGGCTGTTCGTGCGGAACGGGCGGACTGGTGACAGGGACGATGCGGATGAGGGCGAGCTGCACGCGGGGCGAGAGCCGAGCTCTTCCTCGTCGGAGGCGCTGCCCTGGCCGTAGCATATGACGCCACGAGGGCGACCCGCGACCTCGATGCGGTGTTCATCCCCACCGACACAGTCCGGCAAGCGGCGGCAGCTGTAGCGCAACACAGGAGACTCACCGAGGACTGGCTGAACGACGCGGTGAAAGGATCCTGCCCGGCCCCGACCCGGACGCGCAGCGCTTTTACTCGAGCGACTCGCTGATCGTCGACGTCGCCTCCCCAAGGTACCTGCTCGCGATGAAGCTGTTCGCGGCCCGCGCCGAGATCGACGCCGACGACGACATCATCCTGCTCTACCGCAATCTCGGGTTCACCACGGTGGACGAAGGCCTTGACCTGGTTGAGCGGGCCTATCCAGGACGGCCGATCCCGGCGAAGGCGAAGTTCCTCCTCACTGAGATCGTGGACTCGATGCAGCAGTGAACCGCGACTGGCGGGCATCATCGGCCTGAATGTGTGTGTGACGACAGCCCG
>JBOHCK010000311.1:0-7264 GCA_050698755.1 Streptosporangiaceae bacterium | reverse complement strand
CACATCGGTCACAGCCCGGATCATCCCCGAAACCGCGCTCAGCCACCACGGCAACACCACACCCGCCGCTAAAACGTAACCGTCCATCACGCACCGCAGCAGCAAGCCCAAGGACCTGAACGTTTACTTTGAGCGCTTGGCGATTGGGCAGGCTGGTACGGGGTGATCGGCTTGCCGGGTTGTCCGTAGACTCCGAGTTGTGGCAGAACGGGACGGCGCCGATCCGGCGGGCCGAGAGGTTCTGATCGGGCTCACGGGGATGGCCGGGCCGTGGGCGGTGCGGGTGGCGGCCACTTTGCGGCTAGCTGACTTGGTCGCCGAGGGCGGGACCGGGCTGGCAGAGTTGGCCGTGCGTGCCGGTGCCGATCCGGATGCCCTGGGCTGCCTGCTGCGTTTCCTGGTCGCCAGGGGGATGTTCGACGAGCCGGTCCCAGGGGTGTTTGCTGTAAACGATGCGGCCCGGTGGCTGCGTGAAGAGCATCCGGGTCGGCTCCGGCGTTGGCTTGATCTGGAGGGAGCCGGCGGGGCGATGGACCGGGCCTATGGCGGGCTGCTCGGGACGGTGCGCACTGGCAAGGCTGCCTATCCGGTGGTGTCTGGCCGCAGCTTCTGGGAGGACCTGGCGGCAGATGCCCGGCTGGCCGTCTCGTTTGCCTCGCTGATGGAGGCGCACTCCGGCGAACTGGCCGACGATGTGCTGGCTGGCTACCCCTGGGCTGAGAAGAGCCTGGTGGTAGACGTGGGCGGGGGAACGGGGACGCTGCTGGCCCGGATCTTGAGTTCGCATCCTCATCTGCGGGGCATCCTGGTCGACCTGATGTCTGGCTCGGCGGAAGCGGCCAGGGTGCTCCAGGACGCCGGCGTCACCGATCGCTGCCGGCGCGTGGTGGCCGACTTCTTCGGCTCGCTGCCGGCCGGGGCCGACGTGTACCTTCTGCGGAACATCATCCACGACTGGCCCGACGAACCAGCCGTTGCCATCTTGCGGCGATGCGCCCAGGCCGCCGGGGGAAGCGGGCGGGTCCTGGTGGTCGATCGGGTAGTTACCAGGGACGGCGACCAGCTGGAGCTGACCGGCATGGACCTGCGGATGCTGCTGCTATTCGGGAGCCGGGAACGGTCGGTAGAGGAGTTCAGCGCCCTGGCTGGCACCGCCGGGATGCGGCTGGTGAGCACCCGGGCGACTGCGTCTTCGTACTGGCTGCTTGAGTTCGCTGCCGGGCAGTCCGGCTGAGCTGGACCCGGCGGGCACAGCTGAGCCGACGTGCCGGGATCGCGGGCAGGTGATCGTGGGCATCGCGCTCTCCCCTGCTGCTCTATCTTGCGCCGGTCCTCGCGCCCGGTGTCCGGCGTGTGGCGGCGGCCAGGACCGGGCCAAGATGGTTCCGTGAGCGACGACGAAGACACGGGTCGGCCGGTACTGCGCATCGCCGGGCCCGACGACGCAGTAGCGCTGATGAGGCTCAAGCAACGCCTGGACGAAGAGACCTCGTTTATGCTCCTGGAGCCAGGCGAGCGGGACACCTCGATCCAGAATCTGACTCGTCACCTGGAGGAAGTGAGCGGGTCGGAGAACTCGGTGGTGATCGTGGCCGACCGGCGCGGCGATCTGGCTGGATACGTGGAGCTGGTCGGGGGGAAGTTCCGGCGGAACCGGTCCACAACCCACGTCGTCATCGGTGTTCTGGCCGAAGCGAGCGGTAAAGGCGTCGGCGCTGGATTGCTGGAAGCGGCAAAGCGCTGGGCGACCGCCCGCGGCCTGCGTCGGATCGAGCTCAACGTGATGGCCCGCAATCACCGGGCAATCGCCCTGTATGAGCGCGTGGGCTTCGTCCACGAAGGCCGCCGTGTGGACTGCTTGCTGATCGACGGCAAGTTCCTCGACGAGCTGTATATGGCCATGATCCTGCCAGGGTCGTTATCGCCGTGACCGTCATAACCGCTGTCAAGCCTGGCGGGCCGCGGTTCCGGGCGGCAGCGATCGGGGGCTTAGGCCCCCATCGGGCAGGCGGTGCACGCGGCGTCGCGGGCTCGCGGTCGGCCCGGCGACGCAGGACGGCATGACTAGAGGCCCGCTGGCCGGAGCGGCCTGCGGACCAGGCTCGGGTGCCGGATGTTCAGGCTCAACCGAAGGGTCGCATCATTACTAGTCTGCGTCTGGACCGGGCGTGGCCACAAACGATTTTCCGGGTGCCGTCCGGGGTCGATGACGCCGGCAGATCAGCTCCTAGGTCTGCTCACCGGGCACGCGCTGGTCATCGCCTACGCCCCATGACCCAGCGACCGGGCCGGGTCCGGGTCCGGGTCCGTCAACGGATTCCGTCCCAGAGGGCGCGCTGTTCGGGCCGCGGATCGTGAACCAGCGCGCTGTCGACGTCGAAGGTCATAGTGGCGCGGGTCTTGAGGTCGTAGGCGTCCCAGCCAGGCCGGCCCGACCGCGCGAAGTCGGCCCACGCCCGGTGCATGGTCGCCGCTAGTTCGCGGGGCGGCGACGCGCCGTACAGCACCTCGCCCCCCTCGATGTCCACGGTGTCGAAGACAAAGCCGATCTCGAGCGCGTGACACGCGCCGAGCCGACCGCCGAGCACCGGGGTGGGCCAGGCGAACTCGTACATGTACGCCGCGCCGTGGTGCTGCTCGACCAGCCGGATGGCGGGGATCCTGAAGAACCAGTCGGTCATCACGTCGGCCAGAGCATCGCCGGCGCTTGCTGCGCCTGACCGGTAGACCGCCAGCCCGGCCGCGTCGAGCCCGAGGCCGCCCGCGACTAGCGCCAGGCTGGCGTCATCGATGAAATCCACCACACCGGTCGGCACGAGGAACATACGGTTCTCGTCCCGGTTGGTGCCGACGAGAAGATCGACGCCGCGGCCGTTCCCTGCGGCGATACCGTCGATGGGCCGGGCGGGCAGGATCTCCCCGTCCACGACCGGCTCGAAGGCCATCGCGTTGGCGGAGACCTCGCGCCACCGGCCCGGGTCGGGGTTCATGGCGAGATCCCCGGAAAGCTGGAACTGGGCGGCGACGAGGCGGTCCACCGGCACGGCCGCGACTTCCGCCAGGGTCGGTGCCACGCCGAGCCGGCGGGCCAGTTCAGCCGTCACGATTCGAGCCGTCTCGGCGGGCAGGGCGTGATGCCCGGCTCCGCTCTGAGGGATCGCCCGCCGGAACAGGCCCGCCGCCCTGGGCATCGACAGCAGCGTCGTGACGCTCATCCCGCCGGCCGACTCGCCGAAGATCGTCACCTGGCCCGGATCGCCGCCGAACGCCGCGATGTTCTCCTGCACCCACTCCAGGGCCGCGATCTGGTCGAGCAGCCCGCGGTTGGGGGTGGCGTCGTCCAGCAGGAGGAAACCGTCGCAGCCGAGGCGGTAGTTGATCGTCACGCAGACCACGCCGTCGCGCGCGAAGCGGTCCCCGGTGTAGTCGGGGATGGCGCCGGTGCCGTTCACGAACGCGCCCCCGTGGATCCACACCATGACCGGCAGGCCCGCGGCGCCCGGATCCGGGGTCCAGACGTTCAGGTTCAGGCAGTCGTCCCCCGCGATCACGGGCTCGGGCAGCAGCCCGTCGTACGGCGGCGGGTACGGCGGCTTGGGAGCGGTCGGCCCGTACGCCGTGGCGTCCCGGACGTCATCCCAGGCCTGCGGGCGCACGGGCGGGCGCATCCGGTTCGGGCCGAACGGCGGAGCCGCGTAAGGGATCCCCTTGAACGCGGCGACCCCGTCCGACACCTCACCGCGCACCTTCCCGTACGCCGTTCCGACCACCAGCTCCATCGGTTCCTCCCTCACGATCGCCTTCCTGCATCCTTACTTGCCCGCCCGGCGCGGGGGAAGGCGGGGTGACCGCGTGCGGCGCGGAAGGCGGGGTGACCTCGTGGGCCCGGGGCAAGAGGTTTCACGTACCGAGGTAGGACAGGACAGCGAGAACGCGGCGATGGTCGGCGTCGGACGGCGGCAGGCCGAGCTTGCTGAAGATGTTGCTGATGTGCTTCTCGACGGCGCGCTCGGAAACGACGATGTGATCGGCGATGGCGCTGTTGGAGCGGCCCTCCGCCATCAGCGCGAGGACATCGTGCTCGCGCGGGGTGAGCGTGGCCAGGGCACTGGCGTGGCGGGTCGCGTTCAGCAGGCCGCTGACGACCTCGGGGTCAAGCGCGGTGCCGCCGGCCGCAATCCGCGCGATCGCGTCGGTGAACTCCGCCACGTCGGCGACCCGGTCCTTGAGCAGGTAGCCGACCCCGCCTGAGCTCATGCGCAGCAGGTCGGCGGCGTACCGCGTCTCGACGTACTGGGAGAACACCAGGATGCCGACGTTCGGGTAGTCCCGGCGGAGCGTGATCGCGGCGCGCAGCCCCTCGTCGGTATGGCCTGGTGGCATCCGTACGTCGACGATCGCGACGTCGGGCTGGTGCCTGGCGACGGCGGCCAGAAGAGAGTCGGCGTCGCCGACCGCGGCCACCACCTCGTGTCCGCGATCGGCGAGAACCTCGGCCAGGCCAGCCCTGATCACGGCGGCGTCCTCGGCGATCACGATGCGCATGCTGACCGGGCCTTCAGGCGTGGGAGGGCAGCTCGACGGTTACCACGGTCGGGCCGCCGCGCGGGCTGCTGATTTCCAGGCGGCCGTCGACGGTGCGGACCCGCTCGGCCAGCCCGCGCAGGCCGCCGTGCACGGCCGGGTAGGCGCCGCCCTTGCCGTCATCGCTGACGCGGATCCGGAGCAGGCCAGGGACGTGCACGGCCTCGAGCGTAACGTGCCGCGCGCCGCTGTGCTTGGCCACATTGGTCAGCAGTTCGGCGGCGGAGTAGTAGGCGATGGTCTCGATCGCGGCCGACGGTCGTTCCGGGATATCGGTGATCACCTCGACGGGGACCGGGCTGCGCGCGGCGAGCGTAGCCAGCGCGTCGGCGAGCCCGTTGTCCAGGACAGCCGGGTGAATGCCGCGGGCCACGGTACGCAGCTCGGCGATCGCCTCGAGGGCGCTCCGGTGGGCGTCGCCGACTAGCTGGGTAACGCGCGCCAGGTCGACGGGGGTGGCGTCCTCGAGCTTCTCCTTGGCCAGACCCAGCTTCATCGCCAGGGCGACGAGATGCGCCTGGGTGCCGTCGTGCAGGTCTCGCTCGATGCTGCGGAGCCTGGCCGCGGAATCGTCCACGGCGCGCGCCCGGGTCTCCTCCAGGGCGCGGATCCGCTCGGTCGGAGAGCTCGGACCGAGCCGGCCCCGGACGAGCCGAAGGTCGGCTTCTGTGACGCCGTGCAGCAGCCACGGGCCCGCGAGCAGCAGGGCCGCGCCGAGCGGCAGGAGAGTAAACGAGGTGGGCAGGTTGACGACGCCGAGCAGGTTGCCGGATGCGAGCGACCACCAGGCCGGGAAGGTCAGGAAGAACAGCCCGCCCAGCCAGCCGCCTACTGCGACGGTCGCGCCTGCCACGGCGAGCGGCAGCTTGAACAGGAAGTAGACGCGGGCCCGCATGGCCGGCTTGTCATCGCGGATCCTGGTGTTCACCCAGATGGCTACCCTCGAGCCCCGCCGCATGTCGTCGATCGCGATGTCCGCCTTGGCCGCCAGCTCGGCGATCTGGGCCGGCGGGAGGTTCGAGACGGTGATCCCGGCCCCGTACTGGAAAGCCCACTGCCGGACCCGGCCTCCCGCCGATTCGGCGATCTTGGTGAGGCCCCCTGGGTCCGGCGTCTTCACCCGCACGCGCGGGAGGGGCCGCATCAAGGGCGGGGCCGGAACGTCTTCGCCGAGGAACCCGCGCGCGAGGAAGCGCGCGGCCGCGCCGAGCTTCCGCACGCCTGGCGTGGAAGCGGCGAACGGGAAGGTGTTCACGAACGTGACCGCCATGAAGGCGAAGGCGGCGAGGGCGAGCGGGAGGGTGGCCAGCGCGTAGCCGGCTTCGGCCCAGGCGCGCCTGGTGAACGGCGCCTGGAGCACGCGCCTGAGCGGCGACGCGGCCGGTCCGGTCATGATCAGATTGTCGTCCACGATGGCGGTGCTGCGGCCGCCGGCGGTAGCTATGTGTCTCATACCTCGATGCTGCGGGCCCACGCGGGGCGCGGTCGATCGTGGCAGCCGAGGCATTCAGGTACGGCTACCACGAGTCCCCTCCTCAGCGTCGTGTCAGCGAGATGTCAGGGGCGTCAGCAGGGTCTGAGCGGCCTGTCAGCCATGGCTGCCATCGTGAGGGCATGACGTATTCGATCATTGCCGAAGGGCTGGTCAAGCGGTTCGGGGACACGGTCGCGCTGGACGGGATCGACCTCGCCGTTCGCACCGGCTCGGTACTCGGCCTCCTGGGCCCGAACGGCGCGGGAAAGACCACTGCGGTGCGGATCCTCGCCACGCTGGTGCGCCCGGACGGCGGCCGCGCGGCCGTCTGCGGGCACGACATGGTGAGCCATGCGCACCAGGTCCGGCAGCTCACCGGGCTGACCGGGCAATACGCCTCGGTGGACAGCACGCTCACCGGGTGCGAGAACCTCATGCTCATCGGGCGGCTGACCGGCCAGTCCCGGCCCGCCGCCAGGGCGCGGGCCCGGGAGCTGCTGGCCAGTTTCCGGCTTACCGACGCCGGCGACCGGGCAGTCAAGACCTACTCCGGCGGCATGCGCAGGCGGCTGGACCTGGCCGCCAGCCTGGTCAACCGGCCGCGGGTGCTCTACCTGGACGAGCCGACGACCGGTCTCGACCCGCTCAGCCGCAACGAGATGTGGGACATGGTCCGCGGGCTCACCGCGAGCGGGGTCACCGTCCTGCTCACCACCCAGTACCTGGAGGAAGCGGACCAGCTAGCCGACGAGATCGTGGTCATCGACCACGGCACGGTCATCGCGACCGGGACGCCAGATGACCTCAAGGCCCGCGCCGGGGCGCTGACCCTGAGCGTGCGCCCCGTCCTGGCCGCGGACCTGCCCGCCGTGGTGGCCGTCGTGGCCGGGTTCACCCGCACGGACCCCGAGGTCCGCGCGACGACCGTGACCATCCCCGTGACCGGCGAAGACGTGATGCCCGCCGTGGTCGGTCTGCTGGCCGACGCGGGCGTCCGAGTGGCCGAACTCAGCCTGCGCGGGTCCACCCTCGACGAGGTGTTCCTGTCGCTGACCGGCCACCGCGCCGAGGAGCCCGGCACCGAAGAGCTCGAAGGGAGCGCGGCATGACCACGATAAGCACCGTTCCGGATAATACGGATTCGGAATATACGGAATGGGAGGAGTACGCGGGGACGCTGGCGCCCCGGGTCGGGGCCGGTCGAGG
>JBOHCK010000310.1:0-7270 GCA_050698755.1 Streptosporangiaceae bacterium | reverse complement strand
GGCGTGGTCCATCTCGTACTTGTTCCGCTGACCCTTGGGGATCTCGACAACAACCTCGACGTCCATGGTTTCGCTCCAGGCCGATCCGGGTGATTAACTCCATTGTCCCGTAACCCCGGCCGGCATCGCGCAAGGTGGTAGGTCATGGTGCGCCGCACGCGGATCGCAGCCGTGTTGACCCTCGCCATGATCAACGCGTTCACGATCGCGGCCGGGCTCGCCGTGGTCCACCTGCTTCCCCCGCGGCTCGCCGCCCTGCGGGTGCCCTCGGTCGCCGCAGTCCTGCCGGTGGGCGCGGGGAGCGTGCTAGCCGAAGGAGCGGGGGCCGGTGCGCTCCCCACCTCGAGCGGGCTGCGAGCGGTCCTGGCCGGTCCGCTGTCCGCCGCGGCGCTGGGGCCCCAGGTATCGGCCGTCGTGGCGGACCCGGTCACCGGGCAGGTCCTGCTCTCCCAGCACGGAGCCCAGCTCGCCACGCCTGCGTCCACGACCAAGCTCGCCACCGGCCTGGCCTCGCTCGCGGTGCTCGGTGCCGGGGCCAGGTTCACCACCCGGGTGGTGGAGGGCACGGCGTCGAGCATCATCCTGGTCGGCGGCGGTGACCCGACGCTCGCCGTGAACCCGTTCCCCGGCCGGGACTATCCCGCGCCCGCCACGCTGGCCAGCCTGGCCGCCGCGACCGCCAGGAAGCTGAAGGCGAACGGCCGCGACGCGGTCAGCCTCGGCTACGACACCTCGCTTTACACGGGTCCGGATCTCGCGCCCAGCTGGCCGGGCGGGTACGTCAGCGGGGGAGACGTCACGCCGATCGTCTCCCTGGAAGTGGACCAGGGCCGGCTGACGGCCGCTGGCACGCCCGAGGACTCCGACGACCCGTACAACAACAATCCGCGGGCGACCGACCCTGCGGCGATGGCGGCGGCTTCCTTCGCCGCCCTCCTGTCCGCCGACGGCATCCGCGTCATGGGCTCTCCGGTCGCGCAGGCCGCCCCGGCCACCCCGGCCACCCCGGCCACCCCGGCCGGGGCCCCGGTCATCGCCAGTGTCGTCTCGCCGCCGCTGTCCGCCATCGTGGAGCAGATGCTCGAGGAGAGCAACAACGTGATCGCCGAGAATCTCGCGCGTCACGTTGCGCTCGCGATGGGCGAGCCTGCCTCGTTCAGCGGAGCGGCCACCGCGGTAACCAGGGAACTAGGCCAGCTCGGCATCACCGGCGGGTTCCGCCTCGTGGACGGCAGCGGCCTTTCGCCCGAGGACTTGATCAGCCCGGACGCGCTCGTGCGCATGCTCGAGCTCGCGATCGCCCGCCCCCGGCTGCGGGGCCTGCTGGCCGGCCTGCCTGTCGCCGGCTTCTCCGGCACGCTGTCCGCGGGCCAGAGCGTGTTCAGCGGGATCGGCGGCCCGGCGCTGGGCTCGGTACGAGCCAAAACCGGCAACCTCGGCACGGTGGCGGCCCTGGCCGGGCTGGTCTACGACAAGAGCGGCGGCGTCCTGGTGTTTGCCTTCATGGCCGACGCGATCCCCTCGGCCGGGCTGCTCCAGTACGCCGCGCAGGCCATCGACAGGGCCGCGTCAGCCCTTGCGGGCTGCGGGTGCCGGTGACGGGGGCACTAGCTACAGCACGTACGGTTGGAGTGTGAGCAGCACGCAGATGATCGACTGGGACCTCGCCATCTCCACCGGCACCCGATGGGCCCGTCCCGGGCCGCAAGTGAGCCTGGCGGAAGCGCGGCGGACCGTCTCAGAGCTACGCGACCTTGCCGGTGCCGTCCAGGAGCCGGTCCTAGAGGTCACAGGCATGCACGCCGCCGGGGATGGCTCGCTGGGACGGGTCGCGGTGGTGGACCGGCCCGGCTGGATCAGGGCGAACGTCGACGGCTTCCGTGTCGTCCTCGAGCCGCTGGTCCAGCAATTGCGGGAACGCGTGCCAGGCGCGGAGAACGGCGGCCCCAAGGCCCCCGGGTTCATCAACGCGGTCGGGTCGCGGGTCACCGGCATCCAGGCCGGGCTGATCCTGGCCTACCTGTCCGGCCGGGTGCTGGGCCAGTACGAGCTGTTCCTGCCGCCGGAGACCTCCCCGGTCGACGGTCAGCAGCCGGGCAGGCTTACCCTGGTCGCGCCGAACATCGTCATGATCGAGCGCGAACTCGACGTCGACCCGCATGACTTCCGCCGCTGGGTCTGCCTGCACGAGGAGACCCACCGGCTGCAGTTCACCGCGGTGCCGTGGCTGCGGGACTACGTGCAGTCGCAGATGACCGAGTTCCTCCTGGCCTCAGAACTGGACCCGGCGGCGATCCTGCAGCGGATCCGGTCGGCCGCCGACGCCATGGCGGGCGCGGTCCGCGGCGGGGACGGCGGGAGCCTCCTCGAGGCGGTGGCGACCCCGGCGCAGCGCGAGATCATGGATCGGCTCACCGCGGTGATGACGCTGGTGGAGGGGCACGGCGACTACGTCATGGACGCCGTAGGCCCGAAGGTGGTGCCCTCGGTCAACCAGATCAGGGAGCGGTTCAACTCCAGGCGGGGGTCGACGGGCCGCGTCGAGCAGACCCTGCGGCGCATCCTCGGCATCGACCTGAAGATGAAGCAGTACGCCGAAGGGTCCAGGTTCGTCACCGCCGTCGTGGACGAGGTCGGCATGGCCACGTTCAACAAGATCTGGACGTCCCCCGAGACCCTGCCGACCAAGGACGAGTTCGCCCGTCCGCAGGAGTGGGTGGACCGGGTCGCGTCCGGTTCGTAGTCGAGCGTGGGTCCTGGCGCGGCGGTCGCCGAGATCCGCAACGCGGTGCGGGACTGCCTGTCTGACCTGGACCAGGGCGACCTGGTGCTAGCCGCGTGCTCGGGTGGCGCGGACTCGCTCGCCCTGGCCGCCTGCCTGGCCTTCGTGGCCCCGCGGGCCGGCCTGCGCGCCGGCGGGGCCACCGTCGACCACGGGCTGCAGCCGGGTTCCGGCGATCGGGCCGCGGACGTCGCCGGGCTGCTCCGCTCGCTCGGGCTCGACCCGGTGCGCAGCGTCGCGGTGACCGTGGCGCCAGCCAGTTCCGCGGCCGGTCCCGAAGCCGCGGCCCGGGCCGCCAGGTACCGCGCGCTCGACGCCGTGGCCAGCGAGGCGGGCGCCGCGGCGGTGCTGCTCGGGCATACCCTCGACGACCAGGCGGAGACGGTCCTGCTCGGGCTGGCGCGCGGATCCGGCGGGAGGTCGCTGGCCGGGATGCCCGCCAGGAAGGGCCCGTACCGCCGGCCGCTGCTGGCGGTACGCCGGGCCACGACCAGCGCCGCGTGCGCCGAGCTGGGGCTCGAGCCCTGGCAGGATCCCCATAACCGCGACTTCCGTTACACGCGGGCGCGCGTGCGCCACCAGGCGATGCCCGCCCTGGAGGCCGCGCTCGGGCCCGGGGTGGCCGAGTCCCTCGCCCGCACGGCCAGCCAGCTCCGCACGGACGCGGAATGCCTGGACGACCTCGCGTTCGCCGAAGGCGGACAGCTGCGCCGCGACTGCTCAGACCCGGCCGGGCTGGAAGCCAGGTGGCTACTCGGACTGCCGGCGGCGATCAGGACCAGGGTGCTCCGCGACGCGGCCATCATGGCCGGCTGCCCGCACGGCGCCCTCACCGCCAGGCACGTCGAGCAGATGGACGCCCTGGTGACCGGCTGGCGCGGCCAGCGGTGGATCGACCTGCCCGGCGGGGTGCGCGCGCGGCGCCGTGATGGGATGGTGTGGTTCATCGGCACCGAACCCGCTGGGAGGGATTCCTCTGGACGAGAGTGACCTGGGACCTGAGCTGAAAGAGGTCCTGATCACCGCCGAACAACTGCAGGCGCGCGTCGGCGAGCTCGCGGCCCAGGTCGATGCCGACTACGCCGGTCGTGACCTGCTGCTCGTGGGCGTCCTCAAGGGCGCGGTCATGGTGATGGCCGACCTGGCCCGGGCCATGCACCTGCCGGTGCAGATGGACTGGATGGCGATCTCGTCGTACGGCTCGGGCACCAGGTCCTCCGGCGTGGTCCGCATCCTGAAGGACCTCGACACGGACATCACCGGGCGCCACGTGCTGATCGTGGAGGACATCGTGGATTCCGGCCTGACCCTCTCGTGGCTGGTCGGCAACCTGCGGTCGCGGGCGCCCGCCTCGCTGGCGATCTGCGCCATGCTACGCAAACCGGGATCGGCCCAGATGCACGTCGACGTCGCCTACACGGGGTTCGACATCGCGGACGAGTTCGTGGTCGGATACGGCCTTGACTACGCTGAGCGGTACCGCAACCTGCCGTTCATCGGCACGCTGGCCCCGGCCGTTTACCGGGGAGGTTAGGACCGCTAAACGGGGGAACACAATCCGCCGCAGTAAGCGTTGACTTTCCAAGTGTGCCGCCTAGCGGTGTACCGTCTAGTTTTACGGTCGCAGCCACCGTCGGAGCAAGGCTGCCAGGATGGAAGCAGGCCATCCCGCCGGAGGTCGACGGGATATGAGGCTGGTCAGGAGGGAACGGTTCCGGGCCGACGGGACCGCTCATCGATGGAGCTAAGGCGCTTTTTCCGCGCACCGCTGCTGCTGATCGCTGTAGCAGTGCTGCTGCTGCTTTTCGTGCTCGACTACGCGAATTCGGGGAGTTCGTACCAGCAGGTCGACACCTCCGAGATCGTCCACCTCATTGACACGGGCCAGGTCAAGAGCGCGCTCATCACCGACAAGAACCAGACGATCCAGATCACGACGAAGAAGTCGATCCAGATCGGGACCCAGAGCGGTACGCAGTTCGAAGCCTCGTGGGTCACGGGCCAGGGCCTGGTGCTCCAGCAGGACCTGCAGCAGCGGGGCGTTAACTACAACATCTCCATCCCCAAGAGCAACGCCCTGCTCGACCTGCTCCCGACCGCCTTCATCTACCTGGTGATCTTCCTGCTGTTCTTCTTCATGCTGTCGCAGATGCAAGGCGGCGGCTCGCGCGTGATGAACTTCGGCAAGTCGCGGGCCAAGCTGATCACCAAGGACACGCCGAAGACGACGTTCGCCGACGTGGCCGGCGTGGACGAGGCGATCGAGGAGCTGCAGGAAATCAAGGAATTCCTGCAGACCCCGGCGAAGTTCCAGGCGATCGGGGCCAAGATCCCCAAGGGCGTGCTGCTCTACGGCCCGCCAGGTACCGGCAAGACCCTGCTGGCCAGGGCGGTGGCCGGCGAAGCCGGCGTGCCGTTCTACTCGATTTCCGGATCTGACTTCGTGGAGATGTTCGTCGGCGTCGGCGCCTCCCGGGTCCGTGACCTGTTCGAGCAGGCCAAGGCGAACGCTCCCGCGATCGTGTTCGTGGACGAGATCGACGCCGTGGGCCGGCACCGCGGCGCGGGCCTCGGCGGCGGGCACGACGAGCGCGAGCAGACGCTGAACCAGATGCTGGTCGAGCTGGACGGCTTCGACACCAAGGGCGGCGTCATCGTGATCGCCGCCACCAACCGGCCGGACATCCTCGACCCCGCGCTCCTGCGGCCCGGGCGCTTCGACCGGCAGATCGTGGTGGCCCAGCCTGACCTGGCCGGCCGCAAGGGGATCCTGCGGGTGCACGCCAGGGGCAAGCCCATCGCGCCGGACACCGACCTTGACATCATCGCCCGGCGGACGCCCGGGTTCACCGGCGCCGACCTGGCCAACGTGATCAACGAGGGCGCGCTGCTGACCGCGCGGGCGAACGGCAAGCAGATCACCATGGCGGCCCTGGAAGAGGCCATCGACCGGGTCATGGCCGGACCTGAGCGCAAGAGCGTCCTGCTGTCCGAGAGGGAACGGAAGGTCATCGCCTACCACGAGGGCGGGCACGCGCTGGTCGGCCACGCGATGCCGCACGCCGACCCCGTGCACAAGGTGACGATCATCCCGCGCGGCCGGGCGCTCGGCTACACCAGCGCGCTGCCCACGGAGGACAAGTTCCTCGTCACCCGGGCCGAGATGCTCGACCAGCTCGCGATGCTCCTGGGCGGCCGCACGGCCGAGGAACTCATCTTCCACGAGCCGACGACGGGCGCCGCGAACGACATCGAGAAGGCGACCCAGATCGCGCGCGGCATGATCACCGAGTACGGGATGAGCGAGCGCCTCGGCGCGCGCAAGTTCGGCACCGGCGACGGCGAGCCGTTCCTGGGCCGGGAGATGGGGCACGGCCGGGACTACTCAGAGGAGATAGCCTCCTCGATCGACGAGGAGATCCGCCGTCTCATCGAGTCCGCGCACGACGAGGCCTGGGAAGTCCTCGTGGAGTACCGCGACGTGCTCGACGCGCTGGTGACGCGGCTGCTGGAGAAGGAGACGGTAGCCAGGACCGAGGTCCTGGAGATCTTCGCGTCGGTCGTGAAGCGGCCGGTCCGCGGCTCCTACACGGGCTACGGCAAGCGCCTGCCCTCGGACCGCCCGCCGGTGCTCTCGCCCAAGGAACTCGCCCTGGCCGCCGCCGATGGCGGCACGGGGGCCTCGGGCCTGGCCCTGCCCGCCAACGGTCAGGCGCTCGGCTTCGACCCGAGGGGGACGGGATCGTCGGCCGGCAACGGCGATGAGCCTGGCTACCGCGGGTCCAGCGACAACGGATGACGGACGGTGCCGAGCTAGCTGGCGCTAGCCGCGAGTTCGACCTGCCGCGCATCGAGCGCGCGGTACGGGAGATCCTGATCGCGCTCGGCGAGGACCCGGACCGGGACGGCCTGCGCGACACGCCCGCCCGGGTGGCGCGCGCGTACGCGGAGCAGTTCGCCGGCCTGCGGCAGCGCCCGGAGGACGTGCTCACCACGGTCTTCGACGCCAGCCACGACGAGATGGTCATCGTCCGCGACATCGAGGTGTACGGCACCTGCGAGCACCACCTGGTCCCGTTCATCGGCGTCGCGCACATCGGCTACATCCCGAACCTCAAGGGCCAGATCACCGGGCTTTCGAAGCTGGCCAGGCTGGTGGACGTCTACGCCAGGCGCCCGCAGGTGCAAGAACGGATGACTTGCCAGATCGCGGACGCCCTAATGGATACCCTGGAGCCGCGCGGCGTGGTCGTGGTCATCGAGGCCGAGCACCTGTGCATGACCATGCGCGGGGTGCGCAAGCCCGGAGCCAGGACCGTGACATCGGCGGTCCGCGGCGCGTTCAGGGACACCGTGACCCGCGCGGAGGCCATGAGCCTCATCTACGGCCACCACTGAACTGAAACGCCGGCTGCGGCGTCTAGTAGGTGGGCCGCAGTGGGCCGCACCCCCAGTGCTTCCCCCCGTCCCCCCGGCCCATCCCCCGGA
>JBOHCK010000309.1:0-7318 GCA_050698755.1 Streptosporangiaceae bacterium | reverse complement strand
CGGTGGGTGGGTGCCGAAGCGGGTCGATCACGAGGAACGACGACGGCAGATCGCGGACGCGCTGCTGCGGACGGCCGCCACGCGCGGGCTGCACGCCACCGGGATGCGCGAGGTCGCGGCCGAAGCCGGCGTATCCCTGCGGCTGGTGCAGTACTACTTCGGCACCAAGGAAGAGCTCCTGCTCTTTGCCATGCAGCAGCTGGCGGCCCAGTTCAGCGAGCGGGCGCCGGCGCGGATCAGGCAAGGCAGGCAGAGCGACGCCCCGGCCAGCCCACGCGACATCATCGCCGCCATCCTGACCGAGGGGCTGCCCGCCGACGACGAGCGGCGCACCTTCACCGTCATCTACACGGCCTACCTGGCGCTCTCCCTGACTGACCCGGCGCTGGCGATCGCCCCCCTGGTCAGGAACTCCGGCGCGGTGATCGGCGTGGTCGCCGCCCAGCTGCGCGCGGCCCAGGCGGCCGGCGATACGCCCGCCCACCTGGACCCGGATCTGGAAGCCGTCAGCCTGCTAGCCGTGTCCGCAGGCATGGGCACGAGCGTCATCGTCGGCCACTCCTCGCCCGAGCAGGCCCAGGCCGTCATCGACTACCACCTGTCCCGCCTGTTCCCGGCATCGGGGCCAGCGTTACGCCGAGCGACTCCGCCAGGTGCGCGCGCGCTCAGCGAGCTGGGCGGAGCAGATGAGATCCGCGACGGCCTGCGGGGCGGGTAGTCCGACGAGCTGCGGTGGATCGGTGCTGGCGGCAGGCCACATGAGCTGGGCCCAGGAGTACCGCCGGCCACCAGGAGGCGGCCAGGCGAGGTTCATGAGGATAGAACCGTCCCTGACCTGCGGCGGAAGCAGCTGAGCCAGCGCGCACTGCGTACCAGCCAGCCGGCTTCCCTCACGCCAGGTGGTGAGCAACCGCGAATCGGTGAGGATGTACGCCGATCGCTTGATGCGGGCGCGGCGGCGCAGCACACGGCCGATGGCCGGGTAGCCGAAGACGAGGGACGGCGAAGGTGACGAAGACGGTAAGCGGAACCAGCGGCGCGCCGGTACTCCGTGCCCACGCGAACATGAAGCCGATGGCGACCACGAAGATGGCGAAGTACGCGGAGAACGTGATATCGGCGGTGCCGAACCACCACGGCGCGGGCTGCGGGCATCCCTCCCAGAGAACCCGTTCTCCAGGCGCGGGCACGAAGCCGGTGCACTCAGCGCTGGACGGCGGTACGTCCACGGGAGGGATGTCGAGTGCGCCTCGCAGCATCTGCTGCCGGCCCGTGCTGATTACCTGACGGGCCTGCTCGGCATCCGGAAGGCCGCGCAGGACAGGGAAGGGCGGCTGGGCACCGGGAGTGAATTCCCTGGACGACGGCTGGCCGTTGGCCAGCGTGCTGAGCGAGAACTTCTCCCCCGCCCTGAGCATCAGGTCCGCGGTGCCGTCCCGCTGCGGCACCACGATGGGCTCGGCGAGCTGATCGAGATACGCGGCCCAGGTATGCCGGGTCCCGGTCGTTATCAGGACCCGCCGGTCGGTGACCTGGTAGACGGTATTGCGCAGCTCACCCGGCTTCAGTCGCAGCACTCGCACCGCCATGGCCATCAGGCCGATCAGCGCCACCGCCACCGCCAGTACCCGATCGCCGGAACCGCCAGGGGTATGCGCCAAGCCACGGGGTACGCCCCAAACCAGGGCGGCTAGCAGCGCCGCCAGCAGCAGACCAGGGCGAATGAGATCGCCCTGGATGACCCGCGCCCGGGCAGGCCGTCCCGTCCACAGCAGGCGCTCGCCCGGCAGCAAGCCGACCTCGGTATCGTCCATTGCGCCCTCTCAGGAAAGCCTGCGAGGAACCATACATCCAGAGATCAGCTCTCGGCGCGGAGGATGTCCAGGGCGTGCGCCAGGTCGTCGGGGTAGGTGCTGGTGAACGAGACCGGCCGGCCGTCGGCGGGGTGGGCGAACGCGAGGCTGACCGCGTGGAGCCACTGGCGGGTCAGGCCGAGCCGAGCGGCGAGCACCGGGTCGGCGCCGTAGAGCAGGTCGCCGACGACCGGGTGCCTGATAGCGGCCATGTGCACCCTGATCTGATGGGTGCGGCCGGTCTCCAGGTGCACTGCAGCCAGGCTGGCGGCGCGGAACGCCTCCAGCGTGTCGTAGTGGGTCACGCTCGGCCGCCCGTCGCTGATCACGGCGAACCGGCCGTCGCCGGACGGGTGCCTGCCGATCGGCGCGTCCACCGTGCCGCGCAGCGGATCGGGATGCCCCTGCACGAGCGCGTGGTAGCGCTTGTCGACGGTGCGCTCGCGGAAGGCGCGCTTGAGCGCGCTGTAGGCCCGCTCGCTCTTGGCCACCACCATCACGCCCGTGGTGTTCGCGTCGAGGCGGTGCACGATGCCCTGCCGTTCGGCGGCGCCGCTGGTGGCCACCGCGTGCCCGGCCGCGGCCAGCCCGCCGATGACGGTGGGCCCGGTCCAGCCGGGCGACGGATGGGCGGCCACGCCGCGCGGCTTGTCCACGACGATGATGTCGTCGTCCTCGTACATGACGGCTAGGCCCTCGACGGGCCGCGGGGGCTCGGCCGGCCGCGGTGGGGGAAGCGTGACCTGCAACGGCTCGCCGGCCAGCACGCGATCCGACTTGGCCGCGGGCCTGCCGTCCAGCAGCACCAGGCCGTCTCCGATCAGCTCCGCGGCCCGGGACCTGGACAGCCCGAACATCCTGGCCAGCGCGGCATCGAGCCGTTCTCCGTCCAGGCCGTCAGGAACAGCGAGCCGCCGCTCGTCAGGTACCGTCATGGGACCTCGCGACGGGTGACTGCGGTTCCGGATATTCCAGTTTCGGATAATCCGATTCGGGGGGACCGGGGGTCGGGGCCTGGGTTGGGATCGAGGTCTGGGCTTGAGCCGAGGGCGGGGGCTGGCTCTGACTCCGGGTCTGCGCCTGGGCCGGGGGCTCGGTCTGACTCCGGGTCTGCGCCTGGGCCGGGGGCTCGGTCTGACTCCGGGTCTGCGCCTGGGCCGGGGGCTCGGTCTGACTCCGGGTCTGCGCCTGGCCCGGGGGGTCGGTCTGGATCCGGGTCGGGGTCTGGGTCTGGGGGTCGGTCTGGATCCGGGTCGGGGTCTGGGTCTGGGGGTTCGGCTGGCGGGTGAGCCTGGTGCCGTCCAGGCGGATTCCGCGCATGGACAGCAGGACGACTAGGACGCCGGCGCAGACGATGGACGAGTCGGCAACGTTGAACACCGGCCAGTGCGGGAGCTGGATCCAGTCGATGACGTCACCGCGCAAGAAGCCAGGGGCGCGGAAAATCCGGTCGATCAGGTTGCCGGTGGCCCCGCCGAGGAGCAGCCCGAGCGTGATCGCCCAGGCGGCGCTGCCGAGGTTCCGCGCGGCGCGCAGGATGTAAGCCACCACGCTGGCGGCGATCGCGGTGAATACGATCGTCATGCCCGTCCCGCCGAGGTTGAACGCCGCCCCGCCGTTGCGCGTCAGGGTGAGCATGAGCAGGTTGCCAATCAGGTGGATGTACGTGTATTCCCTGATGTGCGAGACCGCGATGGCCTTGGATACGACGTCGGCCACGATCACGAACGCGGCCACCCCTAGCAGGAGGCGCACCCGGCGCGGCGGCTCAGAGGTCTGGGCGGTCAGCGGCGTTCCTCCCGCTGCTTGCACTCCACGCACAGGGTCGCCCGGGGGAACGCGAGCAGGCGTGCCTTTCCGATGGCCCGGCCGCAGGATTCGCATACCCCATATGTTCCCGCATCGATCCGGGCGAGGGCACGCTCACCCTGCTCGAGCAGCTGCCTGGCGTTCTGGGTGAGCGCCAGCTCGAGGTCGCGCTCGAACGCCTTCGAACCGGCGTCCGCCGGGTCGTCGCCTGCGTCCCTGACCGAATCGGTGAGGCGTTCGGCGATGTCGGAGTCGGCTTTCGCGATGTCGGCGCGCAAACCGACGGATTCCGCCTCGAGCTCGGCGCGAACGCCCTTGAGTTCGGCGTCGCTCCAGGGTTCCTCACCCGGGCGCACCGGAAGATCAGCGGCGCCAGACCGCGGGGTAGCAGGCATCTGCGGCCTCCCGTTCACGATGAGGAATGCGGTCTGGTGAGGATAGTTCGCGCTGCTACCTGTGGCAAACCAAGTCCCTGCCGCGTGAGCTAGTCTGTGGCGGTGCAGGGATTCGAGCCGCTCCCCGCGCAGGTCGACCTGCCCGCACTCGAGCGCGAGATACTGGCCCGCTGGCAGAACGCGGGGATCTTCGAGCGGTCGCTGAAGCAGACCGAAGGCGGGCCGGCCTGGATCTTCTACGAGGGACCGCCGACCGCTAACGGGATGCCCGGCGTGCACCACGTGGAGGCCCGGACCTTCAAGGACCTGTTCCCTCGGTTCAAGACCATGCAGGGATTCCACGTCCCGCGCCAGGCCGGCTGGGACTGTCACGGGCTGCCGGTCGAGGTCGCGGTCGAGAAGGAGCTCGGCTTCACCGGCAAGCGGGACATCGAGGCGTACGGGATCGCGGCGTTCAACGCGCGCTGCCGGGAGTCGGTGCTCAGGTACGTCGACGCCTGGCTGGAGATGTCGCGGCGGATGGGGTACTGGGCCGATACCGAGCACGCCTACCGGACCATGGACCCCAGCTACGTCGAGTCGGTCTGGTGGTCGCTGAAGGTCATCTACGACGCCGGGCTGCTGGTGCGCGACTTCCGGATCAGCCCGTACTGCCCTCGGTGCGGCACACCGCTGTCCGACGCCGAGCTGGGCCAGCCCGACGTCTACCAGATCGTCTCCGACCCGGCCGTCACGGTCAGGTTCCGGCTACTGACGCTCCCCGAGGGCACCCCGCCCGAGCTGGCCGGCGCCGACCTGCTCGTCTGGACCACCACGCCGTGGACGCTGGTCTCCAACACCGCGGTGGCCGTCCACCCGGAGGCGACCTACGCGGTCGCGCGTCATCCGGGGGACGGGGACCGCGTGGTGGTCGCGGCCGACCTAGTCGGCGCGGTGCTCGGCGACGGGTGGCGCGTCACCGCCACGTTCCCTGGCGCCGCACTGGTCGGGGCGGGATACCAACCGCCGTTCGGGATAATAGATATCCCCGATGCGCACATCGTCGTCCCGGGGTCCTTCGTGACCACGGATGATGGCACCGGTCTGGTCCACCTGGCCCCCGCGTTCGGCGCCGACGACATGGCCGCGTCGCGCGCGCACGGGCTGCCCGTGGTCAACCCGATCCGGCCCGACGGGCACTTCGAGGACGGCGTGCCGATGGTCGGCGGGCTGTTCTTCAAGGACGCCGACCGGCGGCTCATCGACGACCTCGGCGACCGCGGCCTGCTATTTCGGTCCGAGCGGCACGAGCACAGCTACCCGCACTGCTGGCGGTGCGGGACCGCGCTGATCTACTACGCGGTGCCGTCGTGGTACGTGAAGACCACGGCTCGGAAGGATCAGCTCCTCGAGCAGAACGAGCGGACAAACTGGTTCCCCGAGACGGTCAAGCACGGCCGGTACGGCGAGTGGCTGCGGAACAACGTCGACTGGGCGCTGTCGCGGACCCGGTACTGGGGCACCCCGCTGCCGCTCTGGGAGTGCGGCGAGTCGCACGTGACCGCCGTCGGGTCGCTGGCCGAGCTGTCGTCGCTGGCCGGGCGTGAGCTGACCGGGCTCGATCCGCACCGGCCTTTCGTGGACGCAGTCACGTTCGACTGCCCGGTGTGCGGGGAGCTGGCGCGACGGGTGCCCGAGGTAATCGACGTCTGGTACGACTCGGGAGCGATGCCGTTCGCCCAGCATGGCGCGCCGTGGCGCGGCCTGGCGGAGTTCGAGGCGGCTTATCCGGCGCAGTTCATCTGCGAGGCGCTCGACCAGACCCGGGGCTGGTTCTACTCGCTCATGGCCGTGGGGACGCTGGTGTTCGGGCGGTCGTCGTACGAGAACGTGCTGTGCCTCGGGCTGCTCGTCGACGAGACCGGGCGCAAGATGAGCAAGCACCTCGGCAACGTGCTGGACCCGATTCCGCTGATGGACGCGCACGGCGCGGACGCGCTGCGGTGGTTCTTCGCGGCCTCGGGCTCGCCGTGGGGCGCTCGCCGGGTGGAGCACGACCAGCTCAGCGAGATCGTTCGGAAGGTGCTGCTCACCTACTGGAACACGGCTTCGTTCCTGGTGCTGTACGCGAATGCGGGCGGGTGGACGGCTTCGGGGCTGGCTGCTCCGGATGTGGCCTCGCGGCCGCTGATTGACCGGTGGATGCTGAGTGAGCTGCACTTGTTGGTCCGGGAGGTCACCGCTTCGCTCGAGTCGTTCGACACGGCGGGGGCCGGGCGGCGGCTGGTTTCCTTTATTGACGACCTGTCGAACTGGTACGTGCGCCGGTCGCGGCGGCGATTCTGGGACGGGCCCGCTGGGACGGAGGGCGCGGCGGCGTTCGCCACGCTGTACGAGTGCGTGACCGTGCTCACACTGCTGATGGCGCCGTTCACGCCGTTCGTCACCGACTACGTGTGGGGGGTGCTGCGGGGTTCGGACTCGCCGGAGTCCGTGCACCTGGCGTCCTGGCCTGCCTTCGATCCCTCGCTCATCGATCCCGTCCTGTCAGCTCAGATGGCGCAGGTGAGGCGGCTGGTGGAGTTGGGGCGTTCGGCGCGGGCGGGGGCCTCGGTGCGGATGCGGCAGCCCTTGCGGCGGGCTTTGATCGGGGCTTCGGGGTTCGGGGAACTGCCTGCCTCGCTGCAGGCGGAGATCGCCGCCGAACTGAACGTTTCGTCGCTTGAGGTGCTGGGTTCCGGCGCTGAGCTTGTCTCCTACGAGGTGAAACCGAGCTTCCGGTCGCTCGGCCGGAGGTTCGGTTCGCGGACGCCTTTGGTGGCGGCAGCCATCGCCGCGGCCCCGGCCGAGTCGATCGCGACGGCCGTACTCGCGGGCGGCACGGTTACGGTGCGGGCCGGTGAGGAGACGGTGCTGGTCGGACCGGACGACGTGGTCGTGACCCAGACTCCCAGGGCTGGCTGGGCGGTGGCCACCGACGCCGGCGAGACCGTCGCCATCGACATCACGATCAGCCCTGAACTGCGCCGGGAGGGGATCGCCCGTGAGGTGACCCGGCTGATCCAGGACGCGCGCAAGAACGACGGCCTTGACGTGTCCGACCGGATCTGGCTGCGTTGGTTTTCGGTTGATCCGGAGGTGAGCGCGGCGCTGGCCGAGCACGCCGGGCTGATCGCCGGGGAGGTGCTCGCTGCGGACTTCGGGCTTTGGACGGCCGACCAGGTGGCGACCGCTCGCCGGGCCGCGGCGGCGGGTCTAGGGGCGGAGGGCCAGGAGGCGACG
>JBOHCK010000308.1:0-7326 GCA_050698755.1 Streptosporangiaceae bacterium | reverse complement strand
CGCTGATCGCCAGCACCGCGATGTCGAACTGCTGGCCCTGCGCGGCGACGGACATGCGGCCCGGCGGCAGGTGCGGGTACCAGACGAACCAGATGACGAGGTCGGCGGCCAGCGCGAGCCAGAACCACATCACGAACAGGCGCAGGGCGTGCCTTGGTTCGGCCGGCGCAGCGCCGCCGGTCGCCGCCGTGATCTCCGCCGAGCTCATGAGGACACCACGTTCATGAAACCCGTCATCCAGCCGAGAGTCTGCATGGGACCGCCGTTGCCGTCGAGGAATCCGCCGCCACAGGGGATCAGGCACTGCCATCGGTAGCTACCGGTGGCACTGGGGGACATGAAGCTGAACGTCTCCAGGGCGTATGGGCCGCCGGAGGTGGGGGTGCACGGGAACGTGCTGCACAGCATCTTGGAGTTCTGCGCGTTGGGCGAGGCGACCGGCACGTACAGGCCGAGGTCCGGGATCGCGAACGTGTGCGCCACGTTGCAGTTCGCATAGGAGTTGATGACGGATTCGGTCTGCGCCGACCCCAGCGGGGTGTTGTTCTTGCTGTACTCCTGCACGCTCACCGTATTGCCGATCGTGCCCTGGACCTGGCTGAAATAGTTGTTCCGCAGCGGCGTGCAGCCATCGAACCCGTAGATGGTCACGTTGACCTTGGTGTTGGCCGGGACCGAGAACAGCGTCGTGTGCAGCCACTGCTTGCTCACAGGATCCTGGGTGTAGTAGCTCACCCAGGTCGGCCTGGTGGCGGTGTTGTTCGACGGGTCTTCTTGCAGCACCACGTTGACCTGGCCGTTGGACGCCGTGTAATGAACCGTCGCAAGCTGGGTCGTTGCCGAACCGATGTAGTACAGGGCGACGAAGACTCCCAGGCCCACCACGATGAGAAAGGCCACGATCAGAGCCGCCGCCCGGGCTGGCACGGACACCGGATCACCACCCTCGCTTCGTTCTATACGCAAAGCCACATCCGGCCGTACGGCAAACCTCGCTGCGCAGACCGGTACCTCTTGGGGTCGATCATCGTGTCGCCAGGCATCGCACGGCAACATTTACTGTCGCGGATGACGAAATTGTCATGTCGCGCTGGCGGCCTGTGCGCCTAGTTTATTCCCCTGACCAGGGAGGATGACCGAACTGCAGCTGCGGGTCACCGGCGAGCCGACCGGCCCCACAATCGTTTGTGGCCAGCCGCTCTGGCCGCCACCGGGCGCAGCGTCCCGGACGCCGGGGATCCGCGCCCGGCCCAGGGACCTTATGATGGCGACGGACCGGCCGCCCGTCAGTACGACACCGCGTGGCCTGCCGGTTCCAGGAGGAGCCGATGACGGCAGGACCTACCGGCCGCATGCCTACGCGACCCTCGGGTTGGCCGGTGCTGCGCACCCCCCGGTGGATGCTCGCGGGCGGTGTGGTGATGGTGACCGGGCTGACGCTGGCCGCGCTTCCGCATCACCCGTCCACCTCTCAGCGCGTAACCGACCTGCGGGGAGTGGTGCAGACGATGACCGCTGACATCGAGTCGTGCGCCGGCGGCGTCAGCGAGTCGCTCACCGCGCTGCAGGAGATCCAGGCCGGGGCCAGCCACGACACCAAGACCGCGCTCAGCATCGCCACCCTCGGAGCGGCGAACTGCTCCCCGGCCAACAGCATGCCCATGGACGACCTCGTGCAGTACCAGACGCCCGGGTCGCTGGCCCCCTTCCACCTGGACCAGACGGTGAACGATCTCGTTACCTGGGGGTTCCCGGACGCCCAGCGCGTGCAGATCGACGTCGCCACGCTGCTGACCGCCCGCACGCAGTCGGCGATCAGCGCGGAGACCGCTCAGCTGCATCGGGACCAGCGCGTGCTCGACGCCGAGCGCGCCACCGTCGACGCCATGATCAACGCGGCCAGCAAGTCGCTGTCCGCCGGCGTGGCGCCGCCCACCCTGCCCGGCTGAGCCGCTCACCGCGCCGAGGCACGACGGCGGCCGCGCGCGGGGCGTTCCCACCCCCTGACCGCGGGAACCGATACGTCGCTGCGGAGTTCCGCGGCGGGTTCGGAACCCTCCTTCAGCCAGGTGAGCACGGCGGTGAACACGACGGGGAGAAAGGAGACGGCAGCCGCCAGCCACAGCACGAAGGCGGTGATCTCCTGGTCGTCGACCGGCAGCAGGTGGCTGCCCCCGCGGTCGTAGGCGTGCACCACGGAATGGCTCGCGAACCCCAGGACGTAGGCGACCACCCAGATGGACCACATGGCCAGCGCCGCGACGAAGGCGCGCTGGGGACGCGGGAGCCGCGGCGCCCGCGGCGGCGAGTGAACCAGTTCCAGCCAGAGCCCGATGCCCGCGGCGCACAGCGTCACGGCTTCCGGCACGACAAGGACGGGGTAACGGGCCAGCCCGTCGAGAACCGGCGGCAGCCGCCAGACCAGGCAGACCACCACCCAGGTGATCAGGTAGCCCAGGGCGGCGACGAACGGCGGCCGGCGCCGCCCGGCCTCCGCCAGCCGCACGAGGCGGTCCGGGCCGCGGCCGGCGCCACGCGTGAACAAGGGCCGCGGCGCTCCGCGCACAGCGAGCGCCGGGGCGGCCAGGGCGAAGACGCAGAACTGGACCGCCTCGACGAACAGGTACCGCCGCGCGAGCACCTCCAGCGGCGGGAGCAGGCTGGCGGCGACGAGCGCGACCGCGGCTACCGCGAGCCAGCGCCGCAGGCGGTGCGGCCCCGCCGCCGGGTAACCGGTATGCTCCGCGTCCACGAGACGAAACCTAGCGCGGTGCTGGCCCAGAAGCCAGGGCCAAGAATTGCAATCGATTGTGACACAGACAAGTAACGGATGCGGCATGACCGTTACCGGCACTTGACCAGCAGCTAACCGGCGTAGAAACATCGGGGCCAGGGCATGAACGGTTAGTGAGGACTGGGGGGAACCGGTTCCACGACGGCTTGGGCAGGCAGCGGACGTGGAGCCGCGGCACGCGGGAGCGGCAGACGACCATAAGCGGCGAAGAAGGCGATGACTTCGCAGGAAGCGGTTCAGGCCACAGTTACCCATCCAGCGGATGCGGTTGGCGCCAGGATTCTCGTGGCGGACGACGAGCCGGGGATCCGGTCCTTCATCGGCCGGGCGCTGGGCGCGGCCGGCTACGCCGCCGACTTCGCCGCCACCGGGGCGGAGGTGCTGCAGCGGGCGCGCGCCAGCCACTACGACCTGGTCATCCTGGACCTGGTCATGCCGGACCTGGCGGGCCAGGTCATCCTCGAACGGCTGCTGGCCGCACGCCCGGATCAGGCGGTCCTCGTGCTGTCCTGCCTGGCGGACGTGGCCGCCAAGGTGGACTGCCTGGAGCGCGGGGCCCAGGACTACCTGACCAAGCCGTTCTCGCTGGCCGAGCTGCTGGCCCGGGTCAGGGTCAGGCTGCGCGGCTGGCCCGCGGACCTGGCCCACGACCGGGCCGGGGAGTTCATCAGGGCCGGGGATCTCATCCTGGACGTCGGGCGCCTGGTCGCCGACATCGGCACCGGCCCGGTCCCGCTGACCAGGCTCGAGTTCCTGCTGCTCCGCGAGCTGGCCGAGCACCCGGGCGAGTCCGTCGCGAAGGGGCAGCTGCTGGCGACGGTGTGGGGGTACGACTTCGACCCCGGCTCGAACGTCGTCGACGTGTGCGTGCGGCGCCTGCGGTCCAAGCTCGGCTTCGGCCTGATCAAGACGGTGCGCGGTGAGGGCTATCAGCTCGCCGGGCACTGACACGGGCGGCTCCGCATCCGTGAGCCCCTGGTCCGGGTTCGGCAGGTTCGCGGTCAGGCTCAGCTGGCCCTTCAGGCCCGGGTTGCTCGACGCCGCGTGGGCGGTCTTCTCCGCGGTCAACCTTGCCGCTATCCTGGCCTTCCCCGGCTGGGAGACGATCCCCTTCCACGTCATCTGGATCAGCTTCACGCTGCTGTACGGGTTCCGCACCTGGGCCACCGCGCCGACGCTGTGGGTGCTCGGCGCGGTCATGGCCACCACCGCGGCCGGCATCGGGCTGGACGTGATGCGCGGGTCGGAGCCTGTCGCCGAGCTGACCGAGGTCCCGCTGATGGCCGCGATGTTCGGCGCGATGGTCTGGCACGCCCAGCGCAAGCAGGCCGCCGAACGGGAGTCGCGCCTGGTCGGCGAGGAGAACGCGCGGCTGCTCGCCACCCAGCGCCGGTTCCTCCAGGACGCCTCGCACCAGCTCCGCACGCCGATCACGATCGCGCTGGGCCACGCCGAGCTGCTGGCCGGCGGCCTGACCAGCCGTCAGGAGGGCCACGACATCCAGGTGGTCCTCGGCGAGCTGAACCGGCTGCGGCGGATCGCCGAACGGCTCCTGGTCATCGCCGCCGCCGAGGGCCCCGAGTTCCTGCACCTCGAGCCCGTCGCGCTGGACAGCTTCACCATGGAGATCCTGCGCCGGTGGCGGCCGACCGCGAACCGCCGATGGCAGGTCGGCCGGCTGGACAAGGCCACCGTCCAGGCGGACAGGGAACGGCTCGGCCTGGCCGTCGACGCGCTGCTCGAGAACGCGGTCCGGCACACCGGCGACGGCGACGTGATCAAGCTGTCGGTCATGGCCCGCCGGGCCGGCGGGCCGGCCCGCATCATCGTCGCGGACGCCGGCCAGGGCATCGCGGCCGAGCTCCTGTCCCACATCTTCGAAAGGTTCCGCAGCGGCGACAGCGGGCATCCCCGTGGGACCGGCCTGGGGCTGGCCCTGGTCCGCGCCGTGGCCCGGGCCCACGGCGGCGACGTCCTGGTCCGCAGCCGCCCGAACCAGGGCAGCGAGTTCGAGCTGCTGCTGCCGGCGCCTGCCCCGCTGCTCGCGTTGCCGCCGGCCGTGCCCGCGAGCGGACAGGCGGCGGGTGACACACTGGCACGCAAGCCGTGACATGAGGGCGGGGTGAATCCGGACGTGAGCCAGCAGACCTGGGCGGGCGCGATCGGCGAGGTGTGGCACTCAGCGGTCAGGCACAAGTTCCTCGCCGGCTTTGTGGTCCTGGGCGTGGCGGCCTCGCTGGTGGGCATCGTCCTGGCCAGCTCGGGTCCGGCGGCGCCGGCCGGGCCGGCCGCCGATCCGCCCGCGCCCTCGTTCAGCTTTCCCGTCCTCGGCCATTTCGCGCAGCGGATCTCGCTCGCCGGGTACGCGGGCCGGCCGCTCATCGTGAACTTCTTCGCCTCCTGGTGCGAGCCCTGCCAGCAGGAAACCCCGCTGCTGGCCCGGTTCTACCGCGGCGAGCACGGCAAGGTCGCGCTGGTCGGCCTGGATGAGAACGACATCCTCAGCCACGCGCTGTCGTTCACCCGCGCCAAGGGCGTGACCTACCCGGTGGGCTTTGACCCGGAGTTCACGGCCGCATCCGCCTACGGGGTCAGCGGGCTGCCGCAGACGTTCTTCCTCAACGCCAGGCACCGCATCGTCGATCGCGTCTTCGGGGCGGTCACGCTCGCCGAGCTGAACAAGGGCGTCGCGCTAGCCACGGGGGATGCGGCCAGCTGAACACCAACACCCCGGCTGGCTGGCCCGACCTGGCTGGCCCGATCTGGCTAGCAGGGCCTAGGCGTCCTTCTGCCTGGACTTGCTGGCCATACCGACGACCCCGGTCAGGCCGAAGGCGAGGCCGCCGTGCCACAGGCCGCTCACTACCCCGTGCAGGACGCCGCCCCCGGTGACCACGGTCAGCACGAGCGCGATCGCGGCGGCCGCGATCGCGGGCAGAACCGCGAAGCGCCACGGGTTGCTCCTGGCCCAGCGGATCGCCCGGCTGGACCGGGCCCGCCATAGCGCACCGGCCGCGGCCACCACGAAGAACGCCACCGCGCCCATGGCCAGGGAGCCGCTCACCGCGCTCAGGCCCAGGCCGCCCCGGATAACGTGCAGGCCCAGGTCGCCGGCGGCGACGACGCCCCCGGTCAGGACCGCGGCCCCCCACGGCGCGCCCGACAGGGCCGCGCCGGAAATCGACATCTCCTCACGCCGGGAGAGATCGTGATCGTTCTGAGTAGGCGCGGACATCTGAACCCCTTGCCCTTCGACACCTCGCGATTATCACGTCATATCGCGTCTTGAAGGCAGCGTACCACGGGTGCGCGGATACGCCATCCGCGGCGCGCGGGGTCGCGCGGTTCTCAGCGGACTCCTCGCATCCGCACAGGACCGAAGTAACGGCCGATCGGAGTTCTGTATGACTACCGTGCTTGCCTGGGGGCAGCAGAGGTCTGGACGTACCCTGGTCTGGTCGAGGGCGAGGACGATGCAGGAGAACGAGAGCGCCGGCGGGGGCGGCGACGGCGGGTCCAGCACGGCAGGCTACGGCGGCTCCGGCAGCGCTGGGTGGGGGCCGTACACGCCCACGCCCCCGCCGCCGCTCCCCCCGAGGCGGAGCGGGCGCACGCTCCGCTACGTCATCGCGGCCGTGCTGGCCGCGGGCCTCGGCGCGGGCCTCACCGCCGCCCTCGACACCCAGAACGCGGGCTCCTCCCCGCGTTCCTCCGGCATCGCCGCCAGCGACGTCCCCGAACCGCACGACAACGCGGCCGGCAGCGGGTCGTCCTCCGCGCCGCTGAACCAGGCGGCGGTCGAGGCCAAGGTCAAGCCGGGCCTGGTCGACATCGACGCCACGCTCAGGTACCAAGGTGAGTCGGCCGAGGCGACCGGGATGATCCTGTCCCCGACCGGCCTGGTCCTGACCAACAATCACGTCATCGATGGGGCCACCACCGTGGTCGTGACTCTGGTCGGGTCGCACACGGTGTACCAGGCGCGGGTGGTCGGCTATGACCAGACCGACGACGTCGCCCTGCTCCAGCTCAGCGGGGCCGCCAGGCTGACCTCGGTCAGCTTCGGTAACTCCGCGCAGGTCAGCCTGGGCACCCCGGTGCTCGCACTCGGGAACGCGGAAGGACGGGGCGGCGTGACGCCCGCCCGGGGCGTCATCGACGGGCTGAACCGCTCCATCCAGGCCAGCGACGATGGATCGGACACTACCGAGGACCTGAGCCACATGCTGGTGACCAACGCCGGGATCCAGCAGGGCCATTCTGGCGGCGCTCTGGTGAACAACGCGGGCCAGGTCATCGGCATGATCACCGCCGCGAACACCGGCGCGGGACCCTCGGCCGGTACGACCGGCTACGCCATCCCGATCAACACCGCGCTGGCCATCGCCAGGCAGATCGCCGCGGGCCGGGCCAGCCCGACCGTGTATATCGGCACGCCCGGGTTCCTGGGCGTCGTGGTCGCGCAGAGCAACAGCCCCGACCCGCGCAGGCAGGCGTTCGACGAACAGCAGTTGGCGCGGGGTGGCCGGGGC
>JBOHCK010000307.1:0-7375 GCA_050698755.1 Streptosporangiaceae bacterium | reverse complement strand
TCGGGAGCCAGGGTGGGCCCGGCGGCTGTGAGAGAGGCGGGGAAGTCCGGCGGCGCGTCCACGGCGAGGTCGGGTCAGCACCTCGGCGATGCCGCTCCGGATCACGAGTCGGCAGAATGTGTCGCTGTCGTGGATGCGCTCGGTTCCCCAGCCGCGCTCCCGAGCGGCGGCTTCGAGCGCGTCGCGTGCCGCAGGAACGTGGCCCTGCTGTGCAGCGGTGAAGAAATCGAGGTCTTCCGTGGGCCGCGTCGTGAGGTGCTGTGCGAGCAAGGCTGCTCCCCCGGCCAGCAGGAAACCCTTGCTCGCGGGGAGCGAAAAGAACAGCCTGGCGACTTCAAGCTGGAAATCCGTCAGGTCCGGCGTGCCGTTCGTCCCGCCTTCGTCTCCGCCGGCCGTTCCCTGCATTTATGCCGCCACGGCGCGGGATGCCTGGATCACCAGTGCCCATGCTGACCGGATCGCCTGCGGAAGGACCAGGTCAGCCCACAGGTCAAGAAGCAGCGCGCCGTCAACGTAGGCCAGGATGTCGGCTGGGCGCCCCTCTTGCAGCACGATCTCATACGCGCGTGCACGGTTGGCACGCGAGCCAAGATCGAACACACGCTCGGGCGCCGACCAGTTAAGATGCAACGGCAGCTGCACCCGCGCGAAGGCATCCGCTACGTCGAGCCGCGGTAGGTGATCTGGCACCCAGACCGGCCTGCCACGCGAGGCCAGCTGGGTAAACGTTACGTGCCGACTCGTCGTAAGCTCACAGCCTGCCTCCGAGAGGAGCCGGGAAAAGGTCGCCAACATTGGCGACTTCCGGCCATGCTCATAAGCCGACAGAGTCGTACGCGACGTACCAGCGCGACGCGCAAGTTCCTCCTGGGTCAACCCGGCGTCGGCCCGGGCACGCTCAAGCAGTTCGAACGGTTCCATCTTCCAACCTAACGTATCCGATCGAATACTATGCTACTGCCTTAACGCATGAGAGGCAGACGCTGTTCCTCGCCTGAGCCCGCACGTGCCGAAAGCAGTGTCAGGAGTCGTTCGATGACCGGGGCACGTTCGGGTTCCGCGATCAGGCACCTAATCCCGCGATCGCCAGCCAAGGCCGCCCAATATGCCAGCACGGCACGTCCTCGGACACCATGATCCCGAGACCGTCAGTTCAGTAGGGACGGCCGGGATGTATCTGGTTGTACGCGATGATGGCCGGGCCGGGGATGGCTCCGTCGGTGCCGAGTTCGAAGCCTGCGCTGAGTGCCCAGTTCCTGACTTCGGATGTGCTGGCCTGCCACTGCGAGCCGGTGATCTCGGTGCCTGGCTGGTGTGGCCGGGCCAGCCGGATAGCCTCGGCGACGAGGTCGGCGGCGCGCCGCGTTCGCTTGATCGCGAGTTCGGTGAACACGGCGCCGGAAAGCTCCTCCACGGTGCGGCCGGGCCGCTCTCGCTCGAGGTTGCGCACAGTCTCGGCGAGCTCGTCCAGGCTGAACACGCGCACCGGGTTATCGAACAGACCCAGCTGGGGGCGCGCTGGAGGTGACGCCATGCGGCTACGCTAACCCGCGGCGGGCGGCGCGAGTAATTGCGCTACACACAAGCGCTGACCCCGATCGTGACGACGCCCTTGCGAGGACGTCCGCGCGGACGCTTACCCGGCACGATCGCGCCGCGCATCAGCAACTCGCCGCCCCAGACACCCAAAGGCTCCTTGCGCTCCAGCGCGCCGGCCAGGCAGGCCAGCCTGGCCCGGCATCCCCGGCACATGGCCTTCGCCTCCTCCACGTCCTGCGGAGACTCGGCGAAGAACAGCTCCGGATCCTCCTGGCACGGCAGACCCAGACTCAGCCCCGTGGTGTCCTGCCCGCCGACGGTGGCATCGCGCCACTGCATTGGTGCCATCACCTCTTGTTCCCCGTTCTCCGGCAGCCGCGGCACCGTGATCAACGGTGGCGGGCCGGCCCTCGTCCGGCATCCGGTGCGGCCGGACACGTGGCCGACCGCTGTCTGCGCAGCGACCGGCGTACCGCGCGGACCGGGGTGGCGAGCGCCGAGCCAAGCTGACCGAACTCGGCGGCCAACCCGCCGACCTGGGCCTCGGCCGCCCGGATCTCGGCCGCGGTCTTGCCGCGTTCGGACTGGTAGATGCCGTAGTAGGAATTGACCATCATCGCCTCCCAGGCGATCCCTCGTAGGCGGTGCGTGGTGGCGACCCGCCTGCGCCTCGCTCACCCCGTGCTGACGCGGACCGCCCCGGAACGTCACCGCCGTTACCGGCAATGTCCTGCTTGTGCGACGAACGCGCCGGGGTCAACCGGACAGGCGATCGCCGTCACATACCAGATTCGTCGTAAGCCCGCTGCTGCCGCATCGGGCAAATGCCATATCTTCGCCGCCCGCGCGGCCTTACCCAGCGCCTAAGGCACTCAGTAACGGGTGCCTTGATCGTTCGCATCTGGGACAATCGCGGAGTGAGTCCGAAGAGTCGCGGGCGTCCGCCCGGCCGTGGGCAGAGCCGGCGTCCGGCATCAGGCCGCTCGAGCGGCAGGGCCCGGCCGGCCGGAGGCATATCCGGGTGGTCGCCCGACGAGGGCACCGACTGCTGGTTCGACGATCCGCTCCCAGGCGACCGCCGGTCCTGGGCGGTGCCACCGGGACACGGCACCTATCAGGGCCTCGACCTGGAACGGCTGGATCCAGACGACGAGGACGAGCGCACGTTCCTGCTCGAAGCGCAGCACCTGGAGATGGAGGAAGCGCTCGAGCAGCACGAGGAGATGTCGGGTCCCGGCGGCGAGCCGATGAACCCCACCCTGCACGTCACCCTCCATCAGGTGATCGCGAACCAGCTGCTGGCCGACGACCCGCCCGAGACGTGGCAGACGGTCCAGCGGCTCGCCCGGCTCGGCTACGACTGGCACAACGTGATGCACCTGGTCATGGGCCCGGTCACCGAGGCGGTCTACGACACCCTGGCCGACAAGCGGCCCTTCGACCGTGCGGACTACGTGCGGCGGCTGGCCGAACTACCCGGCGACTGGCCGCCACCAGGGGAACCCGGCCTCCACTGACGCCGCGGCCGGCCCGCCTGCCATGCCGTCCGGCCGCGCCCGCTGCCGCTGGCCTGTTTCTGCCGGACGACCGTGGTACTCCTGCCCGCCACGGCCTCGAGCCGCCCGTGCTTTACGGGACGAGCTGGCTCGCACCTTGACATGGATCTCGCCGGCCTGGTTGGCGAAGGCCAGCAGCTGGGTCCCGGACGGGCCGGGCTAGGAGGACCCGCCGGTCGCCCCGGGGACAACCGGATGAACCTCGAACCCCCAGCACACCGGTGTCACGGCACCCGGGGTGGCCAAGACGGCGGACGTGGTCTGGTCCGGTGCGGTAACCAGCAACCGGGCGGCGCGGTAACCAGGGCAGTCCCCGGTGGTGACGGCAGCGGAGCCATCTCGCGGGAAGAACAGCCATTCCACCAGCGCCGAGGCGGTCCCGCCGGGCGGAACCGTCACCGGGGACGGCGACGGCCCCGCATCGCCTCCCAGGTATCCGCGTAGCGCTCGCTGCGCGTTCAGCGCACCGCCGGGGCCCCTCACCGCCACGCCGGGATACCCCCGCAGGGAGCAAGCCCGTGATCCCACGTTGGTGAAACGCACGGCCAGCGCCGCATGCCCGCTGGCCGTATCGCCAGCGCCGTTGCCGCCGCCTTCGGTGACCGTCAGCTCCCCGGCCGTGCACGCCGGCACGACCGGGCTACCAAAAGCGAGCGTGCTGCCGGACAGCTTGCCCGCGACTGCGACCGGGGAACCAGCGGACGCGCAGCCAGCGACCACCACTGTGGTGGCCAAAGCCGCCAGCAGGTAACCACGCCCCGTCACGCCCATGATGCTCTCCTCGCCTCAGGATGCCGGCTTCATCTCTTTAAAGACGCAGCCGGGCAGCCAGCAGTTGGTGCGACTCCCGGATTAGTACGTTCTGGTGGGTCGCCCCCGGAACCTGCCGGTCCGGTTCGGTCCCGCCTCGCGTACCATCCGCGGTGGGATCGCGCGACTGAGGATGGGAAGCGGCAGGTATGAGCGAATACCAGTACTACGAGTTCCTTGCGCTCGACCGGCCGCTGACCGAGAAGCAGCGTGCCGAGCTGCGGTCGATCTCTACTCGGGCAGAGATAACGGCCACCAGGTTCGTCAACGAGTACCAGTGGGGTGACCTCAAGGGCGACCCGCAGAAGATGGTGGAGCGGTACTTCGACGCCTTCTTGTACCTGGCGAACTGGGGGACGCGGCGGCTGATGTTCCGGCTGCCGTGCGGGGTGCTCGATTCGGAGGCCGCCGGGCAGTACTGCTACACGGACACCGCGTCGCTCAGCGAGACCGGCAGCCACCTGATCCTCAGCCTGTACGCCGACCGGGAGCCTGACGACTACTGGGAGGAGCCGGGCGGCCAGCTCGCGGCCATGGTCCAGGCCCGTTCCGAGCTCGCCGCCGGGGACCTGCGGCTGCTGTACCTGGCCTGGCTGCTGGCCCTGCAGTCCGACGAGGTGGACGACGAGGACACCGAACCGCCGGTGCCGGCCGGCCTCGGGCGGTTGAGCGCGTCGCTTCAGGCGATCGTCGATTTCCTGGAGATCGACGAGGACCTCATCGCCGTGGCGGCGGCTACGAGCCCTTCGGTCCAGGAGCCCGAAGGGATGGCCGGGTGGATCGCGTCCCTCCCGGCGCAGGAGAAGGACGCGCTACTGGCGCGGGTCGCTGCCGGGGAGGCCGTGCAGGTCCAGGCACTGCTGCTGCGCCGTTTCCGCGCGGCCGACGGTTCACCGCCGACGGCACCGGGCCGGACGGCCGCCGAGCTGTGGCAGGCGGCTGGCGACCGCAAGGCCGCGCAGGCCAAGGCCGCGGAGCGGCGCCAGCGCGAGGCGGAAACTCGCAGGGCGAAGGCCCAGGCTGCCGCCTACGCGAAGCACCTCGACCAGCTGGCCACTCGGACCGAGGCGGCCTGGGAGAAGGCCGCGGAGCTGATCGAGACGAAGCGGCCGCGGGACTACGACCTGGCGGTGTCGCTACTGCGGGACCTGCAGGCGCTCGCTGACCGGCAGGACGATTCGGCCGGGTTCAGGAAGCGGTTCGGCGAGTTGCGCGCCCAGCACCAGCGCAAGCCCAGCCTGCTTGACCGGTTCGACCAGGCGGGCCTGCCCAGCTGACGAGCTCGCGCCATCCGCTCGATGGTGATGGGTTCCGGTTCAGTTCGTGGCGTAGAAGCTGGCCACGGCGGTGAAGGCCTGCTGGGGCTCCCAGGGCAGGTCAGGGTAGGTGGTGCCGTGCCCGCGGGGGTAGGTCTTGACCAGGCTGGTGGAGGTGATGTCCAGGTCGTGCCGCGGGTCGGCGGTGTGGGTCAGCCAGGGGTCGGCGAAGGTCCAGACGAAGGCGCCGTCTATCCCCTCGGCGTCCAGGATGCCGAGCGTCTTGGTCAGTTCGCGGGCCTGGTGCTCCTCGTCCCTGACGTGCGTGCCCTGCTTCAGCCGGAGCCGGACGAGCCGGCCCGCGAGCGGGATCCGGCTCAGCGCCACCGATACCAGGTCCACCTCGCCGAACCCCAGGAGGCCAGGCCGGTTCCCCCGGTAGGAACTGTGCCCGAACTCGGCATTGACCACCGGCTTGCCCTGCCCGAGGTGGCGCCTGACCATCTCGGCGTAGCGGTGATCGACCTTGGAGTTCCGGTAGAGGTCGACGCCGATGAAGTCGAACAGGCTCCAGTCGACGACCTCGAACGGGACCGAGGCGTAGGCGAGCGGCCCGCCGAAGACCTGCCGGACCTTTTCGTTCGCCTCCGCGAGGAAGGCCTGCAGCGGCTGGTCGTAGGCGCCGGACCGCAGGCCCGCCCGGCGGATGCGCGCGATGCGGCGGCCGACCGTCCGGCCCGGGATGATCCCCGGGGTGAACAGGGACGACTCGGTACCTACGCAGAAGACCAGCTGGCCGGGGAACTGCCGGTGCAGCGGCTCGGCGGCGGCCGCCTGGGCCAGGTAGGCGATGGTCGCCTCCCGGCTCTGGTCGAACAGTTCCGGTGAGAGCCAGACCCGCAGGCCGAGCTTGAGGGCGTCGGCGGCCGCCGTCGTCAGCCTGGTGATGTCGGTGCCCTGGAACCGGACCGCGTTGCAGTGCAGGTCGTCCCGGATGATCGCCAGCTCGCGGCGCGTCATGGCCGGATCGAAGACCCGCCGGGTCAAGAACCCGCCGGGCCCTGGCCGAGGCGATCGCGGCGCGAACCGGGACGGATGCCGGGCAGGACATGTACCCGCAGATCCTGGCCGCCGCGGTCACCGCCGCGGCGCAGGTCGCGGTCGGGCGCTGGTTCGCCGCCGACCCGCCCGTCCCGCTCCGGCCGCTGCTCCGCCGCGCCCTCGACCAGCTCGCGACAGCCCGCTCGGGCGTATCGGCCGGCAACTGACGACCCGATGGCGGCTCAGCGAGATAGTGACCGGTCACGAATCCTTACGGCGAAGCGTCGACCGCGAGCTGAAACAGCTCCGGGCCCACCTCGCGGCGCTTAAGGAGAGGCGGGCCGCGCTCGTTTCCGAGCTTGCCGGGCAGGGCCGATGACCCGCCTCGTGTCCCACGGAACCGCGTTCGGAGACGTAGCGGTAGCGGCCCGGGCGGAGCGCTTCCTCTATCGCGACTTCTATGGGATCGCTCACTGGGCGACTCCGCTGAATCGCTCGGCTCGGAACGCGGAATCATCACCAAGGTGGAAGTAGATGTGGCCCTCGAGCGTGCCATCGGGGTTGAGAGCGGCCCAGCCGCGGCCGCTCACATCGTCGCCCTCGTCGGAGCCCTGCCACGAGAACTCGACACCCGGCCTGCCATCACGATCCGCATCGCGCCAGTCGAGTTCTCCCGTCACCACGATGAAGCCCAGACCGCCGAGGCCGTCATCATCGAACTCGATGAAGCCGGGCTCGACCAGATCGACGGCCTCCTGACCCCAGTTGTCCATCTCAGTGATACGCCACCGGCCTACGATGCTCGTGCTCTCGGACATGCGATGAGAGCAGCGGCCGGGCGCAGGAACCCGAGCCGTTCGACCTGGAAGCGGTGAACCGCCACCTAGCCGCGCTTTAGGCTGGTGAGCCGTGGCGGACAAGGATCCTCTCATCCTGGACCTCAGGAGCGGCAGAGTACTCGATGGCGCGGACCTGGGCGAGTACTACGTGAGCGGTCTCGATGACGAAGAGCCGGCCAACTGGGACGACATAGACCTCGAGGACGTGTTCGACCTGCCGCCGGTGCTCCCGCCGGTCCGCCTGCCCGAAGAGGCCGAACTCGCCGCCCAGGCGAGGCAATCCGCGCTTCTGGCCGACCTTCGTGCTCTGGCCGACGAAGTCCGCAAAACGACG
>JBOHCK010000306.1:0-7393 GCA_050698755.1 Streptosporangiaceae bacterium | reverse complement strand
CACCACCACGCCACCCCGGCCACCAGAACCCCGCCCGGCACCCCGCCCGGCGGGGTTCCACACGCCAGCCCGCGGGCACCGCGAACGGCACCCTCATGGACACCTTGAACGGCCGAGAACACCTGCCTAGCCTTCGGCGTGCTGACCTGCCGGGTATTCCTCGGCGCCGAGGCACGGCAGAACATCGGCTTGCGCACCACCCAGGGCCGGATGGCGGACCTGGCCGCGGCTAACCTAGCTCCTGCTCCGCGCCGACCCGAACTCGGTCAGCACCGTCCCCGGCCTGGCCACCGTGGCCGGGATTCTCGCCCTCACGGCAGGCCGGACCGGACCGCCTGCTCGTGCGCGTCCAGGAACACCGCCCCAGGCTTCCTCACCGACCGTTGCACACTCGGCGGGAGTGCCCCGGCGGCCGGCCGTAACGGCTGGACCTCGGCACCGCTCCTCCTGCTTACGTGAGCGCGCGAACGCTGAAGCCGGCGGCCTGGCCGCTGCCACGGTGCGCTTCGGGAGCGACCCGTTCGCTTGGCGGAAGGTGCGTGCGCTCCCTTACCTGTCGCCTTCTAATGCACACCAGCGCTTGGCTGAAACTCCTTCGGCCCCTGCCCGCCCGGGATCGTCTTGCACACGCGCGGGCTCATCGTGCGGAATCTGATGGCGGTGACGGCAGGCCGAGGGCCAGGACGGCAATGTCGTCGTCCAGGCCGTCGCCGAAGCCGGCGAGCAGGGCGATGATCGCGCTGACGGCCGCGCTGGCCGTGGCCGGCGCGAGGCTGGCAGCGAAGGCGCGCAGGGCCTCGTCGCCGTAGCGGTCCCGGCCCGGGCCGGTACGCGCCTCGGTCAGCCCGTCGGTATAGAACAGGAGGGTGTCACCGGGCCCCAGCCGGATCACGGTCGCGGTGAAGGCAGCGTCGTCGAAGACGCCGATGAACGGGCCGCCCGGGACCGGCGGGTAGCCGACGGTGCCGTCCGCGCCTATCAGCAGGGGGAGCGGATGCCCGCCGCTGGCCAGGGCGAGCGTGAAGCCGTCGCCGTCGGGGGTGAGCAGGCCGAAAATCGCGGTGCAGAAGTGGCCGTAGTCGCGCTCGTGCTCCTGACGCAGGGCGTCATTGAGGGTGCCAAGCACGGTGCCGGGGTCGGGGTCGTAGACCGCGGCGGCACGCAGGGTGTAGCGGATCAGGGAGGTCACGGCGGCGGCGTCCGCGCCTTTGCCGGACACGTCGCCCAGGAACAGGCCCCACCGGCCCTGGCTGAGGGCGAACAGGTCGTAGAAATCGCCGCCGACTTCGTTCAGGGACGCGAAATGGTAGTGGGCGGCGGTCTGCAGGCCGGGCACGTCCGGCAGCGCCGGAGGCAGCAGGCTGCGCTGCAAGGTGGTGACGAGCAGCTGGAGGCGTTCGCGTTCGTGCTCGGCTTGCTGGCGGCCGCGCAATAGCTCGCGTTCGTAGGCCCGGCGGTCCCGGGCGTCGAAGATGGTGGTGCGGATTAGCCGGGGATCGCCGGCGGGGCTGGTCTTGACCACGGAGTTGACCAGCACCGGCAGCCGCGCGCCGCCGGCGGTCTTCAGTTCCAGGGCCACGCCGCCGATGTGACCCTGCATGGCCAGTAGGGGCGCGAAGTGAGTCTCGTGGTAGAGCCTGCCGCCGACGGTGAGCAGGTCGGAGAAATAGGAGCGCCCTACCAGCTCGTCCCGGGTGTACCCGAGCCAGCTCAGCAGCGTGCCATTGATCTTCGCGATCTGGCCGTCCAGAAGCGTGGACAAGTAGCCGCACGGGGCGTTCTCGTACAGATCCTCAGCGCTGTCCTCGAGCAGCGAGAGGAAAACCGTCTCGGCCAGGTGACCGCTGTCACCGGGACCGTCCGGGACGGGGTCGTGTCCGGCGCTGCTCACGGCCCCGGGGCGGCAAAGGAGGCGATCGCCGCGAGGGTTTCTTCGGGGGCGCTGAGCTGCGGGCAGTGACCCGTCGCAGCCAGGGTCACCAGGGTGCTGCCCGGAATCTCGGCGCGCACGAACGCGCCGACCTCACCGGGCGCGATCGCGTCCCGGGCACACTGCAGGATCAGCGTCGGCACGGTGACTTTAGCCAGATCCGACCGGTTGTCCGACAGGAACGTCGTGCGGGCGAAAGCCCGCGCGATCGCAGGGTCGGTCCGGCAAAAACTGTTGGCCAGCTCCTCGGCAAGTTCCGGACGCTCCGGATTGCCCATGATCACCGGCGCCATCGCGGCCGACCAGCCCAGGTAATTGCTATCGAGGGAGTCGAGCAGTTCATCGATGTCGGCCCGGCTGAAGCCGCCCCGGTAACCGCCATCGTCCACGTACCGCGGCGAGGGTCCGACCAAGACCAGCTTGCTGAACCGGTCCGGCTCCCTGATCGCGGCGAGCACGCCGATCATGGCGCTGACCGAATGCCCGACGAACACCACGTCCTGCAGCCCTAGTTCACGGCAGATCCGTAGCACGTCATCGGCGTACCCGTCCAGCGTTGCGTACCGTTCGGGCTGCCAGGCTGACAGATCGGACCGGCCCGACCCCACATGATCGAACAGCACCACCCGGAAGTCCCTGGCCAGCCCGGGTACGATCAGCCGCCACATGTTCTGGTCGCAGCCGAACCCGTGGGCGAGCATCACCACCGGCCCGTCCTCGCGGCCGGCAAGTACCACGTTGTTCCGGCCGCCGACCCCGATGCCGCTCATAATGGCCATTCTCCCATCCGGGCGTGCCCCGGTCTCCCATCCGGGCGTGCCCCGGCGACGGGACATCCGCTGCCAGGGCCAGACCGGAAGATGGCCGGCCGTGAGCCGCTTCGCATGCGAGAATCTGGAGGTCAGCGTTCGCTGGTCGCGGCACCGGCGGGCTCCGCTGCCGTCCGGCGCGGAACTCCCGGAACGGCCAGCATCGCCTTCGCCGGCTTCCCGCCCCACTGAGTGCCGCTGTCGCCTGGTCCGATCCGGCCTTGCTGATTCGTGGCCGTGCCGAGATGCGATGGCCGCGAAGAAGCGCCATGCCAGTTCCCGGTCGTGGTGTTCCGACGGCCGCATCCGTACCCACGCGCCGTCTCTCTTCAGCGCCGCCACCGCCCCGCAAACGGCTGGCGCAGCACCGGGTTGGTCGGCGCGACCCGCGACCGTCATGTGCCTGCGGCTAGCTTTGATCCGGCCTGACGTGCGTGGACGAGATGCTCATGGCGCTGCCGTGATGTCGATCCGGATGCCGATGGGCCGGCTGGGGTATGAGACCCTGCCAGGCTTTGCGCCTGCGGCGTAGGGACGATCAGCGAAGGGGCCCTCCGGCACGGTGTCCAGCCGCCCGCACCGCCGCCAGCCGTGCCGGAGCCGGAACGCCGCTGGCAGCCCGCCGGGCGCAGCGGTCGGCAAACACCATGTTGCCTATCCGGGCTCGTCGCCCTGGTTCCGCCTGACGCGACAGCCCGATCCGCCGCCCCGTTCGGCTTGATTCAATCTTCTTGCCGAACGGGCCGTGGTGCCCGCTGCCGGCCGGTACGAGCGCCTCAGGGCTGGCGCGGCCGGCCGGATCAGTCGCCGCGCCCGGTCACCTTGTCGCGCGCTTTGTCCGCCGCGGCTGCGATCGGGCCGGCCGCTTTGAGCGCGCCGGGCGATGGTGGTGTGTGCGGATGCGGGCGCGTGGGCGCGGTCTTCTTCCCCTCCGCGATCTGGGTGCCTAGCTCGGCCGCCCGCTCGGTGTTCAACGCGGTGCGCAGTCTCGGCCACACCGCGGTCTCCTCGAACCGGATGTGCTCCCGGGCCGCCCCGGTGAACATGCCGAGCAGGTTCTCGAACTCCGCGTCGCCGGCGTCGAGCTTGTCTAGCCTGGCCAGTACTTCCTTGGCTTCCTGCTCCTGACCGGTGGCCTGGTCGGCCAGCGTATCGCCGTCGGGCAGGTGATCACGCACGACCGGCCAGAAGTACATCTCCTCCAGCGCCTCGTGCTTGGACTCCTCGATAATGAGCTGCTCAGTCATCTTCTTGCGCAGCGCCAGCTGGTCCTCGCCGGCCCCGGTGGCCCGGGTCGGCCCCTGCTCCAGTTCGGCCAGCATGCGCTTGACTTCCTCGTGGTCCTGACTGAGGACCGTGAACACGTCCGCCATCTGTCCTCCTTGATCTCCGCTGTCCGCGTGGCTGGTTTCCCCTGCCCTCCCGGGCCCGGATAAACCCGCCAGCGAGCCGTTCCGGGATACGGTGCCCCAGCCGGCCCTGCGAGCCAGGGGCTGGACCAGCAGTCGGATGTCTCACTTCATTTGGTCTGCTGCGGAGTCGTCGGTGATTTTCCGGGGATACCTGGCCGGGCAGGCTCTCCTGCCGCGCCGGCTACTGGAGGTGACGGTTAGTCCCGGCCCGAAGGTGCAGGGAAGCGGCCATTCGCCGACGATCGGGAGGACAGTGATCGCGTTGAGCAAGGACGGCGACGGCGAAAACGGAGTGGCCGTGCCCGCTGGCTGGCAGGATTGGCGGCGCGCGGCCGGCAGCGGGATAGGGTGCGGCGATGCCTGAGGTCGGGTTGGTGGGGCTGGGCCGGATGGGCCTGCCCGTCTGCGCGAACCTGGTCCGGGCCGGCTACCGTGTCCTGGCGGGCGACCGGCGGCCCGAGGCCGCGCGGCAGGCCGCCGGGTGCGGAGCGCGCTGGGTGCCTGAGCTAGCCGTGCTCGCCGCTGGCGCCGACGTCCTGATCACCGTCCTGCCTGGCCCCGGCGAGGTTCGCGAGCTGATGCTCGGCACCGGCGGCGCGGCGGCTGCGCTGCGCCCCGGGACGACGTGGATCGACATGACCAGCAATTCGCCGGCCGCCGTCACCGAGATCCGGGACGCGCTGCTCGGCCGCGGCGTGCAGGTCCTGGACGCGCCGGCCGGCGGCGGCGTGGCCGCCGCACAGCAGGGTAGCCTGCAGCTCCTGGTCGGCGGGGAAGCCGAGGTCGTCGCGCGGCACCGGGATCTGCTGGAGATCCTGGGCAGGCCCCGCCATGTCGGCGGGTACGGCGCTGGGTACACCGTCAAGCTGCTGATCAACCTGCTGTGGTTCGGGCAGGCGGTCGCCACCGCCGAAGCTCTGCTGCTAGGCCGCGCCTCGGGGCTGGACCTGGTGGTGCTGCGGGAGGTCCTGGCGGACAGCGCGGCCGGCTCGGATTTCATCCGCCGTGATCTGGGCGCCTTGTTCGCCGGCGACTTTCTGCGCACCTTCGGCCTGGACCGCTGCTGCGAGGAACTCCAGATCGTGACCGGACTGGCCCGCGACCACCACCTACCCTTCCAGGTCTCCGAGTCGGTAGCGGGCCTCTACCGGCAGGCCCTGCGCCGGTACGGGCCTGCGGACGGGGAACTGCTGGCCGTCGCGCTGCTCGAAGAGCAAGCCGGCCTCCAGCTACGACACCCGCCCGACGCGGACGGAACCACATGACCCAGTCCGCTAGCTGCCGGTGCCGCACCCGCCGGCCAGAATCCGGATGCGATCAGGCATGACGTGATCCGCCACGGGCAGTGTGGGCCGGTCATGGCAGATCAGACGGAGGCGACGTGGACGCGATAGTGCTGCTCAAGGACGACCACAAGACCGTGGAGAAACTGTTCAGAGGATTCGAGAAGGCGGGCGACCGGGCGGTGAAGACCAAGCGGCGGCTCGTCGAGCAGATGATCAGGGAACTGACCGTGCATGCCTACATCGAGGAGCAGCTGTTCTATCCGGCAGCCCGGGCCGCCGCTCCCGAGACCGCCAACCACGTGCTGGAGAGCATCGAAGAACATCACGTCGTGGTCTGGCTGCTGTCGGAACTGGCCGGGATGGACCCTGCCGATGAGCGATTCACGGCCAAGGTCACCGTCCTGATCGAGAACGTCCGCCACCACGTCGAAGAGGAAGAGCAGGACTGGTTCCCCCAGGTCCGCAAGGCGATGAGCCGCAAGGTCCTGCAGCAGCTCGGCGAGGACATGGCCGCCGCGAAGACCACGGCGCCCGCCGACCCGCTCAGCAACCTCAGCGCCGGGGCGTAGCCGCCCGGCAAAAACATCATGCTTCCATCGGGCTTACGGCGCGGCACAGCCGCGGCAGCAGGCAGCGAACGCCCGCGCCGCATGGCTGACAGGGGCTGGCTTGCCGAGCCGACCCGTCGTCGGGAGTCAGGAGTGGGTGTGGGTGCCGCTGGAAATGGCCGCTGGGCTCTGGGGCCTATCTTGCGGCGAGCAGAAGTGGGGCGGCGGAGATCGGTTTTGCGTTCGTGTGTTCGCAATGCCGGGCGTCACGCCCGGAGGTTCGGTAGCCGGTGCCAAAGGCATTTCCGGAACCAGGCCCGCCCAATCCGAGCCAGCCGAGGCGCCGGATGACCGGCCAGATGGCCGCCGGGATGGATACTTCGACGAGCCGCCCTGTGAGGGCCCGCGAGCTGATAGCTCTCACATGAGCCTCAGGTATCGGCAGGATCGGCTGGCCATAGATGCCGCCGGGCCTCCGCGGCGAACTTCGGGACACCTGCCGAGGCAAGGCGCCCGAGCAGGTCCTCGATGCTCATGGCGGGCGCAGAGTAGCTGCGTGCCTGGTCACGCAAGGCCGCGACTGTGCGTCCGGGGTAGAGGTCAAGCTGGTCGAGCAGGAAGTCGTCCGGGTGGACGACAGTGATGTCATATACCGCAGTTGATATGTCCGGGAAGTCGTCAATGTTGAATGTGACCAGAACCGCGGCGTCGCTGCGGACGGCGGCGGCAAGCACATGCCTGTCCTTCGGGTCACAGGTCATCGTCTCCACGATGTTCTCGTAGCCGCGGACCTCAGCGTCGGGGAAGGCCCGGCGCATCTCGCCGATGCGGTACTTGACAGCGTCCTCTGCCAGCCCGCGGGCCATCAGAGCCCGCTCGAGTTCGTTAAGGACGTCGGCTGACCACAGCGGCCGGTAGGTACCTGCCTCGGCAAAGCCGCAGCAGCGAGTCGCATAGATAGGCGCTGTACAGGGTGCACGTGTCCAGGAACGCCGGGAACCTCGCCATCAGCGACGATAAGCGGGTCCGGGCCGGCGGCCCGGAGGTGGCCTCATACAGTCCGGCCGCCTGTCCCTCCTGCGCCATCCGGTCAAGAGCTTCGCGGCGCTCACGGCGCATGCTCCCCTGGTAGGCGAGAAGGTCGGCGAGCATGACGCGCCGGTGCCTGCCGCGCTGCTCATACGGGATCCCACCCTCGAGCAGCCGTACCAGCGTGGGCCGGGAGATACCGAGCAGCTCAGCGGCCTCCTGGGTGGTTAGCAGCGCATTCTGCGGAATGACGGTGACGCCCTGGCCATGAGCCATCGCCGTCGCCACCTGAACCAGGGCCTCGAACACCGGCTCCGGCACCTCAAGGCGCCGACCGTCGGCTCCGACAAGGGCAGGCTTAAGCTCCGGAACGGTGACC
>JBOHCK010000305.1:0-7409 GCA_050698755.1 Streptosporangiaceae bacterium | reverse complement strand
CAATGTATATCGGTATCGGGACGGTAGTGCTCATCGCGATAATCGTGCTCGTCATTCTCATGCTGCGCAGGTAGTTATATTGCGCAGCTGCACCTGCGGACTTTTCAATCCGCCCGGATGAGTGAGAGCCAGGCTGGGGTTACGTGAACCGTCCCCGGCCGGCCGGATCTGGCCTTCCTGCCTCGGCGCTGACAGATTCAGCCCAGGCTGGTGAGGGTGACCGCGCGGATACCGCCGTCGTGCGAGACGATGGGCCCGAGGCGGCGGAGGTCCGGGCCCAGGAGGAGGTCCGGACCCGGGACGACGAGACCAGGGAAGATCAGGGCCCGGGCGACAGCCGGGTCCAGGAGGCCCTGGAGACGGCCGCTGCCGTGGCCGAGGAGACCGGCGGCCTCGGCACCCCCGGACAGCCGATCAACCGGCGTTCCCCGTTCATGATCGGGATGCTCGCCGCTTTCGGCGTGGCGGTGGCCTACGGCCTGATCGAGCTGATCATCGGCGCGCGGTCGGTGCTCATCATCATCGGCCTGGCCCTGTTCGTCGCCGCGGGCCTGGACCCGGTCGTCGGCTGGCTGGTGCGCCACCGCGTGCCCCGGTGGGCCGCCGTCCTGGTCGTCATCGGCTGCGCCGCCGCGGTCGCGGCGGGGTTCCTCGCGGCCGCGATCCCGCCGCTGGCCTCCGAGGCCACCGCGCTCGCCCACCAGATTCCGCACTACCTGCACAGCCTGCAGGACCGCAACTCCGGGCTGGGCAAGCTCAACGTCAAGTACCACGTCCAGGACCGGCTGACCAAGCTGATCACCAACGGGGGCGGCTCCCTGGCCGGCGGCGTCCTGGGTGCGGGGAAACTGGTGCTCACTACCGCGTCGTCCATCGTCGCCATCGTGGTGCTCAGCATCTACTTCCTGGCCGGCCTGCCGCAGATCAAGGTGTTCGCCTACCAGCTCGTGCCGCATTCGCGGCGGCCGCGGGCCATTCTCATCGGCGATGAGATCCTCGCCAAGGTCGGCGGCTACGTGCTGGGCAACTTCATCACCTCGGTGATCGCCGGCCTCGGCACCTACTTCTGGCTGCTCGCGTTCGGCATCCCCTATCCGCTCCTGCTCGGCATGTTCGTGGCCCTGCTCGACCTGATCCCGGTGATCGGATCGACCGTCGGCGGTGCCGTGGTGAGCCTGGTCGCGCTGACCGTGTCGCTGCCCGTCGCGCTCGCCACCCTCGCCTTCTACGTCGCCTACCGGCTGGCCGAGGACTACCTCATCGTGCCGCGGATCATGGGCCGGACTGTGCAGGTGCCCGCGATCGTCAGCTTGATCGCCGTCCTGATCGGCGGCGTGCTGCTCGGCATCATCGGAGCGTTCGTGGCGATCCCGGTCGCGGCGGCCATCCGGCTGCTGCTGCACGAGGTCGCCATCCGCCGGCTCGACAAGAGCTGAGCCTCGCCCGCCGTTTAAGTTCCTGCGGCCGGGTAGAGGGAGCCGTCCAATGACAGGAGGATCTGATGGCTACCTTGGTATGGGTCGTGATCGCCATCGTGGTGGTGGTCGCCATCGCGCTGGTCGCGGTGGGGGTCAGGAAACGCAAAACTGCGATACTTCGTGAACGCTTCGGCCCGGAATACGACCGGGCGGTAGAGAACCGCGGTGACCAACGTGCCGCCGAGGCCGAACTTCGCGCCCGTGAGAGGGAGCGGGCTCAGTTCGAGGTCATGCCGCTGCCGGAAGCCACACGCCTGCGTTTCGCGGCCGAATGGCGCGACGTGCAGGAGAACTTCGTCGATCAGCCGGCGCAAGCCACGACTGCTGCCGACATCCTCATCACCCGCGTCATGGAAGCGCGGGGTTACCCGATGAAGGACTTCGATGTGCAGGCCGACCTGGTGTCGGTCGACTACCCGGACACCGTCGAGAACTACCGGTTCGCGCACGCTGTGCGGCAACGCTCCGAGACTCAGCAGGCCAGCACCGAAGACCTGCGCGAGGCGCTGCTGCGGTACCGGTCCCTGTTCGACGAACTGCTGCGTCCAGACAGCAACGGCGCAGCCGAGGGCACCGCCGCCCAGGCGCAGCCAGTCGGCGCCAGCAGCCGTCAGCGTGGCACTGCCGTCCCGGATCCACGGGACCCGGGGAGCAGCGTCACCGGGCAGACCGATGGGCCGACTGGCATGGCCAGCGATGGCGCCGGTCCGGCGGACCCGGATTACTACGATCAGCGGACAGGCCGGTGAGGCGGACGATGAACGACACTGACAACACCCAAGACCGTGGGCTGACCACAGAGCAGATCGCCTCTGCCGGGTCCTGGACGGGCCAGGAGGACGTCCCGGCGCCGGCTGGTCACGAAGGCTTCGCTGACGAAAGCTTCGCTGACGAAGGCCTCGATGACGACGGCTACGCCGACGACGGCGCCGGCCTCACCGCAGGTCATGCAGCATCCGGGTACGCCGACCGAGGCGTCCAGGACGCCGCTGCCGAAGGCCGCGTCGCAGCTGGCGCCGGGCCGCGAGCTAGCCTGCTGGCGGACGGCGAACTGCAGAGCATGACCATGCGCTGGAAGGATATCCAGGCGGAGTTCGTCGACGAGCCGAGTACAGCGGTCCAGCAAGCCGACGCGCTCGTAGCAGAGCTCATGCAGCGGCTGGCCTCGATGTTCGCCAGCGAGCGCGCCGGGCTTGAGGAGCGCTTGGCAGGCGGCCGCCAGGTCTCCACCGAGGACCTCAGGCAGGGGCTGCGCCTCTACCGCTCGTTCTTTGAGCGGCTGCTGGCCGCATAGCCGGCTATCCAGTCATCCACCCGCGCCCACTGGGCATTCAGCCAGTCCGTGCGGGCATCCCGGCCGGAGGGCACGTTTCCGGCCGGGATCCGCCACCAGGTGACCCGCAGCGGGCCCCGGAGCGGGATGCCTTTCCAGACGGCGGCAGCCGAGTCGAGGTGGTCAAGCCCGGTGTGAGCCACGATGACTAGATCGGCTTGCGGTGCGGCCTCGATCGCGCTCAGCGTGCCGGACGGGCGCGGCGGCAGCACATGGCCGAGCCGGGTCGCCTGCCTGGCGGCGCGGCGCCGGCCATGGCGGCGCAGGCCGTCGATGGCGCGGCGGCGGCGGCCAGGGGTGAAGTTACCGCCACGGCAGCGAGCTCAACCACGAGGTAGGTGACGAGAAAGGCGCCTAGCCGCACGGGCCGCCAACGCCCCCGTAGGCACAGCGACACTGGTCGGGTGACGACAGCGGCGAGAAGGAGCAGTGCGGCACTAATCACGAGCGCGCCCGTGAGCGCCGGAATCATGACGACACGGCGTAGCGCGGGCAGCAGAACGCGCATCTCAGCTCGTATCGTCGGGATCCTGACCGGCTTCCGGCTGGCTCCCTGACGGTATATTCGCGTCCAGCAGCGTGGTAGATCCGGCCGGACGCGTGACCGCATCCTCGGTCCGCTCCCGCAGGCGCTCGAGCGATTCGCCATCTCCGAGCGGGATGGTGGCCTCCATGCGCGCGCTGGCCTGCACCTCGGGCAAATCCATGACCGCATCAACCAGGCTCGCCCGGCTGCCAGGAGTAATATGCCCGGCCGACGCATGCAGCGACGCCCGCACAGTTCCGTCGGCCCCGCCGCTGGTTGTCACCTCAGCAGCCGCGACCGGCTGGCCGTCATCGCCGACCTCGATGTGCCGGGGCCCATCGGGATTAGTCATGGCGCATGCCTCCTGGGATAGATCGCTTGTGGCTGCAAAATAGGTCAGCGGAACCGGGGCCCTAATCTGCCTCGACTTGGCCTAGTCGGCCGGAAGCGCAACTGCTCACCCTTCCGGCGCCGCAGTGTTCGAAGCCTGCCCGCCCGCTAAGAAGGGGGCCGGCGTGGAGCTGCTGAGCTCGCCCTAGCGCTTGCGGTCCTTGCCGCCCTTGGCCAGGTCCCGCCAGTCCGATTCGGAAACCTCGACATCGAAGCGCTTTGCTGCCACCTGAATCCGCTTCCACGCCTTGTCCCGCTCGGCATCGCTGACGCCTTCGACCTGGTTGAAACGCGCGATCGCGTTCCGGACATGCCGGGCGTCGGTCAGCGGCTCCTTGCGTTCCCCGGGAAAGGCGAACTCCTGGTCGGCCAGCCTGTCCTTCTCGGCGGTGCTCATGCCCTCGCCGCTGCGGGAAACGTCCTCGCCGCGCGCTCGGGCGCCTTGCGCCTGCCGGGCCTTGCCGATGTTACGCCGGGCGGCTTCCTTCTGTTTGTCGGTGGCCATGACGCCCCTCTCATGTCCGTTCCTTCGCGAAGCGACGGTCGGAAATAGGCATCCCCGCTACCCGGTGCGCTACCCGTTACACGGCCGCGAACGGGAGAGTTTCGCCGGGATCTCCCCGGGCAGTGGACGGTGGTGAGCTTGCCGGTCAACTCGTGCCGGCCCGGCACGGCGCCGTGGGTCATGAGCTGTCAGTCAGCGCCCGAATCGCACGGTCACTTGCAGGCCGGTTAGCGCGGGCCGCCGAGCCTGACCTGGATGGTGCCGGGCCGGAGACGGTCCAGGGACTGGCTCCAGGTGCATTCCGGCCAGTGATAACGGACAGCACCTTCGGCCGGGCGGTACTCGGCGGTATACAGGGTCCCGAAGCCCGCACCGAAACGTGTGGCGTACAGCGGCGGCCGGAGGCAGGCCGCGACGACGCCGGGGCCGTCCGCCCCGGCCGCCACCAGTTCCTCCAGATGCTCCTGCCGCTCGACGGTCCGGATGGCCGCGGCGTACGGTGCCCATTCCACCGTGCCCTGGTAGTTGGTGGCCACGGCCAGGCTGGTTACCCGAGCGGGCCGGTCCGGGGCCAGGTAAACCGTGGCGCGGCGCCCGTCCCGGTCGACTGCCGTGACGTTGTAGGACATGTGCACCGGGATGCGGCGCAACTTCCGGACCGCGTCATCGACCGTCTCGCAGGTCTGCAGCACGTAGCGGATCACCAGCGGGATCCCGAACCCCTCGCCGACCTGGGGCCGGCCGCCGAAGGTGAGCGAGACGGCCAGGCCCGCGTCGTTAACCCCGTCCAGCAGCCCCCACAGGCAGTCGAGCATGCCGAGCACCTGCCGCCCGCCATACCCGGTCCTGGCCACCACCGCCTCGAACAGGCGGTAGTCCCAGTCGTAGTTACGGACCAGCGCCGGGCCGCCGGGCAGCACCGCCGCCTGCGAGCAGCCGGTCAGGAACGGCGGCGGGTTCCACAAGGCCAGCGCGGCTGCCGCCTCGGGGTCGTCGCCGAGCATGCCGACCAGCCGCTGCCACGTCGGCATGAGCTCGGGCATGTGCTCCTCAAGCCGCGCCCGGGCCTGCCCGGCCGTCGGGCAGGCCGCGCCCTCATGCCACCATGCGCGGAAGGCTGGCCAGGCTGCCGCGAGATGCTCGCCGATCCCCTCACCCGGCTCGTCTTCGCCGAACGCCCGCAAGGTCAGGGACACCTCCCCGGCCAGGGCAGCCTGATCCCAGGGAGCGCCCGGCCACGGGCCTGCCGTCCAGTCCGTCGCGGCGACGCGCCGCAGCCACGAGCGCCAGTCCGACCAGTCGACGTCCTGCACCCACCGCTGCCAGTCCTGCCAGCTCGAAGGCTGGGTCCTGGGCGGCTCAGCGTCACGCTCGCGGTCCGGTACGCTCCGGTGCCTCGTCATTCCGATCCCGCCGGTTCGCCGATCAGCCGGTCCTTGAGGTGGGCCAGGGCCCGGCTGAGCAGCCGGGATACGTGCATCTGGGATATGCCGAGGCGGCCGCCGATCTCGGCCTGGCTGAGGTTGCCCCAGAACCGCAGGACGAGGATCCGCTGCTCACGTTCCGGCAATTCCTCCAGGTGAGAGTTGACCGCTTCGGTGTTGATGGCAAGCTCGATGGCCTCGTCATCGTCGCCGAGCAGATCGGCGAGCTGGGCCGCGTCCTCCCGGTCAGACAGCGGGGCATCGAGGGAGTAGGCGCTGAACACCTGGCCCGCGCGACGCGCCTCGCCGATGTCGTCCTCGGTGACGCCGAGCCGCAGCGCCAGTTCGCCGTCGACCGGGGCCCTGCCGAGCTGATGCGTCATCTCCTCAGTCGCCTCGCGCATCTCCAGCAAGAGTTCCTGCTCCGGCCGGCCCACGTGCACCTGCCATCGCTTGTCGCGGAAATGCCGCTTGATCTCGCCGCTGACGCACGGCTGGGCGAAGGCCGACAGGCTTTCCCCGATCGCGGGGTCGAAGTTGTTGATCGCTTTCAGCAGCCCGACGTATCCGACCTGCATCAGGTCCTCGGCCGGCACGGGGCTGCCTCGGTACTTGCGGACGCAGGACCGGACCATCCCGGCGTAGCGCTCAACCAGGATCTCGCAGATCACGGCACGCTCCGGACTGTCCCTCGCCCACAGGCGCAGCTGCGCCAGCAGCGCAGTATCGGCAAGATCTCGCAGCTGGGCACGTGGTAGCAACGCCTGTCTCCTACGTCCGGGAACGACACACGCCTAGCCCAGCCGGGCGAAGGTAAACATTGACGATTGTGACGTTCGTCACCCGGAGCGCGTTGCCCGGAAGATTTGTCACGCTCGGGTATCGCCGTCACCGACTTCGCGGACGGACCGCCGATTCACCGATCGACGCCGAGAACCCCGCGGCGGCGAACGCGGCCTCCGTCAGCGCATCGGTCAGGGCGGCACTCCGGCTGGCCCGGCTGACCGTGGCGAGCAGCAGCATCGACGCGGCATGCACCGCATCGACCTGCCAGCCGATCGCGAACACCCCGGGCCGGGGCGCGGCCGCGGTCAGCGCGGCCTGCGCCAGGTGCCGGACACCGAGCAGTTGCGCCACCCGGCGGGTCCGCCTGCCGGGGAGGCGGCCGGTCGCGAGGAAGATCGTCGTACCGGGCATCAGCACCAGCGCCGCCCCGTAGCCGACCCGGATCATCTGCAGCTCCCGGCCCGCGGTCGGCACCGTCACCGGCGGCGTCCGAGCCATCCGGCCAGGACAGCCCCGATGACGGCCGCCCCGGCGACAGCCCCGGCGGACATGCCGGCGTGCTGTGACATCCACAGCTGCGGGCTGCGGTCGTGGGACCTGTCGTCGAAGGCACCGTGCGGCCCGAAATCGTGCCCGCTGCCGCCGTCTACAGGCTGCATCAGGTTGTCGGGGCGGCCGGGTTCGGCGGGCTGGGCCGTCTGCTGGGAGGCGTAACCGGTCCGGGCGAGGTAGCGGTCGAGCACGGCCGGAGCCACCCGGTTGGCCAGCAGGGTGGCCGCGGTGCTGGCGCCCACCCAGTATTGCCTGCGGCGCGGATGGTCCGCGGCGTACAGCACCCCACGGGCGGCGACCTCGGGCTGGTAGATCGGCGGCACGGGCTGGGGATGGTTGGGCAGCCGAGAGCGCACCCAGGAGAACTGAGGCGTGTTGACGGCGGGCATCTGGACCACGGTCACGTGCACGCCGG
>JBOHCK010000304.1:0-7410 GCA_050698755.1 Streptosporangiaceae bacterium | reverse complement strand
TAACTCGGCCGTGCGCGGCCGGCCTAGGAACCGGCTGATCCCGGCGCGCGAGAGGCCATCCGCCTCGGTGGCGCGGGTGGCTTCGGTCTCGGCCGCCATGGCCTGCTCGATCTCGGCCATCGGCGGCCGCAGCAGCGCCAGGTGCGCGGCCGTGGCCCCGCCGGGCGGCGTCCACCGGTGCACGATCGCGATCGCGCTCTCGACGAGGAGCCCCTCCTCGACGAGCCGGTCGAGCAGGCCGATGGACAGGGCACGGTGGGCGTTGATCCGGGTGGACTCCATGACCAGGCGCATCGCCCGGTGACCGACCAGTCGCGGCAGCAGGACGCTGGCCGCATTGGAGATGGTCAGCCCGATGGTGTTCTCCGGGAGGAAGTACTCGGCTGCGGGGCTCCCGATCCGCGCGTCGAAGCACAGGGTCATCTCGCACGCGCCGCCGACGGCGATCCCGTTGAGCGCCGCGATCACCGGCACCCGCGTCTCCAGCGCCGCCCGCGTGATGTCGTGGAACAGTTCGATATGCGAGGTCAGGCGGTCCGGCGGGAGTTCCGCCGCCTCGCGTAGGTCAAGCCCGGCCGAGAACGCCCGGCCGGTACCGGTCAGCACGATCCCGCGCACCGAGTCGCCCCTGCCGAAGTGGCGCAGGATCGCGGCCAGTTCGCGGCACGCGTCCGCGGTGAGCGCGTTCAGCTTGTCCGGCCGCCTGAGCGTGACCACGGCCACGGCGTCCTGCACGGCCACGCCGATATGGCCGGATTCGGCACCCCATGCCGCCATGGCGTCCTCCCTCATACCCGCAGCCAGAGCGTACCCCTCGCACCCAGTGCCGTCCGGCACCCGCCACAGCCACCCGCCGCAGCTGAGCCCCGCCCAACCCGCCAGTACCGAGTCTCCAGCCCACTCCTAACCCATGGGTTAGATTTCTCTTCGCAAGCGAAAATTAAAGTGAATTCCGCGCCTGACGGGGCAGCGGAGCCTTCAGGTACCTGCGGCGCGGCCAGGCGTGGCCTACCAGGACTAGACAAGGACTAAACCGGTCACCTCGACGCGGCCGGGATGCCGAAGATCCGTTCCGCGTTGCGGTGGTAGATCTTCCGCTTGTCGTCGTCGGAGATCTCGGCCTCGTCGAGGAACCTGACGGCGCCCTCGGTGACCTGGTACGGGTAGTCGATGGCGAACATGATGTTGTCCGCGCCGACCGCCTCGAGGCAGAAGCGCAGCACCGGCGCCCAGTTCATGCCGCTGGTAGTGATGGCGAAGTTCCGCTTCAGGTACTCGCTGGGGGTCAGCGAGAGCGCCGGCCGGGTGTTATACGAGGCGCGCACCGGGTGCATGTAGTCGATCCGGTACATCCAGTACGGCAGCCCCTCGCCCAGGTGCCCGAGGACGATCCTGAGCCCAGGGAACCGGTCGAACACGCCGCTGCAGATCAGCCGCAGGCCGTGCAGCCCGGTGTCGGCCTGGAAGCCCCAGATGCCGGTCTCCAGGCCGTACGTCTTGAACGCCGCCGCCAGCTGCACCGCGGGGGAGCGCGGGTGGATGTAGATGGGGACGCCGAGCGCCTCGGCGGCCTCGAGGATGGGCCAGAACTTCTCCTCGTCGAGGTACTCGCTGCCGGTGTGGGAGTTGATGATCACGCCGTTCAGTCCGAGCTGGGTCACGGCCCGCGAGATCTCCTCGGCGGCCGCCTTCGGAGCCTGCGGCGCGACGGCGGCCAGCCCGGCAAACCGCCCGGGATGCCGGCCGATCACCGCCGCTAGCCGGTCGTTGGCCAGCCGCGCGAGCGCCACCGCCTGAGGAGCCGGGAACGTCTGCACCCCGGGCGCGGTGAGCGACAGCAGGTGGACGTCGACGCCGTTGGCGTCCATGATCTCCAGCCGCTCGCCCTCCAGGTCGAGCAGCTGCCTGCGCACCCGCTGCAGCCCGGGGGTGTCCTGGGTGAAGACGAAGTCCCAGAAATCCTGATCAGGCTCGGCGGGGTCCGCCACAGCCGCCCAGCCGCGCATCGCCTCGAAGACCTCGGGAACGCTGAACGCCTCCTCGGTCGCGATCCGCCGGTACGGCCACGGGAAGCTCACGACGCCACGACCGAGCGCACCGCGGCGGCGATCTTCGCCTCGTCGGGCAGGATGTAGTCCTCCATCGGCTTGCTGTAAGGCACGGTGGCGTCCAGCGCCGTCACCAGGGTGACCGGCGCCTTGAGGGACCCGAACCCGTGCTCGGCGATCTCTGCGGCGATGACGGCGGCGGCCGAGGCGTGCCGGGTGGCCTGGTCCACCAGCACCACCCGGCCCGTCTTGCGCACCGAGTCGAGGATGGTGGCCATGTCCAGCGGGACCAGTGTCCGCGGGTCGATCACTTCCGCCTCGATCCCCGACGCCGCGAGCGCCTGCGCCGCGACCAGCGAACGGCCCACCATCGCACCGGTGGCCACGATCGTGACGTCGTCCCCGGCCCGCCGCACGTCCGCCTGCCCGAACGGCACCAGGTACTCGCCTTCCGGCACCTCGCCCGACTCGAGCGTCAGCAGGTAATGGTGGAAGAAGCAGACGGGGTTGTCGTCCCTGATGGCCGTAGCCATCAGGCCCTTGGCGTCGGCCGGCGTCGCGGGCAGCGCCACCTTGAGCCCGGGCACCCCGGTGAACATGCCGTAGATCGACCCGGTGTGCTGCCCGGCCCACCCGGCGGTGAAGCCGTAGCCCGCCTTGAGCACCAACGGCACGGAAACCCGGCCGCCGCTCATGTACCGGAACCGCGGCGCCTCGTTCACCACCTGGTCCATGGCCACGAGCATGAACTCGGCCATGTACAGCTCGACCACCGGCCGGTACCCGGCGAGCGCGGCCCCGACGGCCATCCCGATCTCCGCGGTCTCCGAGATCGGGGTGACGCGGACCCGGTCCGGGCCGAACGCCTTGAGGAACTCGTCGTCCTCGGTGGTGGCGATGTTCTGCCCGAAGTACAGCACGGTCTCGTCCCTGGCCATCTCCAAAGCGATGGCCTCGTTGATCGCCGCGATGTAGGGAAGCTGCCTGCCCATTCGAGCCTCCTTTAAAGGAATAAGGCGTAGACGTGCCGCAGCGCCGCCTCCGGCGCCGGATAGGGGCTGGCCAGCGCGAACTCGACCGCCGCGCGCATCTCCTGAGCAACCGAGGCGGCCATCGAATCGGCCGAGGCGCCGTCGAGCGCACCCGAAGCCGCCAGCCGGTCCCGCATCCGCAGTAGCGGGTCGGCGCGCCTGGCTGCCTCGTACTCCTCCCGCGCCCCGAACACCGCCACCGCCTCGTGCTCGGGAAAGTGCAGCGGGACGCCGGGCGGGGCGATGATGTTGCCGTGTGCGCTCAGCCGGTACACCTTGGATTCCACCAGGGTGGGGCCGGCGCCCGACCGGGCCCGCGCCACCGCGGCCGACACCGCGTCGTAGACCGTCACCGGGTCACCCCCGTCGACCGTGACCCCAGGCATCGAGAACGCCCGGGCCTTGACCGACAGCGGCTCGCCGGCCGCGGCGTTGGCGTCCTCCTGCTCGACCCGCGTGACCACGTTGTATGAGTTGTTCTCCAGTACGTAGACGATCGGCAGCTTCCACAGCGAGGCCACGTTCAGCGCCTCGGCGAACGCCCCCTGCTTGGACGCGCCGTCGCCGAAGAAGCACAGCACCACCTGGCCGGCCTTGCGGATCTGCGCCGCGTACGCGGCGCCGGTGGCCTGCGGGATGCCCTGCCCGACGATCCCCGAGGTGCCGAGGAACCCGCGCTCGGGGTCGGCCAGGTGCATCGACCCTCCGTAGCCGCCGCACAGACCGGTGGCCCGGCCGTAGATCTCGGCCATCATCGCGTTCGGGTCGCTCCCGAGCACCAGCGGGTACCCGTGGCACCGGTACGTGGCCATCACCTGGTCGCCCGGGCGCAGCGCGGCCAGGGACCCGGTGATCGACGCCTCCGCCCCATCGGCCAGGTGAGTGTGCCCGCGGATCACGCCCGGGTGCTCGGTGAACGTCGCCTTCACGCGTTCCTCGAACTCCCTGATCCGCAGCATCTGCCGGTACATCCAGACCAGGCGCTCCCGGTCAGGCTCGGGCACCATCGCGCTCATCGCACGCTCCCATCGGAATCAAGCAGAGCCAGCAGTTCGTCCACGCCCTGCACCCGCAGGTGCGGCTGGCGGGCGGCGGGCAGGGCGTCGTAGTCGGCCAGGCGGCCGAGGCCCGAGCCGACCGCGATGGCCAGCGCCCGGCCGCGGTGCGCCATCGGCACCTCGAGCACCGGGTCGTCGCCGACCACGGCCAGGTGCGCTGGCGCGGCCCCGAGCCGGTCGGCCGCGCTGCGCAGCGCGTCCAGCGACGGCTTGCCCACCACGCGGAGCCCGCAGCCGGTCAGCGACCTGATCATCGCGGAGATGCCCCGGGACGTACCGAGCGCCCGGCCCCCGTCCACCGCGAAGAACGGGGTCTGCGAGCAGCTGTACAGCGCGGCTCCGCCCCAGACCGCGTGGCAGGCGGCCTCGAGCGCGGGCATGGTGAACTCGGGGAACCAGCCGACCAGCACGGCGTCCGCCGATTCGCCAGCAACCGGCGCCACCACCTCCAGGCCGGCCTCCGTCAGCGGCTCGGCCAGGCCGGGCCCGCCCAGCACCATGACCCGCCGGTACCCCCGCCTGGTGAAGACCCGGACCGCGCTGCTGGCCGGCGTCATCATCGCCTCGTCCGATACGCCGAACCCGATCTCCCGCAAGAGCCTGGCGAAGTGCGCGGGCGTGCGGTTGGTCCCGTTGGTGAACACCACCCACGGCAGCCCGTGCCCCGCCACCCACTGGGTCACCTCCAGCGCGCCCGGCAGCGGCCGCAGCCCGTGATTGCGCCGGTCGCCGAGCACCAGCGTGCCGTCCATGTCGAACACGAACCCGCGGACCTCGCGCAGCCTGGTCACCAGATCGCGGTCACCCGGGTCGCGGTCACTCATCGCCACGCCCCTTCAGCTCAAGCCGGAAACCTGGCTTGTCCACCACCAGCGTGCGCACCGGCGGGCGCGTGCCGAGCTCACGCAGCAGCCGCAGCACGGGCTGCACCTCCGGGTGGTAGTGCCGTTCCGCCGGGGCGGCGGCGAGCATCGCGTCCACCTCCTCGCCCGGCATGCCGAACCGCAGCAGCAGCTCCTCGTCGGAGATCCCGCGCGGCAGCCGCCGGCGCAGCTCGGCGACCGACAGCGGCGGCGGCTCGGCGGCCAGCTCGCGCGCCCGCGGCCGGTCCATGATGCGGTCGAGGACCTCGGGCTCGACCGGCGCCGTCGGCTTGCCGAAGCTGCCCAGCACGTACCTGATCACCTGGTCGGGCACCACCTCGTACCGGGTCCCGCTCAGCACGTTGGACAGGGCCTGCCCCACCACCATCTGCGGGAACGGCGTGACCATGATCGGATAGCCGAGCTCGGCCCGGACCCGGCTCACCTCCTCCATCACCGCGCCGAACCTCGCCTCGAGCCCCAGCTCGGCCAGCTGCCTGCGGGTCGTGGTCATGACGCCGCCGGCCACCTGGTGTCGGCTGAACGCCGCGTCGTAAGTCTGCGGTCGGCCCACCGGCAGCGACTCCGCGGCGGCGAGCCGGTCGAAGTACCTGGCCACCCGGGCCAGCAGCGCGTCGTCCACGTTGACCGTGTGCCCGAGCTCGCGCAGGTTCGCCACGATCCGCTCGGCGTCGGGCAGCGAAGACCCGTCCGCCAGCGCGCCGCAGGCGACCTGGAGGACTTCGACGCCGAGACCGGGCGCGGCCATGTAGACCAGCGGGGACAGCCCAATCGTGCAGTGCGCGTGCAGCTCCAGAGGCTTGCCGGCGAGGCCGGCCCGCACGGCCGGGAGCAGCGTGCGCGCCCGCTCCGGGGTCAGCAGCCCGGCCGGGTCCTTGACGTAGGCCCGATCGATGTCCAGCGAAGCGGCGACCCGCCCGGCGATTCCGGCGTAGAACTCGTCGTCGTGCACGGCCGAGATCGTGTAGGTGAGCGCCGCGATGACCTCGGTCCCCCCGGCCTGCCTGATCATCCGCGCGGTGGCCAGCACCGCGTCCATGTCGTGTGTCGGGTCGAGGACCACGAACCGCGAGATCCCCGCGGCGACCAGCCGCTGGTAGACCAGCCGCATCACGTCCGGGTGCGCCCGCTCCCAGGAGATGAACCGGAACCCGGTCCCGATGAACTGCAGCGGCGTATCCGGCGTGGCGGCCCGGGTGAGCCGGATCCGCTGCCACGGATCCTCGCGGTGCGTCCGGACCGCGACGCCCATCGCCGTGCTCGAGCAGAAGTCCAGCGCGCGGAACCCGACCCGGTTCATCACGGGGGCGATCTGGAGGATGTGCGAGGTCCGCAGCCCGGTCGCGCTCCACAGGCTCTGGTTTCCGTCCCGCAGCGACACGTCCACCAGCTGCACCTCAGCCACGGCGCTCACCGGCCTTTTTATCCCGAACGAGCGGTGGTTCCCGCCCCGGGCACCCTGCTTCCCCCGGTTGGTCGGCCAGCCAGCGTTCCCGAACGAGCGATGGTTCCCGCCCCGGCGCTCCTGCTTCCCCTGGTTGGCGTGCCAGCCAGCGCGCCAGGTACCCGGTGTCGACGCCGCCCGCCGCGAACTCCTCGTCGTCGGCCAGCGCGGCGAGCATCGCCAGGTTGGTGGCCACCCCCTCGATCCGGCACCGGGCCAGCGCGCCGCGCAGCCGCGCCAGCGCCTGGTCTCGGTCCGCGCCGGTCACGACGAGCTTGGCCAGCAGGCTGTCGTACTGCGCCGGCACCGCCGACCCCGCCTGGACGTGCGTGTCCACCCGGATCCCCGGCCCGGCCGGGAAGACCGCTCTGGTCACGGTCCCCGGGCTGGGCCGGAAGTCCGCCGCGGGATCTTCCGCGTTGATCCGGCACTCGATCGCGTGGCCGCGCAGACCGACGCCGGCCTGGTCCAGCCGCAGCCCCCGCCCCTCGGCGACCGCGATCTGCTCCGCGACCAGATCCACCCCGGTGACCATCTCCGTCACCGGGTGCTCCACCTGGATCCGCGCGTTCACCTCGAGGAACCAGAACGCTTCCGCGGCGGGATCGACCAGGAACTCGACGGTGCCGGCGCCGGAGTACTTCAGGTGCTGCCCGAGGGCCACGGCGGCCGCCCGCAGGCCGACGCGCAGCGTCTCGCCGAGCAGCGGGGTCGGCGCCTCCTCGATGACCTTCTGGTACCGCCGCTGCACCGAGCAGTCCCGGTCGCCGAGGTGGATCACGTTCCGGCCGTCGCCGAGCAACTGCACCTCGACGTGCCGCGCGCCGGTGACGTACCGCTCCAGGTAGACCCGCGGGTCCCCGAACGCCGCCTCCGCCTCCGCGCTGGCCACCGCGACCGCCGCGGCGAGCCGACCGGGCTCGCCGACCACGCGCAGCCCCCGCC
>JBOHCK010000303.1:0-7446 GCA_050698755.1 Streptosporangiaceae bacterium | reverse complement strand
CTTGGACGAAAGAGCGCAGGTCGGCTTCGATGGCCGCCTGGTTCTGGGACGTGGGGGGCACGATGCTGGCGGTGGTGATGAGTCCGTCAGCGTCGATCTCATACCGGTGGTACAGGGCGCCCCTGGGCGCTTCGGTGACCCTGTGGCCGACCCCGGCGCGCGGCCGCACCTCGACGGCGGGGTGTTCGGGCGGTTCGTAGGCGGCGATGAGCCGCAGGGCCTCCTCGACCGCGTACACCGTCTCCACGGCCCGCACGATGATGCTGCGGAACGGGTTGTCGCAGACCGGGCCCAGCCCGGCCGCGCGGGCGGCCTCGCGGGCCAGCGGCGACAGCCACTGCGAGCTGAGCGCATACCGGGCCAGCGGCCCGGTGAGGTAGCGGCCGCCGCCGGCCAGGTGCGCGTGCAGCGCGGTGGAGTGCGGCATCTGCTCCTCGATCACGTGCTCGTCCCAGCCGGCCGCGGGGAACGCCAGGCCCGAGCGCGTCACCACGGTGCCGCGTTCGATCGGGTAGGTGCCCGGGCGCGACAAGGCGAGCATGTCCGCCTCGCAGGCGTGGTCGGGAAAGTTGAAGCCAGCCACCCAGCGCACGGTCTCCAGCGCGCCATCGAGCGCCCGGCGGAGCGGCTCGGTGAGCGCGGCGAGCTCGGCCCGGGCGGGGGCCCGGTAGAAGCCGCCGAGACGCACGTTGACCGGGTGGATGGCCCGGCCGCCCACCGCTTCCATGATGGTGTTCCCGGCCTTCTTGAGCGCCAGGCCGCGCTCCACGAGGTCGCGGCGCGCCGTGGCCATCTCGATCCCGCTGGCGTAGCCGAGGAAATCGGGAGCGTGCAGCAGATAAATATGCAGCGCGTGGCTCTCGATCCACTCCCCGCAGTACAGCAGCCTGCGCAGGTCGGCGATCGGGCCGTCGACGGTGACACCGCAGGCATCCTCGATCGCCGCGCACGCGCTCATCTGGTAGGCCACCGGGCAGATGCCGCAGATCCGGGCGGTGATATCCGGCGGCTCGGAGTAGGCGCGGCCCCGCAGGAACGCCTCGAAGAACCGGGGCGGCTCGTAGATGTCGAGCCGCGCCTCCTCGACCCGGTTGCCGCTGGTCCGGACGTACAGGGCGCCTTCGCCCTCCACCCCGGCCAGTTCGGCGACCGAGAGCACGCGCTCGTTCTTATGTGTCATGTCAGTGACCGCTTCCCGCCGTACGGATACCTGCGCTCAAGTTTGCGCGGCCGATGGCGGGCGCGGACAGGTCTGTGTGTCATCGGGTCCCGGGACCAAGGTCCCGGCCGCCTCGGGGCGGGGTGCGGCCGCGGGCAGGGTCAGGACCACGCTCCGGCCGCCGCCAGGGATGGGCTCACTGCGCATGGTGTCGCCCATCGCGTCGGTGAGATCGCGGGCGAGCCGGAACGCCAGGCTGGCCCCGTCGTCATGCTGATCAGGCCCCTGATCGGTGATGCAGACCTCGACCCGGCTGTTCCGGCTGGCGGCGGTGACCACGGGCGGCGGGCCGGCCGGACTGCGCTGCAGCGCATCGGCGAGCACGGCGGCACGGCCGGCCGGGCCGTGACCCTCCGATGCCGCCAGCGCCGTCAGCGCCGCGCTGGCCGCGGCCAGCTGCTCACGTGCGTTCTGGCCGGTGGCGGCGAGCAGCGCCGCCCGCGAGCGCAGGTCAGCCTCATGCCTGGCGGCCTGGGCTTGCCGTTCTTCCTGGCGCCGGTAGCTGATGCCGGCCACGACCTCGACCGCGCAGGAAAGGAGCACCCGCAGGTCTTCCTGGCTGGGCACCTGCCCGCGGGCGGCCAGTGTGAACGTATCGCTGACGGGCAGCTCCACGTCAGCACCGGGCCCCCCGGGCGGCTGTTCGCCGGCGCTGGCCACGACGTAACAGGACGGACCTGAGCCATTCTGCCGGAATTCGAGCAGGCTGACCGCGGCCAGGCCGAACATCTGCCGCATCTCCTCGAGCAGCGCGGGCGGGTCGCCGCGGCCGCGCAGCACGCAGCCCGCGAGCCTGGTGAGGGCCGCCGCCTCCGCGCTGTCCCGCGCGGCCAGCGCCCGGCGGGAGCTGAGCGCGGTAAGCACCCTGGCGAGCTTATGACCGTGATCGGCCGTTCCGCCGCGGCTGACCAGGTGAACGTCGATGTGCTCTGCTCGGCAGGCCAGCGTCGTCGGGATGCTCTTGCCCGCGATGAGGGTGACGAGACGGCAGCGACGGCTCGCGCCGAGCACCATCTGGGTCGCGTTCTCGGCGCGGGCGAAACTCAGCAGCGCCTCGGCCACGTCCGCACCTGGCAGCTGACTGAAGCTGCCGCCCAGTGAGGTCACCAGCGCCCGCTGAGCCTCCAGCGCCGCGGAATGGCCGACCGCCAGGCCATCGTCGCTGACCACGTGCACCGCGAGCAGGTCACTGCCCGGAGTCCGGGCCGCGATCCTCGCCGCGCGCCGGATGACCTTCTGGTCGTCCTCCTCGCCCGCGACGCCGACCACAATCCGTTGCCGGGTTTCCCAGGGGGTGGCGATGCCGTGCTCGGCCCGGTATCACGTTGGTGTGCGCCAGCTCATCCACCAGCGCGACCTCGGGATGGCGGGCGAGCACGGCGTCGAGATCCATTTCGGTGAAGCTAGAGCCGCGGTGGGTCATCGTGCGCCGCGGCACGATCTGGAGTCCTTCGGCCATCGCCGCGGTCAGCTTCAGGCCGTGCGTTTCCAGGAGCCCGACGACCACGTCCGTGCCGCGAGCCCGGCGGCGCTGGCCCTCGGCGAGCATCGCGTAGGTCTTCCCGACGTCTGGTGCGGCGCCGAGATAGATGCGGAGCTGTCCCCTGGCCATGCTGGTGTCTCGGCTTCCGCTCAAGGCCCTGCATACCACCGGCGGCGGCCGGGATCCGGACCGGACACGGCTTGCTGCACCGTCCAGATCGCCGAGGTCAGCACGTCGAACCTGTGCAGGTGACGGCGCAAGTGGGCGGAGTCACCCTCCCCGGCGGCGGCGATCGCGTCGCTGGCCGCGGCTGCGAGCCGGGTCAGCCTTACCCCCAGGAACCTCCCGGCACCCGGGCCGCCCCCGCCGCGGCTCGCGCGTCGCTGCCCGCGGCCTTGGCCTCGGCCAGGATCGCCTCGGTGGCCTGGATGACCTCGACCACGGCCTGCCACGGAAGTGCTGTCCCTGGGTTGTCGCGGGCTATCATGCGCAACCTGAGGACGTGCGGCTGACAACGCGCCTGATGATCTTCGATCTTGCCGGCGATGGTCATGGCATGCAGGCCCTCCCGCGTGTGAGGCGGCTTTCATTCATGGCCGTCATCGGCTGCGGACCAGGGACCAAGGTCCCGGCTTGGACGGATTTCGCCGCCGGGCGGACTGATGGCCTGGACGTTCGGCCTGCGGTATCGAGGATTTAGGGCTCTGCCGGGCGGAGGCTGCTCGAGGCAAAACTCAAGCATGGACGATAGAGCTTGCTGCTGCCCCTCCCGCCCCATGGTGCGGGTCCTCATGCCGGCTGCTCCCGGCCGGCCCTACCGGGTGGACCTGCTGCTGTGCGGCCACCCTTTCCGCCTCTCGCAGTGGACCCTGGCGACCGCCGGAGCCGTGGCCCGGATCCTGCCGGGCAGGCGCACCGCGGAGGCGTCCGAGCTGGCCCTGCTCTAACTCGGGACCAATGGCCCGCGCAGAGGGAATGCCCGTCGGCCCTTCGGCCCTAGCGCATCCGCTCGCGGGATCGCAGGCTAACCACCACGACACGTCATGAGGAGGTCAGTCATGCGAGCAGAAGTGGGAGACGAGCTGACGGTCAAGGGCCGCCGCCAAGGCAACGAAGAGCGCCACGGCGAGATCATTAAGGTCGACGGAGCCGACGGCGCCCCACCGTACGTGGTCCGCTGGCGTGATGGGCATGAGACCGTGTTCTTCCCGGCGTCCGGGACCGAGGTCACGCGTCACCCGGCCCGGCGGGCCGGATAGGGACGCATTATGATCACCCGCGCGGAGGTCGAGAAGCTCGACGCCATGCATGCCGTGGAACCGACGATGCTGTCGCTGTACCTGGCTATCCCGCCGCATCCCGCGCCATTGCCCGTGCTGACCGCCCGGGCGGACGAGCTTATCGCCGCGGCGGAGGCGGCCGGCGGCGTACACCGGCACGTGGCGGAACAGGACCGGGCCTTCTTCCCGGTGCCAAGGCCTGTCTGATCCAGAGTGGGCCGGGTGTTCATGATGACCTCCACTATCTGCGCATACATCCTCGGCAGTGGCCGGGCCTCGCGGGGCGCGGCCACTGTCCTGGGCGCGCTGAGGTTGGTTCAGCGCGAGCGACCCTACTTGGCCGCCTTGACCTCGATCTTCTTGACGGGCTCCTTCTTCTCGGTGTGGAGGCCGAGAGAGATCGTGAGGATGCCATCGTTGTAGGTCGCCTTGACGTCGTCCTCGTTGGCGTTGGCCGGAAGCGGCAGGCTGCGGGTGAACGCGCCGTACCGGAACTCCGACCGGTGCTTGCCTTCGGTCTTGTCGTGCCGCTCAGCGCGGATCGTCAGGTAGCCGGAGCCGACCGTCACTTCGACATCCTTCTCCGGGTCGATCCCGGCTAGTTCGGCTCGGACCATGTAGTGGTCACCTTCGAGGTAGTCCTCGACCCTGATCGGCTGGGCCAGGTAGGGGCGAAGCGTCATGAAGGGCTCTTCGAACCACTCAACCAGGTCCGGGAACATGGTCCTCGGGTCCCTGCGCAGCAGAGTGCTCATCTCATCTGCCTTTCTCTGGTGATGCGGGTACTTTCAGGTCCATCGCATGACAGCCAGATCCGGATATGGCAGGGCCAGACGGCACAGCCCTGCGCGACCTTCGTAATGACCATGGGACCCACGTCCCCGGCGACCGGGCCGGTACCTTCTTCCGCCCCGTCCCGGACTTAGGCCCCTGGCCTCGCGGCAAAGGGCGGCGTGCGCTGAAGGTGGCGTGCTCGCCTCCCACCGAAAGGCTGGTCAGTGATGGAAACCCGGACTGCTGATCCCCTGGAATCGCTCAAGCAGTTGTTCCGGGATCTGCGCGCTGCTCCCGGCGGCTTGTCGGGGCGCGAGGCGGCGCGACGGCTTGAGGTGTCTGGCCCGAACGAGCTGGTCCGCCGGGGCGGACGCCGCTGGCCCGGCGAGCTGGTCCGTCAGTTCACTCACCCGCTCGCGATGCTGCTCGCGGCGGCCGCGGCCCTGGCCTGGGCCAGCGGCACACCCCGGCTGGCGATCGCGATCGCCGCGGTGATCGTGCTCAACGCGGGCTTCTCTTTCGTTCAGGAGGTCTAGGCGGAGCGCGCCGTGGAGGCGCTGGCCGGGTTCCTGCCCGAGCACGCGCGGGTGGTGCGCGACGGCTCGCGGCAGGAAATCGAGGCGCGACTGCTCGTCCCCGGCGACGTCCTGCTGATCGAGGAGGGGGAACGGATCTGCGCGGACGCGCGGCTGATGACCGGCACCGTCGAGGTGGACATGTCCGCCCTCACCGGTGAGTCGGCGCCGGTGATCCGGTCCGCTGAGGCCGTGGATGGCCAGATCCCGCTGCTGCAAGCCAGGGACATGGTGTTCAGCGGGAGCGAATGCACCGGGGGGGAGGCGCAAGCCGTGGTCACGGCGACCGGGATGGGCACCGAGCTTGGCCGTATCGCCGCCCTCAGCCAGCGGGTGGGACGAGAGGAAAGCCCGCTCGAGCATCAGGTCAAGCGGGTGGCCTGGCTGATCGCCTTCGTGGCGGTGGGGGCGGGGGTCGCGTTCCTGCCGATCGGCCTGGCCGCCGGGCTCGGCCTGGCCGCGGCGATCAGCTTCGCCATCGGGCTGCTGGTCGCCAACGTCCCCGAAGGACTGCTGCCCACGATCACGCTCGCGCTGGCGGTCGGAGTGCGGGACATGGCCCGCCGAGGCGCCCTGGTCAAACGGCTGTCCGCGGTCGAGACCCTCGGATCTACCTCCGTCATCTGCACCGATAAGACCGGCACGCTCACCCAGAACAAGATGCACGTCACCAGGGTCTGGACACCGGCAGGCGAGGCGGATCTGGAGACGCCGGGTGCCAGGGCCACCCAGCCGGCCGCTGTCGCGGCCGGTACCGAGCTGCTGGCCCAGGCCGCGTTCGCCTGCAACTCAGCCGAACCGGCGGCCAACGGCACGAGCCCTCCCGCGGGCGACCCGACCGAGGTCGCGCTGCTCGAGCTGGCCGCCGCCTGCGGCTTGGACGTCTCGGCGAGCCGCCGGGAGGCCCCGCGGCGCCGGGTGTTCCGCTTCGACCCGCGGATCAAGCTCATGACGACCGTCCACGAGCAGGACGGCGGCCTGGTGATCAGTACCAAGGGCGCGCCCGAGGAAGTCCTGGCCCGGGCGAGGCGGATCGGCCGCGGTACCGAGGAGCCGCCGGTAACCGAGGCAGACCGGACCACGGTCGGGCGGATCATGAACGACTACGCGCGGCAGGGCCTGCGCGTGCTTGCGGTCGCCCGCCGCGAGCTGCCCGCGGGCGCCCCGGTTCCCGGCCAGCGCGAAGACGCGGAGCGGGATCTGTGCCTGCTCGGGCTGGTCGCGATGCTCGACCCGCCGCGGCCCGAAGTCCCCGCCGCGATCGGCCGGGTGCACCGGGCCGATATCCGGATCCACGTGGTCACCGGCGACAACGGCCTGACCGCCGCCGCTATCGCCCGCCGTACCGGCATCGGCGCCGGCGGAATGCGCGTGGTCAGCGGGACCGAGCTGGACGCGATGACCGAGCAGGACCTGGACGAACTGCTCGGATCGGGAGCCGAGGTGGTGTTCGCCCGCAGTTCGCCAGAGGCCAAGCTGCGCATCGCCGACGCGTTGCGCGCGCAGGGCCAGGTCGTCGCCATGACCGGCGACGGCGTCAACGACGCGCCAGCGCTGCGCCGGGCCGACATCGGCGTCGCGATGGGCCGCTCGGGTACCGACGTGGCCCGCGAGGCGGCCACCATGGTCCTCACCGATGACAACTTCGCCACCGTAGCCGCGGCGGTCGAAGCCGGCCGGCGCGTCTACGATAACGTCCGCAAGTTCATCTGCTACATCTTCACCCACGCGGTCCCCGAGGTGATGCCGTTCCTGGTCTTCGCGCTGGCCGGCGGGGTGGTGCCGCTGCCGCTGACGGTGATGCAAATCCTCGCCATCGACCTGGGCACCGACACGCTGCCGGCCCTGGCGCTCAGCCGGGAGCCCGCCGAACCCGGGCTGATGGACCGCCCGCCGCGGCCGCGCAGGCAAGGCGTGATCAGCGCGGGGATGCTGGCCCGCGCCTGGGGATTCCTCGGTCTCATCTCCGCCACCCACGTGATGGCCGGGTTCTTCGTCACGCTGCGGCATGCCGGCTGGCACCCGGGCGCCCCCACCGGACCTGGCACCCCGCTTTACGACGGCTACCGGCAGGCCACCACCGTCACCTGGCTGGGCATCGTCACCTGCCAGGTC
>JBOHCK010000302.1:0-7462 GCA_050698755.1 Streptosporangiaceae bacterium | reverse complement strand
GGGGAACGCCGCAACCCCGGACCCGGGGAACGGCGCAGCCCCGGCGTAGCCCTGGTGCGCGGGATCGCCCGCGGGGGCAGGCGTCTCGCCCCCGCCTGCCGGGCGGCGCAGCGGCGCGAACACGTCGAAGGCGGACGGCTCGGAGGGGCGGACTGGAGGAGCCTGCGGGTGCCCGTTGCTCGGCGCCGCCATCGCGATCGCGGCGGGCTCGCCGGGCAGTCCGGCCCGGAACGCCTCTTCCGTCACCACCAGGTGCTCGGGGATGAGCACGATGGCCGCGGTTCCGCCGTAGGGAGAGGCCCGGAGCGTGACCTGGATGCCGTGCCGTTTGGCCAGCTGGCTGACCACGAACAGGCCCAGCTGCTCGCTGTCGGACGGGTTGAACTCCGGCGGGCTGGCCAGCCGCTCGTTCAGCTCGGCGAGCCGCTGCGGACTTATCCCGAGCCCGCGGTCCTCGACCTCGATCGCGAAGCCGCTGGCCACCGTGTCGCCCGACACGCGCACCGACGTGTAGGGCGGAGAGAGCGTGGTGGCGTTCTCGATGAGTTCGGCCAGCAGGTGGATCACGTCGGCGACGGCGGAGCCGGCCAGCGCGGCCTGGCTCCGGGTCGCGACGGCAACCCGCGCGTAGTCCTCGACCTCGGCGATGGCGCCGCGCATCACGTCGACCATCCGGACCGGGCTGCTCCAGGCGCGCCCCGGTGGCGCGCCGGCCAGGATGACCAGGCCCTCGGCGTGCCGGCGCATGCGCGTGGTCAGGTGGTCAAGCCGGAACAGGTCGTCCAGGGCCTCGGGGTCGGTGGCCCGCCTTTCCATCTGGTCGAGCAGGGCCAGCTGGCGGTGCAGCAGCGACTGGCTGCGCCGAGCCAGGCTGCGGAACACGTCGTTGAGTCCACGGCGGAGCCTGGCCTCGTCCACGGCGGCCCCGATCGCGGTCTGCCTGACCAGGTGGAAGGCCTGCCCGACCCGGCCGATCTCGTCGTGGCCGACGCGCAGCGGCAGCGCCTCGGCGGACACGTCCACGTCGTCGCCACGCCGTAGCCGGCTGATCACGTCCGGCAGCTGGTTCTCGGCCAGGGCCAGGGCCGACCGCTCGAGCCCGCGCAGCCGGCGGATGATGCCGCGCCCGACCAGCGTGGTGACCAGGATCGTGACGAGCAACCCGAGCAGGCCGGCCCCGCTGACCACGGCGACCTTGACCCAGGCCGCGTGGGCCTGCTGGTGGTCGACCACCAGCAGGGCGTCGGCGGCTCTGACGCCTCCGGTGAAGTACTCGTCGAGCAGTGTGCCGGTCAGCGCCTGCCAGGCGGCCGGGGTGAGGCCCAGCCGGGCTATCGGGGTGCCGGCCGCCAGCTCCCGCTCGATCGCGACGAGGCGCTGCTGGTCGGCCGGGGACTGGTCGAGCTGCGCATTGAAGGCGGCCAGGTTGGCCTGGTCCAGGACCGACTCCGCGTACCCCACGTCGACCTGGCGCTGCGCCGCCGCCTGGTTGAAGGCGCCGCGCGCGGCCAGCGACATCCGGTGCGCCGTCAGCGCCCCGGCGAGCAGCGCGTCCTCCTCGGAGAGCCCCTCTCTGGCCTGGGCGGTGGCGATGATCCCGAGCGACTGGCCTGCCGCGGGGACGTCGGTGGTCACGCTGTCAGCCTCGGACAGGAACAGCCTGGGCTCGTCCGATATGGGGTCACCGTACGCGTTGAACGCGGCGAGCGGGGTCAGCTGCCGGTGTTGGACGGAAGTGCGGATGCTCCCGAGCTGACTGAGGTCCCCCGTGAGGTCGCTGATCTCCTGGGCTTCGGTGCCGCCCTCGCTGCCCACGGTGGCCGAGGAGGACATCGCCTGCCTGAACGCCTGCTCGCCGCGGTCCGTGGCCGCGATCGCCGCGTCGTAGGCCCGGCCGTTCGCGGCGGTCGGCCCGGCCAGGTACACCACTGCGGCCCGGCGCTCGTCCTGCAGCAGGCTGGTGAAGCTCGCGGCCGGTACGGCCGTCCCGGAGATCAGGCTGGGCGCCCGGTCCATGCTGACGGCGCCGTTAACGGTCGTCACCACGAGATAGGCCAGCATGCCGATCATGGCGACGAGGGGAATCGCCACGAGGAAGTAAATCCGGAGCCGAATGGACCGGCCACGCGATCCCATGACACTCCTGCGGTTTGGAGAAGGCGTCAGTGACGTGGCCCCCGTCGCATCCAACTACCGCCAAGACGGCCAGAATAGCCCATAACAGGCATCGGCCGGAGTGGAAGGTCGATATATCCGCTGATCCGACGGCGTTTCGCCACGCAGTACGTAACATAGCGTTCCCGCTGGTCCCTCGTCCTGCGATGACTCCAGGTGCCGGGTTCACCGCGCGTGGTGCGCCCTGCTTTTGTCGCGAGCACCACCTACGCTGTTACAGTGACCGCCCTCGAGATAGACGCCCTCCTCGACGGACTCAATCCTGAGCAGCGCGCGGCCGTCGTGCACCAGGGCGGCCCGCTGCTCATCGTGGCGGGCGCCGGGTCGGGAAAGACGCGGGTGCTGACGCACAGGATCGCGTACCTGCTCGCCGCCCGTGACGTGGCGCCGCACGAGATCCTGGCCATCACCTTTACCAACAAGGCGGCGGGCGAGATGGCGTCCCGGGTCGCCGCCCTGGTGGGCCCGCGGTCCAGGGTTATGTGGGTCATGACCTTTCACTCGGCCTGCGTCCGGATCCTGCGCCGGGAGGCCAAGCGGTTCGGCTATCCCTCGTCGTTCTCCGTGTACGACCAGGCCGACTCCCAGCGCCTGATGGCGCTCACGTGCCGTGAGCTCGAGCTCGACGCCAAGCAGTACCCGCCCAAGGCGCTGGCCGCGCAGGTCTCCAACCTGAAGAACGAGCTGATCGACCACGAGACGTTCGCCGCCAATGCCAACACCGCCCGCGATAAGGCCCTCGCCGAGGCCTACGCCGAGTACCAGCGCCGGCTGCACGCGGCGGGCGCGATGGACTTCGACGACCTGATCATGGTCACCGTCAATATCTTCCAGGCGCTGCCCGAGGTAGCCGCCGAGTACCGCCGCCGGTTCAGGCACGTGCTCGTCGATGAGTACCAGGACACCAACCACGCGCAGTACGTCCTGGTCAGAGAACTCGTCTCCGGCAGTGCTCCCCTCTTTTCCGGCCGAACGAGCGATGGTGACTCCCCCGGAGACCCTCTTGGACCCCCGGAGCTTTGCGTCGTCGGCGACGCGGACCAGTCGATCTACGCCTTCCGCGGTGCGACGATCCGCAACATCGTCGAGTTCGAGCAGGACTATCCGGACGCGAAGGTCATCCTGCTCGAGCAGAACTACCGCTCCACGCAGAACATCCTGGCCGCCGCCAATGCCGTGGTCTCGCAGAACCGGAGCAGGAAGCCCAAGAACCTCTGGTCAGACGCCGGGGCCGGCCCGCCGATCGTCGGCTACGTGGCCGACAACGAGCACGACGAGGCCGCGTTCGTGGCCGAGGAGGTGGACCGGCTGGCTGACGCGGGCGAGGCAACGCCCGGCCAGGTGGCGGTCTTCTACCGGACGAACGCCCAGTCCCGGGTCTTCGAGGAGGTGTTCATCAGGGTCGGGCTGCCCTACCGCGTGGTCGGCGGGGTCCGGTTCTACGAACGCCGCGAGGTCCGCGATCTGCTCGCCTACCTGCGGCTGATCGCCAACCCGGCGGACGAGGTGTCGCTGCGGCGGGTGCTGAACGTGCCCAAGCGCGGCATCGGCGACCGCGCCGAGGAGTACGTGGCCGCCTATGCGCAGCGCGAGCGGACCACGTTCGCGCAGGCGCTGGCCCGCCCGGCCAGTGTCCCCGGCCTGGCGGCCAGGTCGGCCGCGGCGATCGAGGGGTTCAACGCGCTCATCGGGGAATTCAGGGAACTGGCCGAGACCGGCCCGGTGGCCGAGCTGGCCGAGGCCGTGCTCGAACGCACCGGGTACACGGAGTCGCTGGAGTCCTCATCCGACCTGCAGGACGCCAGCCGGGTGGAGAACCTCAAGGAAATGGTGTCGGTGGCCCGCGAGTTCGACGGCTCGCACGACGCGGGGACGCTGGCGGAATTCCTCGAGCAGGTGTCCCTGGTCGCCGACGCCGACGACATCCCCGAGGGTGAGGACCACGGCGGCCTGGTGACGATGATGACCCTGCATACCGCCAAGGGCCTGGAGTTCCCCGTGGTGTTCCTGACCGGGCTCGAGGAAGAGGTGTTCCCGCACCAGCGCTCGCTGACCAACCCGAAGGAACTGGAAGAGGAACGCAGGCTCGCCTACGTGGGCATCACCCGCGCCGAGCAGCGCCTGTACCTGACCCGTGCCCTGGCCAGGAACTGGTACGGCCGCCCGTCGTTCCACCGGCAGTCCAGGTTCCTTGGCGAGATCCCTCCCGGGCTCATCGAATGGCGAAGGGACGAGGTCGCGGCCACCAGGGCGGCCACGCCCGCGCAGGAGCGGATGGCGAGCAGGCCCGGCGCCAGGTCGCCGGGGAACCGCCCGGTCCCCGCGCTGTCGCCGGGGGATATGGTCACCCACGACAAGTTCGGGCTCGGCACGGTGGTATCCACCGACGGGTACGGCGACCAGGCCGAGGCCAAGATCGACTTCGGCGGAGGGTACGGCGTCAAGCACCTGGTGCTGCGCTACGCCCCGCTGGAGAAGTTGTAGGGACCCGATCCCGATCCGGGCGGCCGGCCCTGGCGCGGGTCGGGGCGGGGCGGCCACGGCTGCCCGGGGTGCTGGCCCGCCGACCGCGGTTCCTGGCGTCCCTGCGGCGCCGGCGCTCCCGTCGCGGCGGGCGCTGTCGGCCTTGGCCCTGCGGGACCGTAGGGGTTCGGGTAGCCGGCCTGGCCCCAGTAGTCGTCATAGACGGGCTGCGTGCGGTAGTCATCCACCACAGGCTGCGTGCGGTAGTCGTCCAGGACCGGCTGCGTCCGGTCCTGATTCGCCGGCGGCCAGGCCGCCGGGGCGACGGGCCTACTGCGTCGCCACCAGATCCAGCGGGCGGTGACGAGCGCGACGGCCAGGACGGTGGCGAGCAGCATGGCGAAGAACCCGTTGGCGATCCACTGGGCCGCGTTGATGGCCAGCGCCGTCTTGGACACGTCGGCGGAGTGGTCGTAGATCACCCCGGTCACCATCGCCGCCACCAGGTAGGAAAGCGCCGGGACCGGCAGGATCACCCGTCCGGCCTGGGGCCGGACGGCCACCGCCGCGGCCAGCGTCCCGATGATGACGAAGACACCGAGGATCGATCCTGGCTCCTTACCCGTGAGCATGGTGGCACTGGCCCCGAGCGCGGTGCTGGCGGCGACGATGGCTATCCCGAGGCCGCCGGACAGCGAGCCCCCCAGGCGCAGGACCCCCCACCCGCCCTCGGTGTATCCCTGGGGTCCCTGGCGTACCTGCGCGCCGGGCTGCGGCCGCTGAGCACCTCCGGGCGGCCGCCCGGTTTTCCTGACCCCGCCCTCGGGCGGCATGCGGCCCGGCTGTGTCGCGTCGGACGGCGCGGGCAGGCGGCCCGTCGGCGCGTCGGCCCAGAGATGGTCGCCGCGCGTGGGAGTATTTCCAGGGATTCGCGAATCACGGCCGCGCGGCCTGGCTCCAGGCTCGCCGCCGTACGGGCTGTTCGGGCGTGCTTCCCGCCATAGTGGGTTGCTCATGTGTTCTTCGGATGTTAGCCGTTGCGCACGAGTTACGGGGACATGAAGGTAGGCTTCGACGAACGGTCTCGATCAAAGCCTGGGATTCCAAAGGGAAACACGATGGTTAGACCAGGTTCGCCGGCTCCGCTGTGGGGGGCCGCCGGCAAAGCTGGGTACGCCCTAAGCTGCGTCGCCGCCGCGCTGATACTAGCTATCAGCGGCTTTTCCTACTTTGTCGTGAAGGAAGTCGGCAGCATCGGCGGATCGCACGCCATCGTCAGCGGTCCGTCCATCGGCGCGCAGAACATCCTGCTGATGGGCCTGGAGAGCCGCACCGACTGGCAGGGCAACATCCTGCCGAACGACGTGCTCAAGGCCCTGCACGCGTGCAACAGGCAGGAGATCGAGGCCGGCTGCGGCGGCAACGCCACCAACACGCTGATCCTGATCCACATACCGGCGGGCGGCAAGAAGGCGATCGGCTTCTCCATCCCGCGCGACGACTGGGTCACCTTCGCCAACACGCTCGGGAACCAGCAGGTCGGCAAGATCGACCAGGCGTACGGCGTATCCATGGCCGCCGAGCAGAATCAGCTGGCCGCGCAGCAGCCGGGCATCAGCCAGCAGCAGCTCGCCTTCGAGGGCAACGAGGCGGGCCGCGCGGCGACGGTGGCCACGGTGGAGCAGCTCACCGGGGTGCACATCGACCACTTCGCCGAGATCAACCTGGACGGCTTCTACGAGCTCGCGAAGGTCCTGGGCGGCGTGGAAGTGTGCCTCAACCACCCCGTGCCCTACGACCCCAATTCGGGCTTCTCCGCCAAACACGCCGGCTACCAGCACCTGAACGCCAAGATGGCGCTGGCGTTCGTCCGGCAGCGGGACGGCCTGACCAACGGCGACCTGGATCGCACCCACCGCCAGCAGGCGTTCCTCGATTCGGTGATCCACCAGCTGCGCTCCGAGGGCGTGCTGGACGACCTGACCAAGGTCGAGGCGCTGCTCTCGGTGGCCAAGCAGTACGTGATCACCGACTCCGGCTGGAACCTGCTCGACTTCATCACCCAGATGCGGAGCCTGACCGCCGGTAACCTCACGTTCTACACGCTGCCGATCGTGGGCTACGAGAAGATCGACGGCCAGGCAGCCAACGAGGTCAACCCCAGCTACATCCAGCAGCTCGTGGAGGAGACGTTCAACCCGCCGCGTCAAACCCACTCCGCGCACCCGCGGCCCACCCCCACCGTCTCGGTGAATCCCAGCCTGACCACGGTGGACGTCCTCAACGGCGGTAACACCGCGGGCCTGGCCGGGCAGGTGTCGTCGGCCCTGGTCAGCGCCGGGTACACGGCGGGCAAGGTCGGCAACACCAGCCCGCTCACCACGACCCGGGTGCTGTACGGCGCGGGCTCCGCGGCGAGCGCAGGCAAGATCGCGTCGCTGTTCAACGTGACCGCCGCGGCGAGCTCCGCGGTCCCGGCCGGCCACGTGGAGGTCCTGCTCGGCGCGGACGCCACCGTGCCGAACGTCAGCGCGACCGCGACGCCCACGCCGTCGAGTTCGCCCGCGGCCCTGCCGACCACCGGGCCGCAGGGCGGTGCGGTCAACGCGAGTAACGGTATTCCCTGCGTCAATTAGGCTGACGGCATGGGCAAGATCCGCGTGATCGTCGCCAAGGTCGGGCTCGACGGCCATGACCGCGGGGCAAAGGTCGTGGCCCGGGCGCTGCGCGACGCCGGGGTGGAGGTCATCTACACCGGGCTGCACCAGACGCCGGAGCAGATCGTGGCCGCCGCCATCCAGGAGGACGTGGACGCCGTCGGGCT
>JBOHCK010000301.1:0-7548 GCA_050698755.1 Streptosporangiaceae bacterium | reverse complement strand
CCGCGGCGGCCGCCGCCCAGGCCGGGCTGCCGCTGGCGCCGCGGACGCTGGCCCGGCTGACCCAGTGCCCGCCGCTGCCCGTGCCGTGGCCCGCTCCGGCGCGCGACGCGCTGCTGGCGCTGCTCGGCGCGGGGCCCGCCGCCATCGGCGTGTGGGAGGCCCTCGACACCGAAGGCCTGGTCGCCGCGCTGCTTCCGGACTGGGAGCGGGTCAGGAACCGGCCCCAGCGCAACCCGCTGCACAAGTTCACCGTGGACCGGCACCTGGCCGAGACCGCCGCGCACGCGGCTGTGCTGACCCGTGAGGTCGCCCGGCCCGACCTGCTCCTGCTCGCGGCCCTGCTGCACGACATCGGCAAGGGCTGGCCCGGTGATCACAGCGTCACCGGCGAGATCGTCGCCCGCGACGTGGCCCGGCGGATGGGCCTGCCGGACCAGGACGCCGAGCTGGTCGCCGCGGCCGTCCGCCATCACCTCCTGCTGCCCATGGTGGCCACCCGGCGCGACCTGGACGATCCGGTCACCGTCACGCAGGTGGCCTGCGTCGTGCGCAGCCGCGCGCTGCTCGAACTGCTCCACGCCCTGGCCATCGCCGACGGCCAGGCGACCGGGCCCGCCGCGTGGAACGACTGGAAGGCCACCCTGGTCGCCGACCTCGTGCGCCGGGTCGCGGCCGTGCTGGCCGGGGAGCCGACCCCCGAACCCGCCCCGCTGCGCCCCGATCAGCTGGCGCTGGCCGCCGGCGGCGGCCCCGCGGCGACGGTGCGCGGATCGGAGGTGACGGTGGTCGCTCCCGACCGGCCCGGCCTGCTGTGGCGGGCGGCGGGGGTGCTCGCCTCGCACCGGCTGACCGTCCGCAGCGCCAACGCCACCTCCGTCGGCAGCACAGCGGTCACGGTCTTCGACGTCGAGCCCGAGTTCGGCGACCCGCCCGACGCGATGCTGGTGGCCGGGGACCTGCGGCGGATGCTGCAAGGACAGCTGGACATCGAGGACAGGCTGGACCGCCGGGCGCGGGCCGTCAGGCCCCGCGCCGCCGCCGCGGTTCCCGCGCCGCGGGTGAGCCTGGTCGACGGGGCCTCGCAGACCGCGACCGTGGTGGAGGTGCGGGCGCACGACGCCCCCGGGCTCCTCTGGCGGGTCGGCCGCGCGCTCGGGGACTGCGGCCTGGACGTGCGTGCGGCCCGGGTGGAGACCCTCGGCGCGGAGGTGGTCGACGTGTTTTACGTCACCGACGGTGATGGCCAGCCGCTGACCGGCCAGCAGCTACGCGGTGACACCGTGACCGCTGTCCTGCGGGCGCTGCGACCGGACCCGCGTACCGCGGACGACCGGTAGCCTGGGTAGGTGTTTGAGACCCTTTCTGACCGGCTGACGCAGGTCTTTTCGGCGCTGCGCGGCCGGGGTCGGCTAACCGCGGCCGACATCGACGCGACCATGCGGGAAATACGTATCGCCCTGCTCGAGGCGGACGTGGCGCTCCCGGTCGTCAGGCAGTTCGTCGGCCGGGTCAAGGAGCGGGCCAGCGGCGAAGAGGTCTCGGCCGCGCTGAACCCGGCGCAGCAGATCGTCAAGATCGTCAACGAGGAGCTGATCGGCATCCTCGGCGGCGAGGCCAGGCGCCTGCGGTTCGCCAAGGTCCCGCCGACCGTGATCATGCTGGCCGGCCTGCAGGGCGCAGGTAAGACCGCGCTGGCCGCCAAGCTCGGCCTATGGCTGAAGGCCCAGGGGAACACGCCCCTGCTGGTCGCGGCGGACCTGCAGCGGCCGAACGCCGTGCAGCAGCTCCAGGTGCTCGGGGAACGCGCGGGCGTCCCGGTGTTCGCCCCCTCGCCAGGCAACGGCGTCGGCGACCCGGTGGTCGTGGCCAGGCAGTCGCTGGATGAGGCCAGGCGCCGCCAGCACAACATGGTCATCATCGACACGGCGGGGCGCCTGGGCGTTGACACCGAGATGATGGCGCAGGCCGTCGCCATCAGGGATGCCACCGAGCCGGACGAGGTCCTGTTCGTCGTCGACGCGATGATCGGCCAGGATGCCGTGGCGACCGCGCAGGCGTTCCTGGACGGGGTCGGGTACGACGGGGTGGTCCTGACCAAGATCGACGGTGACGCGCGGGGCGGCGCGGCGCTGTCCATCGTGCAGCTGACCGACCGGCCGATCATGTTCGTGTCCACGGGCGAGAAGCTCGAGGATTTCGACCTGTTCCACCCGGACCGGATGGCGGGGCGGATCCTGGACCTGGGCGACGTGCTCACGCTGATCGAGCAGGCCGAGAAGGCGTTCGACGCCGAGCAGACCGCCTCGCTGGCCGGGCGGATCGTCTCGGGCGAGAGCTTCACGCTCGAGGATTTCGTCGAGCAGCTGTCCATGGTGCGCAAGCTCGGGCCGATCGGGAACCTGCTCGGCATGCTGCCCGGCGCCCAGAAGAACCGGGAGCTGCTGTCCCAGGTCAACGACAAGGACCTGGACCGCGCGGAGGCCATCGTGCGGTCCATGACGCCGCAGGAGCGGCGCGACCCGAAGATCATCAACGGCTCCCGGCGGGCGCGCATCGCCAAGGGGTCAGGCGTCGCGGTCGGTGAGGTCTCCCAGCTGGTCACGAACTTCTTCGAGGGCCAGAAGCAGATGCGCGCGATGTTCGCAGGCGGTATCCCCGGCATGCCCGGGCTGCCCGGGGCGCGGCGCGCGGCCGCCAAGAACGCCCGCGGCAAGAAGGGCAAGAAGAAGCCGGCCCGCAGCGGGAACCCGCAGCGTGCCGCCGAGATCGCCCGCGGCGAGGGCGCGCCGGCCCAGGGCGGTGCCGGCCCCAAGCTCCCGCCCGGCCTAGGCGGCCTGGGCAACCTGCCGCCCGGCCTGGCCGAGCAGCTGGCCGAAGGCTTGCCCGGCCTCCAGCCAGGCCTGCAGTTCCCGCCCCAGCCGGGCAACAACGTGCCCGCCGCCTTCCGCGGCGACCCCAAGCGCCGCGACAAGAAAAAGTAAGGGCCGCGCCCTACTCCGGGCGCAGCGCCCGCACGGTGTCGATCGTGTCGGCCTCGGCGGCCGTCTTGTCCTCCCGGTAGCGCAGCACGCGGGCGAACCGCAGCGCGAGCCCGCCTGGGTACCGGGGGCTGCGCTGGACGCCGTCGAAGGCGATCTCCACGACCAGTTCCGGGCGGACATAGACGGTCCAGGAGTCCCTGCGGTCCTCCAGCGCCAGGAGCCGCTCCGTCTGCCACGAGAGCAGTTCGTCCGTCAGCCCCTTGAACGTCTTGCCGAGCATGACGAACCCGCCCGTGGCCGGGTCCCGCGCGCCCAGGTGCAGGTTGGACAGCCAGCCGCGGCGCCGGCCGTGGCCCCACTCCACCGCGAGCACCACCAGGTCAAGGGTGTGCCGCGGCTTGACCTTGATCCACCCGGCGCCCCTGCGGCCCGCGGTGTACGGCGTGTCAAGGGACTTGACCACGACGCCCTCGTGCCCGCGTGCGACCGCGTCGCGGAAGAACGCCGTGGCCTCCTCGGCGGAGCCGGTCACCAGGCGGGGCATGAGCAGCCCGGGCGGCACCGCCCAGGCGAGTTCGGAGTGCCGCCTGGCGTCGGGCAGGTCGATCAGGTCGGCGCCGTCCAGGTGCAGCGCGTCGAACAGGAAGACGGAGAGCGGAACCGCCTCGGAAACGAGGCCCTGGGTCGCCGTCCGCGAGGCCGTGTCCTGGAACGGCAGCGGCCTGCCGTCCTCGCGCAGCGCGATCAGCTCTCCGTCCAGGACCGCCGCGCGAACCGGCAGCTTCGCGAGGACCGCCACCACATCGGGGAGCCTGGCGGTGATCTCGTCGAGGGTCCTGGTGAACAGGCGGACACTCCCCTCGCGAAGGTGAGCCTGGATCCGGATGCCGTCCAGCTTCCACTCGACCGCGGCTTGACCGCCGACCTTGGCCAGCGCGTCCTCGATGGTCGGCGCGCTGGACGCCAGCATCGGCCGCACCGGAGAGCCAACCTCTAGGCCGAACGCTGTCAGCGCCGGGCTCCCCCCCGCTAGCGCGGCGGCGGCCACGGCACCCAGCGACCCGCGCAGCATCATGGCCCGGCGGACCTCGGAAGCGGGCACCGACGCCGCCCGCGCGACGGCCTCGGTCATGACGCCCTCCAGCGCGCCCTGCCGCAGCTCGCCGGACAGCAGGCCGAACAAGAACCGCTGCTCGCCCTCGGTAGCTCGCCCGAACAACGAGCCGACCAGCGCTTTACGCGCCGCCGCCGAGCCCTTGCCCGCCACCGCGCCGATGGCGGACAGGCTGGCGTCCACCTCGCTCAGCGTCAGCGTGGGCGAGGCCGCGGCCGGAAACCCGTCCCGCAGCGCCGCCCAGCCGACGCCCACCTGCCGCTGCGGGAGTTCCCCGGACAGGTAGGCCACGGCGATCGGCACCTCGACCGGCCCGGCCTCGCGCAGCGCGTCGGCCAGCGCACCAATCTTGGCCAGCCGGGCGCTGGTGGCGGCCACGGCCTGCGACACCCCGGCGATCTCAGCGAGCAGCACGGGCCCATTCTCCCGCAGGTCAGCTGAAGATCATCAGATCGCGGAGCTCGTCCACCCGGTCTGGTGACATGTCGGTGTAGGCGCACAGCTCCTCGGCGCTGGTGAATTTCCCGAGCTTGTCCCGCGCCGCGATCACGTCCGTCACCTCGTCCGGCGTGAGGCCCAGTCCGGCGGCGAGCACGGCGCCGGGCACGTGGTTGACGTCCACCAGCCCGCCGTCGTCGTAGTCCCGCGGCACGTCGGGCCGGCCGATGTGCAGGTCCCGCGCCAGCGCAGGGTCGGTCTCGGCCAGCCGCCGCGCGTCCTTCCTGCGCTCGATCCGGTCCTTCGCCTCGGCGATGGCGTCCTTGTTGTGCTGCCGCGTGCCGGGCAGCGCGGCGGGTACTTCGGACGCCGGGGCGTTCCCGGGCCGGAACAAGACGGCAGCGTGGACGGCGGCGCAGCCCGCCAGCGCGATGATGAACCCGCCGAGGGCGGCGGTGCCCCCGCCGTTGCCCGAGCCGGCGGACCCCAACGCCACGATCAGGCCGATGGTCGCCGCCAGGTAGGCCGCGAAAACGGCCCAGTCCGCCTTCCTGCGCCGGATGATCGCGTAACCCAGGAAGGGGACGAAGGACAGGAAGCCGATCGACCAGACCGGTACCGAGGCCCACAGCACCTGCCGCACCACGGGGGCGGCCCGCCTGACCGGGGCCCGCGGCGTCAGCTCACGATGGCTCTTGCTGGATGGCTTGGTCATCCGCCCTCCCGCCCGATCAAAACCTGGATCAGCTGGGCCGGCCGCCCCGCCGCCAGCGCAGGCCGCGGCGGCCCTTGTCGCCGGTCCACAGCCAGTATCCGACTGGGAACAGCCGGACGTGCGCGTACTCGTCGACCAGCCCCCACAGCCCGCGCCGTGCGAATATGGCCACCCCCATCGCCACTAGGCCGAGGATGATCAGGTACCAGGCGTTGTAGGAGGCTAGCGTCTGCTGCAGGATTATGTACACGATGGTGCCGAGGATCGGCCCCTCGATCGTGCCGAGCCCCCCGATGATCACCGCGAACGCCATCTCCGCCGTCCACTGCACGCTGAACACCGCGCTAGGCTGCACGATGAGCTGGCTGATGGCCAGCAGCCCGCCCGCGGCCCCGCAGCCGGCGCCCGCGATGATGAACACCAGCATCCGGGCCAGCCCGACGCGCGCTCCCGAGCCGCGCGCGGCCACCTCGTCGTCCCTGATGGCGGTGAGCACGAGGCCCAGCCTGCTGCGCAGCAGCAGGTAAACGGTGAGCAGCGCGAGGACGCTGACGGCCAGCCCGATCCAGTACGTGTAGGCCTCGAGCAGCGTCGTGCTGATGTCGGGCGTGTTCGGCAGCGACAGCCCGGTGCCGCTGCCGAGCGAGGGGATCCTCTCGATGACCAGCATGACGGTCGTCGCGAGCACCCAGGTGGCGATCGCGAAGTACCCGGTACGCAGCCGGGAGACCAGCCACCACAGTGGCAGCGCGGCGACGCCGCAGCCGATGATCGCGATCGGGACGGCCGTGAACATCGAGATCTTGTTGATGTTCAGGGCCAGCACGAAATACGCACCGAGCCCCACGAACGCCTGCTGCCCCACCGACACCAGCCCCGCGTAGCCGGCCAGCAGGTTCCACATGCTGGCCAGGGTGAGGATGATGAACGCCTGCACCATGATCGTGGTGGTGCCGGAGTACAAGATGTACGGGAACAGCGCGAGCACCACGACGACGGCGAGCGCGAACAGCCCGGTCCAGGCGACGTTTCGCCGCGACCGGGTTACTCGGTATTTTTCTGCCGAACGGGCGGTGGTATCAGTGACCACGCTCATGCTCTGCTCCCCCGCTCGCCTGCAAACCAAGGCTCGCTCATGACGGTGCCCTCCGCCCGGTGAGGCCCTGCGGGCGGAGCACCAGTACGGCCAGGAAGACGATGTACCCGGCCAGGAACCCGGAGGCGGAATTGATCTGGGTGCCGATCTCCTGGGCCACGCCGAGGATCATGCCGCCGACCAGCGTGCCCCACAGCGACCCGAGTCCGCCGATCACCACCGCCGCGAACGCGAACAGCAGGATCGTGTCGGTTCCCGTGGTCGGAGCGAATTGTGAGTACAGGCCCTGGGCGATGCCGGCCAGCGCCACCGAGCCGAACGCGATCGCCGCCGCGATGCCGAACACGTGCCGGTAGTCGACGCCCGACAGCTGGGCAGCCTCCTGGTCGTCGGCCACCGCCCGGATCAGCCGGCCGTACCTGGACGCGGACAGGAAGTACTGCAGGCCGAGCAGCACGACCACCGCCACCGCGAGGATCAGCAGCAGCAGGTAGGCGATCTGGATCTGCGACCCGAGCGAGAATGACGCGGTGATGATGGAGTTGTTCACCCCGAGCGAGTGGCTGTCGGCGTTGACGAATTGCAGCAGCCCGTTCTCGATCACCACCGACAACCCGAACGTGACCAGCAGCGTGGTCAGGATGCTGCGGTCGAGCGCGGCCTGGATCAGCGTCCGCTGCACGACGTAGCCGAGCACCGCCATGACCGGCACCACGATCACGAACGACCAGAGCACCGGCACGTGCGTGATCGCGATGACGCCGAGCGCGACGTAGCCGCCGACCACGGCCAGGTCGCCGTGCGCGAGGTTGACGACCTTCATCACCCCGAACATCAGCGAAAGCCCGCAGGCGAACAGCGCATACAGCCCGCCGGTCAGGATCCCCTGGATGACGTCGTTGACCCAGACCATAACGCCTCTCCTGCTAGCCCGGGGGGGACGACCCCCCCAGAATCCCCCCCGATCTTGGAGGGGCTGCCCGCCCCCCCTGGCCCCCCGCTCGCGGGGGGGCTGCCCGCGCCTGCGAGGCCGAAGTAGGCCGCCTCGACCTGCTCGGCGGTGACGTCCGCCGGCCTGCCCTCCAGCGTGGTGCGCCCCTCCAGCAGGCACTGGATGTGCGAGGCTACGCGGAGCGCCTGGCTGACGTCCTGCTCGACGAGCAGCACGGTCAGGCCGGTGGCCAGGATCTGCGGCAGCATGGCG
>JBOHCK010000300.1:0-7596 GCA_050698755.1 Streptosporangiaceae bacterium | reverse complement strand
GCGGGGTCGACGCGGTCGTCTCGGTGAGCGGCCCAGGCCGCTGGTATTACCGCGGCACCAAGCGGATGCGCCGGGTGCACTGGGCGATCGAGCGCCCGCTGGGCCGGTTCGTGACCAGGCGGTGGCTCAGGACCCGGATAAGCCCCGAAGGCTGGAAGCTGGTCCCGGTCCCTCCGGCCGAGGCGGCGCCCCTGATCTCGCCCGTCCCGCTGCTGATCGTGCACGGCGACCAGGACCCGTACTTCCCGCCCGACCACGCCCGCCAGCTGTACATGGCGGCCCGGGAGCCCAAGGACCTATGGCTCCTGCCCGGCATGGGTCACGCCGAGTCCGCAAGCACCCAGGACCTGGTCGACCGCATCGCCCGCTGGGTAGACCAGGCCACAGCGAACCCCGTCACCCGCACCCCCGCCGACGAGCACACCCACCCAGCCCCGGCCGAACCAGAGCCCGCCGGCCCGACCCCCACCGCCCCCCATACCCCCGACGCCCCCCACGCCGCCGCCTAGCCACGAACCCGACCCCGCCTAGCCGCGAACCCCTCCACCCCGGGCCTCACCACTCACATCAGCCCCGCCAGCATCTAAGCGGAGCCCATGGGTGTGGCACCGTAGTGGAAAGAGACGGTACGGTGCCACACCCATGGGTCTGAAACGGGCCCAAGCCGCGCCCCTCACCCCGCCGCCGCTGACGAGATCACCGACCGGCCGAACCAGAGCCCGCACTCCCGAGCCCCAGTGGCTTCCATCATCACCGCCCGCCCCACGGGGCCTACCGCACCCAGGGACTCGCCACACCCCTACCGGCTGACCCCACATCTCACGGGCTTACCACGCGCCCCACGGGCTTACTGCCCGCACCAGGGACACTTTTGGTAATGGTCTTGGATTACCCCTTAGACCATCATGCCGCACCTTCTGCATATTTCGCGCCATGCCTCCTACCTGCGCAATGTAAGCCGTGAACAATTGTCGACATGTCTGTTAACGGATTTTTGACGGACCGCAATGACGTTTATGGCGCATTAACAGCCGCACACCACTAGGTTGAGCCCCGTGGCATTCCCGGCAACCTCGCGCAAAGCGATCATGAAAGGGCAGCTATAGCCGCATTAACCCATGGGGGGCCGGATAAGGAGGAAGCCTTATGCGTGATTCAAGCCCGTCCTGGTTCGCCCCCGCCCTCCCCTGGAGGGCACCATGAACACGATCTTCCGGGGCCGTGCCCCGCGCAGGCGGCCCAGCCTGGCCCTGTTCGGCGCGGCGGCGCTGGTCGCTGGTACCTGCCTCGCCGCGGTATCGTCCCCCGCGACGGCCGGGGTCGTGACCGGGCAGGACCCCTCGTCGATCTGCCCGGACGCGAACGTCGCCGCCTTCGGGCCCAACGTCTGCGTCTTCAACGACACCATGAGCCAGGCGGCCATCCAGGCCGACCTCAACGCCATCGCCACCCAGCAGGTCCCGGTGGCCAGCCAGTTCGACAGCCAGCGGTACGCCATCTTCTTCCAGCCAGGGACGTACGGGTCGGCCGGTGATCCCTTGGTGTTCCAGGTCGGCTACTACACCGAGGTCGCGGGCCTGGGCGCCATGCCCCAGGACACGGTCGTCGACGGCGCCATCGACGTGTTCAACAACCTGTGCACCGCCGGGACCACCGACTGCAGCTCCGACGACAACTTCTGGCGCTCGCTATCCAACCTGACCCTCAACGTGGACCTCCCGAGCTCGGCGCCTGCTTACGCCCCGCCGACCCTGGATCCCTTCGGCGCCGGCTGCGACAACTCCGCCGAGATGTGGTCGGCATCCCAGGCCACCCCGATCAGGCGCGCCATCATCAACGGCAGCGTCGTCTTCCAGGACTACTGCGCGACTAACAACTTCGCCAGCGGCGGCTTCATCGCCGACAGCCATATCAGCGGTGACCTTAACTTCTACGGCAACCAGCAGTACATGGTCCGCAACTCGGAGATAGGCGGAACGAATGGTTGCGCCCCCGATAACCAGGGCCTGTGGAACTGGGTCTTCTCCGGGGTCGAGGGCGCGCCCGCGCCGGTCTTCGGCGGTCAATGCGACCAGAACACGGTCCTGTCCGCGAGCCCGGTGACCGAGGAGGAGCCCTTCATCTACACCGACACCCAAGGCAACTACCACGTGTTCCTTCCCGCCGTCCAAGACAATTCGTCAGGCCCGTCCTGGGCCAGCGGTAGCGAGGCGGGCACCTCCCTGCCCCTGTCGGACTTCTTCATCGCCAGCCCGAGCACGCCCGCCTCGGCCATGACCGCCGCGATGGCCCGGGGCCAGGACCTCATCCTCACGCCCGGGGTCTACGACCTTAACCAGGCCATCGTGGTCCCCCACCCCGACACCGTCGTGCTGGGCCTGGGCCTGGCCACCCTGGTTCCCCAGCACGGCAACGCCGCCATGATCATCGTGCGGAACGAAGGGGTGAAACTGTCCGGGCTCATCATCGACGCGGGCCCGGTTAACTCGCCGGTCCTGCTCTCGGTCGGGACGCCCGGGCCTAGCTCGGCCAGCGACCCCGACCTGATCCAGGACATTTTCTTCCGCATCGGCGGCGCTGAGACCACGCCCGTGAGCGCCACGGTCAGCCTCCTGGACAACGCGGGCAACTCGATCATCGATGACGTCTGGGCCTGGCGCGCCGACCACGGCAACGCCGTGGGGTGGACCAGCAACACCGCCGACACCGGCGTCGTCGTCACCGGCCGTGACGTCACCGCCTACGGCCTGGCCGTGGAGCACTACCAGAAGGACGAGGTGATCTGGAGCGGTCAGGGCGGCACGGACATCTTCTTCCAGAACGAGATGCCCTACGACCCGCCCAGCCAGTCGGCCTGGATGGCCAGCCCGACCCGGGACGGTTACCCCGCCTTCCTCATCACGCCCAACGTCACCACGTTCCGGGGCTACGGCCTGGGCAGCTACTCGTTCTTCAACCAGGGCGTGGCCATCTTCGCCGCGATGGCCTTCCAGGTTCCCGACACGCCTAACGTGCAATTCCACGACGTGTTCACCCAGTTCCTGAACGGCTCGGGCGGCATCAACTCGGTCATCAACGGCACCGGCGCCGCCGTGAACTCCGCCAGCCACGGCCCCAGCGACGTAGTCACCTATCCCTGACCCGAGGCGGTTGGCTCCCCGGCCCGTCTCCAGGGCCCGGGGAGCCAGCCACCCCAAGAAACGAACTGGGTGCCGGTGGACCTGACGAGCTACCCGTTACCTAGCGGCAAGATCCGGGCGGGTACCTCTCTCACGCGCGGCCGGGTTCGGTGTGGACGACGACCCAGATCGCGTGCACGGGCTCGCCGGTCTTGTTCAGGTACTCGTGCGGAGTGACGGAATCGAAGGCGATCGAGTCACCCGGGCCGAGTTCGTAGCTCTCGAAGCCGACGTTGGCCTGGAGCGTCCCGCTGATGACCAGGCCGTACTCGCGCCCGTCGTGACGCAGCGGACGGCGCTCGTCGGTGGAGTGGCCGCCGGGGGCGTAGATGACCTCGAGGAAGTCGGTCATGGCGTCGGTGCCAGGGGTAAGCCGCTCCCAGCGCACCCCGCTGGCCAGGTCGATGATGTTCCGGCCCTCGGCGCGCTGCACGATACCGTGCGGGTCCGCGGCCGGAGCGCTCGAGGCGGCCGCCGGCGGGGGCTGATCCGCACGCTGGGCCTGATCCGCGCCGAACAGCAGGTGGTCGAGCGAGCTGCCCAGCTCGGTCGCCAGCGAGTACAGCACGCCCACGGAAGGGACGGAGACCCCCCGCTCGATCTGCGAGATTAGGCTGGCCGAACACCCGATCCTGCGGGCCAGCTCGCGCGCGGAGAGCCGGCGTTCCTCGCGGGCGAGGCGCAGCCTGGGACCGAGCCCGGTGCCGGGATCGAAGTCATTCGGCATGCCGTCCCACCATGATGTCAATGTACACTGCACGTTCGCGCGGGCCACCTTGACAGTCTCACTGCACACGGCATTGGATGGTGGGGTCGAGCAGAGGAGCTGCCATGGCCGTACCGTCGCTTCCCATCGCCGCCGCGCCCGGGCGGATGAACGTCGACTTCGAAGAGAGGCTGGACTTCGCCCGGCTGAGGCATTACCGCCTCGAGCGCGCCAAGGCGGCCATGGAAGCGGCAGGCCTGGGCGCGCTGCTGGTGTTCGACAACAACAACATCAGGTACCTGACCAGCGTCGCGATCGGGGAGTGGACCAGGGACAAGCTGTGCCGCTACGCGCTGTACACCCGGACCGGCGAGCTGGTGCTGTGGGACTTCGGCTCCGCTGCGGTGCACCACCGGATGTACTGCCCCTGGCTGAAGCCGGAGAACTGCATCGCCTCCTACACCACCATGCGCGGTGCCGCCCCGCCCGCCTCCGGCCTGACCGCCAAGCAGGTGACCGAGATCTCCGACCGGCTGCGCGACGCCGGCGTCGCGGGCGAGCCGGTCGGCGTGGACTGGGCCGAGATCCCCACCTTCTTCGAGCTGCAACGACAGCACATTGACATCAGGGACGGCCAGCAGGTCATGCTGGACGCCAGGGAGATCAAGTCCCGGGATGAGGTCACGCTGCTGGCCACCGCGGCGAGCATGGTCGACGGCACCTACCAGGACATCGCGGCCGCCCTGAAGCCCGGCATAAGGGAGAACGAGATCGTCGCCCTGGCCAACAAGCGCCTGTACGAAATGGGCTCCGACGACGTGGAAAGCATCAACGCGGTGTCCGGCGAGCGGTGCAACCCGCACCCGCACAACTTCTCCGACCGCATGATCCGGCCCGGCGAGCAAGCCTTCTTCGACATCATGCATTCCTACAACGGCTACAGGACCTGCTACTACCGGTGCTTCGCGGTCGGCTGGGCCACCGAGTCGCAAAAGGACGCGTACAAGCGAGCCCGCGAGTGGATCGACGTCGCCATCGACATGATCAAGCCCGGCGTGTCCACCGACCAGGTCGCCCGGCTGTGGCCGGAGGCGCAGGAGATCGGGCTCGCCGACGAGAAGACGGCCTTCGGCCTGGAGTTCGGGCACGGGCTCGGGCTGGCCCTGCACGAACGCCCCATCATCTCCAGGCTCACCTCGCTCGACGCACCCCTGGAGATCAAGGAAGGCATGGTCTTCGCGCTGGAGACCTACTGCCCCGCGACCGACGGGCGCTCAGCGGCGCGGATCGAGGAAGAGGTGGTGGTCGGGCCGAGCGGGGTCGACATCCTGACCAAGTTCCCGGCCCAGGACCTGTACGTCACCAACCCCTACTGACGAAGCTCAAACTGAAGCTGAGGGCGATCACGTGCCAGAGGTAGAAACCGCCACCGCGCTCGAGATGTACCGGAAGATGATCGAACTCCGGCTCTTCGAGAAGCGCGCGCACGACCTGTTCTTGCAGAACCTGGTCAAGGGGACGACGCACCTCGGCACCGGCCAGGAGGCGGTCGCGGCTGGCGTGTCGCAGGCGATGAACGCCGACGACTACACGTTCACCACGTACCGCGGCCACAACCACGTGCTGGCCCGCGGGACGCCGATGACCCCGGTGATGGCCGAACTGCTCGGCCGCGAGAACGGCCTCATGCACGGCAAGGGCGGCTCGATGCACCTGCTCGACGTCTCCCACGGCATCCTCGGCGCCTACGCGATCATCGGCGCCCAGCTGGTCATCGCGAACGGCTCGGCCTGGTCGGCCCTGTACCGGGGCACCAAGCAGGTCACGGTCTGCTTCCTGGGCGACGGCGCGACGAATATCGGCGCCTTCCACGAGGCGCTCAACCTGGCCGCGGTCTGGCACCTGCCGGTCGTGTTCATCTGCGAGAACAACCAGTACATGGAGTACACGGCGATCGGGACGGTGACCGCGGTACCCCGGCCCGCCGCCGACCGTGCCGCCGCCTACGGGCTCGACCCGGTGGTGGTGGACGGCAACGACGTCGAGGCGGTCTACGAGGTGGCCCAGGCCGCGATCGGGCGCGCCCGCGATGGTGGCGGGCCGAGCCTGATCGAGGCGATCACCTACCGGCACGGCGGCCACTCCCGTGCCGACCCGGGCAAGTACCGGCCCGACGAGGAGGTCAAGGCCTGGCTGGCCCGGGATCCGCTGCCCGCCTACCGTAAGGTTCTCATCGGCCGCGGCGTCGACGAGGCGACCCTGGACGCGATCGACAAGAACGCGAAGGACGCGGTGGACCGCGCCACCGAGGAGGCCAAGGCGGGTCCCGAGCCGAGCGTCGAACTGGCCGCGACCAACGTGTGGGCCGACGGCGGCCACGCCTGGAGGAACTGATGACCGAGGTGGTCATGCCCCGGATGGGGGAGACGGTCGACGAGGGCACCGTCAACGAGTGGTTCAAGCAGGTCGGCGACCAGGTCACCGAGGGCGAGCCGCTGCTCGAGATCGGCACCGACAAGGTAGACACCGAGATCCCCGCCCCCGTCACCGGCGTGCTCAGCGAGATCAGGGTGCAGCAGGGCGAGACCGTCCCGGTCGCCACGGTCATCGCCGTCATCAGCTGACCCGCCGGACGCCATGAAGATCTTTATTGACCGAACGGAGTTGTGGTGGGAGTTATCACATACCGCGAGGCAGTCGCCTGGGGGATCGCCCAGGAGATGCGCAGGGACCCGAACGTGGTGTTCCTCGGCGAGGACGTGGCGGCGGCCGGCGGGGTGTTCAAGACCACGGTCGGCCTGCTCGAAGAGTTCGGCCCGCAGCGGGTCCGCGACACCCCGATCAGCGAGCAGGCCATCCTCGGCGCCACGATCGGCGCGGCGATGACCGGCCTGCGGCCGATCGCCGAGATCATGTTCAGCGACTTCTTCGCGGTCTGCTGGGACCTGATCGCCAACGAGATGGCCAAGATCAGGTACATGTCCGACGGTCAGCTGGCCCTGCCGCTGGTCGTCCGGTGCGCCAACGGAGCCGGAGTGCGGTTCGGCGCCCAGCACTCGCAGTCGGTGGAGAACTGGGCCATGGCCGTGCCCGGGCTGAAGGTCGTCGCCCCCTCCAGCCCGCGCGACGTGGTGGGGCTAATGGCGGCGGCCGTCCGCGACCCCGATCCCGTGGTGTTCTTCGAACACAAGGGCCTGATGGCGAGCAAGGGCGAGGTGCCCGACGGCGAGGTGGTCGACGAACTCGGCCGGGCCAGCGTGCTGCGGGAGGGCGGGGACGCGACGATCCTCGCGCTGGCCGCGATGGTCCCGCGGTCACTGGCGGCGGCGCAGCGGCTGTCCACCGAGCACGGCATCGAGGCCACGGTCGTGGACGTCCGGTCGCTGGTGCCGTTGGACACCAGGACTATCCTGGCCGAGGTGGCCAAGACCGGCCGGATGTTCACGGTCGAGGAGAACCCGCGCCTGTGCGGATGGGGCGCCGAACTGGTCTCGATCGTGGCCGAGGAGGCGTTCGGCGCGCTCACCGGCCCGGTGATCCGCATCACCACCCCTCATATCCCGCTCCCCGCCGCGGATAAGCTCGAGGACTACGTGCTGCCCTCGGCTGACCGGATCGCCGAGACCGTGCTCAAGGCCCTGTTAACTCCGGCTCCGAGGGGGACGACCCCCCGAAATGCTCTGTTAACCCCGGGGGGGGACGACCCCCCCC
>JBOHCK010000299.1:0-7608 GCA_050698755.1 Streptosporangiaceae bacterium | reverse complement strand
ATCGCCGTCTGGGTCGCCGACCGGCCGCTGCGAGCCGCGGCCCACGCGGAGCGCAGCTCAGAACGGGGCTAGCACGAGCTCCGTGATCAGGGCGGGCTACTCGACTTCCTTGAGGATGCGCTGCATCTGGTCCAGCTGGTCCCGGAGGTCATCCATGCGCACGCTCAGGTCGGTGAGCCTGAGGTCGACGTGCTCCTGGGCGGTGACCGCCATGTCGCTGAGGCGACGGTACTCGTCGGCGAGGGCGCGGTATTCCTCGCCGCTAGTCAGCGCCGCCCGTGCCTGCCGGGAGGCGCTTAGCTGCCGGGCAATAACCCAGACCGTGAACACGACGGCTATCGCCAGCGAAATGACCAGGGCGAGGTCATCATTTGGGTTCATCTCAGGAGCTCCGCGTCTCGATAGCTATCCTCGCCCAGGGTCCGCGCCGCGACCGTGATCGCCTGCGGGGTCAGGTACAGCGCGAAGGGCGTGACCTGGTAATACTTCATCGCCTTGCCGTCGTCCGAGAGCTCAAGGACGGAGGACACCAGCCCGGCGGCCCGCAGCTTCCGCAGGTGAACCTGCAGCAGGGCGCGGCTTATCTCCAGCTCGCGGGCCAGCTGGCTGACGTAGTTGCGCTCTTCCGTCAGGGCGGCCACGATCCTCAGGCGGTGCGGGTTGGCCAGGGTCGCGAGCACGCGCAGCAGGTCGTCCCCCGTCAGGTCCGAGATCTCCACGGTGCCCCTTCTTGCATCTGCTAAAGAAATTTAGCAGATGCTATTCTGGATGTCTAGGTAGGTGATCTGGGAGTATCCGGGTCATGACCTGGATCGCACCTGACGTGGACCGCGTGGAGCCGCCGTACGTCGCAGGCGAGCGGGTCCGGCTCGACGCGTGGCTGGACTATCACCGGGCCACCCTGCTGCGGAAGTGCGCGGGGCTGACCGGGCAGCAGCTCGCTTCGCGGCCCGTGGCCTCGTCGGAGCTGTCGCTGCTCGGGCTGGTGCGGCACATGGCGGCCAACGAGCGCATCTGGTTCCGGATCAGGTTCGCGGGCGAGGATGCGGCGGACCTGTACCCGTCGGCTGGGCACCCGGAGGGCGGGGAGTTCGCCCTGGCCGACCCGGCTCACGCCGAGGGCGATTTCGCGACGTACGCGGAGGAGGTCGCGCAGGCCCGGCTGGCGGTCCAGGGCAGGTCACTGGACGAGACGTTCGGCGACGAGACGGTCACCGTGGACCTGCGCTGGCTGTACGCCCACATGATCGACGAGTACGCACGGCACAACGGCCACGCCGACCTGCTCCGCGAGCTGGCCGACGGGACCATCGGCCTGTAGGAGCTCACAGGGGGCTCCGGCCGTTACTTGGCCATGCACCCGCCGTCGGTGACCAGGGTCTGGCCGGTCATGTAGTCCGAGGCCGCCGAGGCCAGGAACAGCGCCGGTCCCTTGATGTCGGCTGCTTCCGCGATCCGGCCCATCGGGATGAAGGCCTCGACGCGGGTCACCGTGTCGGGGTCGTCGAAGGCGCCGAGCCGGGTCCGGTAGAAGCCCGGGCAGAGCGCGTTGACCTGGATGCCCTGCTTGGCGTACTGCAGGCCGAGCTCACGGGTCAGGTTGACTACTGCGCCCTTGGCCGCGTTATAGGCCGGGGCGGGGAACAGGCTTGACGAGCCGGCCAGGCCCCACATGGAGGCGATGTTGATGATCTTGCCCGACTGCTGGGCGGTCATGACCTTCAGGGCCTCCCTGGCGCAGAAGAAGACGCCCTCAAGGTCGACGGAGAGCACCTGACGCCAGTTCTGCGTCGGGTACTCGTGCAGCAGGAACGGCGCCGGGTCGGCGACGCCCGCGTTGTTGAACAAGATGTCAAGGCGCCCGAATGCCTCGACCGTGCGCCGGACCATCGCCTCGACCTCGGCTTCGGCCGTCACGTCACAGCGGAGCCCGAGGCCGCGGCGGCCCAGGTCTTGGACCGCCGCGGCCGCTGACTTGGCGGATTGCTCATTGATGTCCGCGCACGCGACGTGGGCGCCCGCCTCGGCCGCCATCTCGCTGAACTGCCAGCCGAGGCCGCCGCCGGCCCCGGTGACCAGCGCCACCTTCCCGTCGAGGCTGAACAGCGCGGGTAGCCCCATTGAGCACCTCCGTTACCAGATCTCGCGAGCCGCCTCTCCGACCAGCTCGAGCTTGGCCTGCTGGGTGTCCGCGCCGATGAGGTTCGCGCCGATGGACACCGACGCGAACCCGCACTGGGTGGACAGGGCGATCCGCTCCCGGTCGATGTACTGCGCCGCCTCGTTGACCCGCGCGGCGATGTCCGCTACGGGCTCTACCTCGGTGGTCTTGCTGGAAACCAGGCCGAGCACGACCACCTTGTCGTCCGGTACCTTGGCCAGCGGCTCGAAGGTCCCCGAGCGCTCATCGTCGTACTCCATGAGGAACACGTCGATGTTGTGCATGCGCCCGAAGATGGCCTCGGCGGTCGAGTCGTAGCCGCCGGTCGCGATCCACTTGCTCTGGTAATTGCCCTTGCACAGGTGCAGGCCGAAGGTAACGCCCGGCACGTCCGCGATGGAGTCGATGATGTCGACGCCCTCGGTGAGGGTGCGCTCGGTGGGCATGCCGAGCTCCTCGCGCAGCGTGCGGTTCTCCGGGTCCACGAGCGTCCCGAGGTCAGGCGAGTCGATCTGGATGTAGGTGCAGCCGAGGCGGGCGAGCGCGTGCACCTCGTCGCGGATGACGTCGGCGGCATCGGCGAACATCTCGTACGCATCCCGGTAGGCCGCGGTCGACAGCTCCGGCGACCAGGCCGAGTACAGCACCAGCGGGCTGGGCAGCGTGACCTTGACCGGCTTCCGGGCGCGGCCCCGCGCATAGGCGAACTCCTCGAGGGTCAGCATCCGTTTGCCCCGGAACTTGCCGGTGATCGTGATCGGCGCGTGCCAGTCCCAGATCTCGCCGCCCTGGCCGTGGAAGTTGACCGCGGCACCGGGCCGCTCGGTGGTGCCTTCCACCTCGGACAGGAGCTGGTCGAGGAACGAGAAACGGCGCAGTTCCCCGTCGGTGACGACATCGAGCCCGCACCCCTCCTGCAGCGCGATCCCCTCGTCGACAGCGCGGTCTTCAATCTGCTTGAACTCGTGCGGTTCCATCCGGCCAGCGTCGAGCGCGGCCCGGGCCTCGAAGAGATGGCGCGGGCGCAGTAGCGAGCCGATCACGTCGGCGTGGTAAGTACGCATCATCGTCTTTCCTTCGCTGTTACCTCCCTGCGTACTCGCCGCTGGGAGGGCAGCAAAAGAGCCGAATTCCGGCTTTGACGACGGCCACAAGCGGCGCGGCGTACCGCACGGCGCTGACCACAAATACGCCGGCCGCGGATCAGCCGGGAGCGCCGCCCGCGGCCCCGCCGAGATAGCTGGCCGCCAGCAGCGCGTCGTCGCGACTCAGCTGTTCGGCGCTCCCGCTGGCCGCCAGTTCCCCGTGGGACAGGATGTAGCCGCGATCGGCGATCTTCAGCGCCAGGTGGACGTGCTGCTCCACCAGCAGGACCCCGGTGCCGTGGCTCGTCGCGAACTCCCGGACGACCGGCAGCAGCCGCCCCACGATCACCGGGGCCAGGCCCAGGCTCATCTCGTCGAGCATCAGCAGCTTCGGCCTGCGGCTGAGCGCGCGCGCGATCGCGAGCATCTGCTGCTCGCCACCGGACAGCAGGCCAGCCTTCCGGTCGCGCAGCGTGCGCAGCGCCGGGAAGTGGCCCGCCGCCTCGTCCAGGTCGGTCCCGTCCAGCCGGAAGTGCTCGGCGACGGTCAGGCCGAAGAAGATCCCGCGGTCGGTCGGGACGTGCGCCAGGCCCAGGCGCGCCCGGGCGGTCGGGGACACGCCCGCGAGGTCCTGTCCGGCCAGCCGCACCGCCCCGCTGGCCGGCCGCAGCAGTCCGGAAATCGCTCGCAGCGTGGTGGTCTTGCCGGCCCCGTTGGCGCCGAGCAGCGCGACGACCTCACCTCGGCCCACGGTCAGCGTCAGGTCGCGCACGACCGGCGCGCGGTCGTAGCCGACGCTCAGCCGGTCGAGTTCGAGGACGTCGATGGCACCAGCATCCACCACGGCCGACGACGCGGCCATTGGCGTGGCCCCCCAACTTGCCGGGCGTGAATATGTGCCCTCCGGACAGGTCACACGATTGTGACCTTGAACCGTTTTCCACTAGTTGACGAATACTTAACACCGGTCTTTCCTGAGGGAGTTCATCCAGGACCCATCCCAGGAGGAACCAGCGTGCGAAGACACAGCAGAATCGGCTTCGCCGTGGTCGCCGCGGCGCTGCTGGCCGCGGCGGGCTGCAGCAGCAGTTCAAGTTCGAGTTCCAGTTCCACCACCACCACGCCGGCCAGCGCGCCGGCCAGCAGCCTCCCGGCGAGCACCGGCACCGGAGGCCAGGGCGCGCAATCGGTCACCAACTACCTGGCCTACACCGGCGGCAAGGCCGGCCCGGCCAACAGCTCCCTGGCGCCGGTCGACATCGGCTTCCTCAACCAGCAGGGCGGCGCGAGCTCCATCGGCCCGCTGGCCACGGTCGGCGCCGAAACGGCGGTCAAGTACATCAACGCCCAGCTCGGCGGGGTGGGCGGCCATCCGCTCAAGCTGGTCACCTGCTTCATCGCCAACACGGACGCCGAGGGCACGACCTGCGGGCAGCAGTTCGCGGCCAACAAGAGCATCGACGTCATCGCCACGGGCGGCGTCGCGATCGGCATCCAGCCCTTCTTCACGGCGATCGGTACCACGACGCCGGTCATCGACGGGGTAGCCGTCACGGGCACCGACGGCGTGCAGCCCAACGCGGTGATCCTGTTCGGCGACGCGACGCACGTCCTCGGCCCGTTCGGCACCTACGCGGTGGACGTGCTGCACGCGAAGACGGCGGCGCTGGTCTACCCGGACATCCCCGGGATCACCGAGGGCGCCGCGGCGATCGAGGCGGGGCTCAAGGCGGCCGGGGTGAGCGTCACGGCGGTGGGCTACGACGAGAGCCAGACCGACCTGACCAGCGTGCTGGTCGCGGCGCACGCCACGACGGCCGACATGGTGATCCCGTACAGCGACTCGTCGGGCTGCGTCAACCTGGCCAAGAGCCTGATCCAGCTGGGCATCACCGACGCCAAGAAGATCGTCTCGGCGCCCTTGTGCCTGAACGGGCAGGTCGCGGCCGGCCTGGGCGGCGACTTCCCGATCTGGACCTACGCGATCGCCAGCTCGCTGTTCGGCGATCCGACCGACCCGGGCATGCCGGCCTACGAAAAGGTGACCGGCCAGTTCGAGTCCCCGGCCGACGCGCCGGACCCGTGGAACATCGTCGCGTTCTCCCAGATCCTCACCATCGACCGGTTCATGAACGAGATCGGGTACGCGAACCTGTCCCCGTCGGCGATCCTGGCGCAGGCCAAGGCATTCAAGGGCCCGCTCGCGCTCGGCGCTCCGGCGCTGGACTGCGGGATGTTCTCCGCGGCTCCGGCGGTCTGCAACGACCGCACCCAGTTCTTCGTCTACAGCGGCAAGAACCACTGGGCGAAGGAAGCGGGCTGGCTGCAGCCGCCGTCCTGATCCAGATCGGCACGGCCGGGCCGACCCGGCGTGGCCCGGCCGTGCCCTACTGATCCCCGGGGACTGACCAGTGCAAGAGATCCTGCTGTTCATCCTGCTCGGTCTGGGTTCCGGCGCGCTCATCGCGGGCATCTCGATCGGGGTCGTCCTCAGCTACCGCGGGTCGGGGGTCATCAACCTGTCCGTCGGCGGGCTGGCCATGCTCGGCGGGTACGCCTACTGGTCGCTCAATACGGGCAAGATCGCGACGCTGCCCACCTGGGCCTGCCTCGTGCTCAGCCTGCTGTTCGTGGCCGTGGTCGGAGTGGTCACCGAGTTCGCCGTGTACCGGCCGATGCGCAACTCCTCGCCGCTGGCCAAGCTGGTCGCCTCGCTGGGCGTGCTGCTCGTCGCGCAGGCGGCGATGCTGCTCGCCTTCGGCACCACGCAGCAGCCGGAGCCCGGCATCCTGCCGCAGAACACCGTCCACCTGCTCGGCACGGTGATCCCCGTCGACCGGTTCATCCTCACCGGCCTGGTCATCGTGGCGGCGGCCGTGCTCGCCGCGGTCTACCGGTGGACCCGGTTCGGGCTGGCCACCAGGGCGGCCGCGGAGAACGAGGTCGCGGCCATGCTCGGCGGCCTGTCGCCGAACACGATCTCGCTCATCAACACCGTCGTCGCCGCCGTGCTCGCCGGGGCGCTCGGCATCCTGGCCGCATCGATCACCCAGCTCGACCCCGAGACGCTGCCGCTGCAGATCATCCCCGCGCTGGCGGCGGCGCTGCTGGCCTCCTTCACCTCGTTCGGCATCGCGTGCGCGGCGAGCCTCGGGATCGGCATCCTGTACTCGCTGCTGGAGTACGCCTCGGCGCAGACCTGGTTCCCGCAGTCCGGCGGCGTCGCGCTGCCCGGCGTCACCGACCTGCTGGCCTTTCTCATCATCGTGGCCGTCCTGTTCTGGCGCGGTGCGCGGATACCGGGCCGGGGCGAGCTCATCGAGCGGCGGCTGCCCGAGGTACCGCGTCCGCAGCACCTGCCGCGCACGGCGGTCATCTGCACCGTGGTCGCCGCGGTCGCGCTGGTCGTGCTGCCGTTCGGCTTCCGCGAGGCGCTGATCAACACGCTGATCGGCACGATGATGGCGCTGTCCCTGGTGGTCATCACCGGCTTCGTCGGCCAGATCTCGGTGATGCAGCTGAGCCTGGCCGGGGCGGCCGGCTTCACGGTCTCGCACATGGCGTCCAACTTCGGGATCACGTTCCCGGTCGCGGCGCTCGCAGGCATCGCCGTCGCGCTCGCGATCGGCGTGATCACCGCGGTTTCCGCGGTGCGGGTGCGCGGCATCAGCCTCGCCGTCGTCACGCTTGCGGGCGCCGTGGCGATCCAGAACTTCGGGTTCACCAACGGCACGTGGGGCGGCGGCCTGGCGGGCGCGGCCGTACCCGAGCCGAAGTGGTTCGGCCTCGACCTCGGCCCGGACGCGTCGTTCCGCGGCCTGGACCACGACCTGCCCAGCCCGGTCTTCGGCTGGGTCGCGCTCGTCTGCTGCGTGCTGCTGTGCGCGGGCGTCGGCTACGTCCGCCGCGGGCAGCTCGGCCAGCGGATGCTCGCGGTCCGCTCCAACGAGCGCGCCGCCGCGGCGGCCGCGGTCAACCCGCGGGCGGTGAAGCTGGCCGCGTTCACCATCGCGGCGTTCATCGCCGGGGTCGCGGGCGTCCTGTACGCGTACAACTTCCTCTCGGTCAGCGCCGCCTCGTTCGACGCGGTCACCGCGCTGAGCCTGATCGCGTTCGCCTACGCGGGGGGTATCTCGCTGATCTCCGGCGCGGTGTTCGCCGGCCTGCTGTCGGCGCAGGCGCTGATCCCGTACGCGCTTGACGACTGGTTCGGGCTGAACGGGAACTGGTTCCTGCTGGTCGGCGGCCTGCTCCTGATCTTCACCCTGCTGCGGAACCCCGAGGGGGTGGCCGGCGACGTCTACCGGCGGGCGCATAAGCGACCCGTGGTCCGCGCGCCGGATGCCGTGGCCACGGCGACCC
>JBOHCK010000298.1:0-7643 GCA_050698755.1 Streptosporangiaceae bacterium | reverse complement strand
GAACGCCACGGGCGCCTGCCGCCTGGTCGGCGAGGCGTACCAGTTCCGGCCGTGGTCGCGGCTCGTGCTCACCACGGACAATCACAACTCCGTGCACGGCTTGCGTGAGTTCGCAGGCGTGCGCCACGCCCCGGTCAGGTACATCGGGCTGTCGACGGCCGACCTGCGGAGCTCTGACGAGGACGTCAGCGCCGCACTCGGGCGCGGCCGGGGCCGCCAGCGCGGCCTGTTCGCCTACCCCGCGCAGAGCAACTTCAGCGGGGTCCAGCACCCCCTGGCCTGGGTGAACCTGGCTCAGGCGGCCGGCTACGACGTGCTGCTCGACGCGGCGGCCTTCGTGCCGAGCAACCGGCTCGACCTGGGCACGGTCAAACCGGAGTTCGTGGCGGTGAGCTTCTACAAGATGTTCGGCTACCCGACCGGGATCGGGTGCCTGCTGGCCCGGCGGGACGCCCTGGCCCGGCTGCGCCGACCGTGGTTCTCCGGCGGCACGGTCATCAGCGCGAGCGCGCAGGGCGGCTGGCACCGCCTCACCGAGGACGAGTCCGCGTTCGAGGACGGCACCCTCAACTTCCTCGCCATCCCCGACCTTACGACCGGCCTGGCCTGGATCAGCGACATCGGGATCGACCTGATTCACCGCCGGGTCAGCTACCTGACCAGGTGGCTGCTCAGCCGCCTCGCGGGCCTGAAGCACGGCGACGGCGCGCCGATGGTGCGCCTGTACGGCCCGCCGAACGGTCAGGCCCGCGGCGGGACGGTGGCGTTCAACTTCCTGGACGCCCGCGGAGCGGTGGTGGACGAGCGCGTGGTCGCGCGGGATGCGAGCGCGGCAGGCATTTCCGTGCGAACCGGCTGCTTCTGCAACCCGGGCGCGGGCGAGTGGGCGTTCGGGCTGACCCAGCGACGCCTCCGCAAGATCGGGCCGGACCGGTCCGGGGGCCGGACCATGGATGACTTCCTGGCCCTGGCGGGCATGCCCAGCGGCGGCGCCATCCGGGCGTCGCTCGGGCTGGTTTCGACCATCGGCGACGTGGAGCGCTTCCTCGACTTCGCCGAGCGGACGTACTGCGATACGGAGCCCGCCCGCGACGGCCTGGCGCCGCGGCAGCACTGCTGACCCGCCGCAGTTCCATTTAGCCGAACGCCGAAATCCGCCGCCCCCTGCGTGTCGGGGCCAGGGTTCGCGCCCCGCGCTGCCAATACTGGGATCATGTCGTTGCTTGGTGGCCTGCTGCTCGGGATCGTCATCGGGGCCGTGATCGGGTACCTGTTCGCCCGCGGGCGGCTGGCGGACCTGACCGGGCGCGCCCGCGCCGCCGAGGAACGAGCAGCGCTGATGGACACCCAGCTCGCCGAGCGGTTCCAGGCGCTGTCCGCGCAGGCGCTTGACGCGAGCACGTCGCGGTTCCTCCAGGTCGCGGAGGGGCGGCTGCAGGCGGCGAACGCGAACGCGTCTACCGAGCTCGAGACCCGCCGCGCCGCGGTCGAGCACCTGGTCGGACCGCTGAAGGAGACCCTGGCCCGGGTGGAGGCGCAGCTCCGGGAGTCGGACGCGGCCAGGATCCGGTCGCACGCCGCGCTCGCCGAGCAGGTCAGCATCGCACGGCAGACCTCCGAGCAGCTGCGGGCCCAGACCCAGGCGCTGGTCACCGCGCTGCGCCGGCCGGAGGCCAGGGGCCGGTGGGGCGAGCTGCAGCTGCGCCGGGTGGTCGAGCTGGCCGGGATGAGCGCGCGCTGCGACTTCGACGAGCAGGTCGTGGTGGCCTCCCCCGACGGCGCGCAGCGCCCCGACATGGTGGTGCGCCTGGCCGGGGGCAAGAACATCGTGGTCGACTCCAAGGTGTCGCTCGCCGCGTACCTCGAGGCGGCGGAGAGCGACGACGAAGCCGTACGCGCGGCCCGGATGGAGGCCCACGCCAGGCACCTGCGCGACCACGTGGACCGGCTGGCCGCCAAGGCCTACTGGGCCGCGCTGAGCCCGTCGCCCGAGTTCGTGATCCTGTTCATCCCCGGTGAGGCGTTCCTGGCCCCGGCGCTGGAACGCGACCCAGGACTGCTGGAGCACGCGCTCGCCCACAAGGTCCACATCGCCACTCCCACCACGCTGGTCACGATGCTGCGCACCGCGCAGTACGCCTGGCAGCAGGAGGCGCTGACCGAGAACGCGCGCGCCGTGTTCGACCTCGGCCGCGAGCTGTACGACCGCCTCGCCGGGCTCGGCAAGCACGTCGACCGCCTCGGCCACGCGCTGACCAAGGCCGTGTCCGCCTACAACCAGACCGTCGGGTCGCTGGAGAGCCGGGTGCTGGTCAGCGCCAGGCGCCTGAACGACCTCGGCGTCGTCGGCGAGGACATTTCCCCGCTCGAGCCGGTGGAGGAGACGGCCCGGGCGTTGTCCGCGCCTGAACTGGTGGCCAGCGGGGCGGCGGAAATCGGGCCCGCGGAAATCGGGCCCGCGGAAATCGAGTCCGCGGAAAGCTGGCAGGCGGGCTTCGACCCGGCAGACATCGACCTGGTGCGTGCGGCTCGATGACCCCGACTCAGACCCGGAACCCGGCGAGGAATCCCGTCCCGCCGCGACCCCGGCCCGGTTCCGCTTCGGCCCGGACGCGGGCACCAGGGCGGACCCCCGCAGGCCCGCCGACGCGGCGCCTCGAGCCCAAGGGGGTATTCAGGCTCACCGGCCGGGGCGCGATCGTGGCGCTGTTCCTGCTGTGCTTCCTGAGCCTGCTGACCGGCTGGAGCGTGCTCGCCGACGCCGCCTTCGTCTGCGGCTGCGGCGCGGTCACGTACTACACGAAGTTCGCCGGCCTGCGGAACGTCGTGGTCTGCCCGCCCCTGGTCTTCCTGGTCGGGTGCATCTGCGCCAAGGCGGTGTCCTCATCGGGGAGGTTCGCGCTGGCCGAAGGAATCCTGGTCACGCTCGGCACCGCGGCGCCCTGGCTGTTCACCGGGACGGCCCTCACCATCGTGATCGCCCTCGGTCGCGGGTTCCGGCCCGCCATCCCCCTGCTGACCAGGCGCGCCCGGTAGGGACCAGCCCCTGAGGACCTTAAGGAGCGCGGCGCGGCTCCGGAGGTGCGCAGCTCGCGCGGCAGGGCGAAGGTCATGTGCTCCTCGACGGCCTCGACTTCCTCCACCGCGCCGAACCCCTGCTCGGCGAGCTTGCCGAGCACGGCCGCCACCAGTTCCTCCGGCACCGAAGCCCCGCTGGTCACGCCGACCGTCGTCACCCCGTCCAGCCAGGACTCGTCGACCTCGCCTGCGTCGTCGACCAGGTAGGCGGCGGGCGCGCCGTGATCCTTGGCCACCTCGACGAGCCGGACGGAGTTCGAGGAGTTCGGCGAGCCCACGACGATGACCAGGTCGGCCTGGCCCGCGATGACCTTGATCGCGGCCTGGCGGTTCTGGGTCGCGTAGCAGATGTCGTCGCTCGGCGGGTCGAGGAGGGCGGGAAAGCGCTCGCGCAGCAGGTCGACGGTCTCGGAGGTCTCGTCCACCGACAGAGTCGTCTGCGAGAGCCAGACGACCTTGGCCGGATCCCTGACCTCGACCTGCGCCACGCCGACCGCGCCGTCGACTAGCCGGACGCTGGCCGGAGCCTCCCCCGTGGTACCGACGACCTCTTCGTGCCCTTCGTGGCCGACGAGCAGGATGTCGTAATCCTTGGCGGCGAACCGGCGTGCCTCGTTGTGCACCTTGGTGACCAGCGGACACGTGGCGTCGATCGCGTGCAGGCCGCGGCGCTCCGCGTCGAGGCGGACCTGGGGGGCGATGCCGTGCGCGGAGAACACCACGACCGAGCCGGGCGGCACCTCGTCGACCTCCATGACAAAGACTGCACCTCGACGCTCGAGCGAGCTGACGACGTGCGTGTTGTGCACGATCTGCCTGCGCACGTACACGGGCGGCCCGAACTTGTCCAGGGCCATCTCGACGGCTTGTACGGCCCGGTCAACCCCGGCGCAGTAACCTCGCGGCTTGGCGAGGAGGACCCGTCGTGATGTGCGGTTTGAGACAGTCTGCTTTGGCTGGTCTGTCACGTCTCCAGGTTAGGTCACGAGCCGGCGGGCACTGGACACGGTGCCGCCAGCGCCGGATTATGAACGAATACGCGGGGGGCCGACCGCTAGTAGCGCAGGTAAAGGGGTTCGCATGTCGTCGCGCGCGCTGGTCCCCCCGGCCTCCGGCTTAGCGATCCCGGCGGGAGGTCTGCGCCCGCTGCCCCCTACGCCGCCTCTGTTGCGGTACGGCCGCGTTAGGCGCGAAGATTACCGGGCAGGAAACTCGCGCTGACTAACAGCGATCCGCGCCCGGAGCCCACCGGGAAGCCCCGCCCGGGCGCTGCGAGATACCTGTCCAAGGGAGATGGTGGCATGCGCGTCCCGCAGGTCAGCGAACGCATCAAGGAAGCCCCGGCACAGGCCCTGCGCGGCGTCTTCGCCGGGATCGGCCAGCTGCTGCTCTACACCGACAAGCTGAGGAACAAGGCGCCCTACGCGCAAGTCCCCGCGGCGCCGCCGTCGCCAGCGGCCGCCCCGCGCGCCAAGCCAACAGCACCCGTCCCGGACCGCCCGGCCGCCAGCCCGCCCGCCGACCGGGAGGTGGCGGCGGAACCCGCCGCGGCAGAGACCCCGAGAACCGCCAGAGCGCCAAAGACCGCGGCCGCCCCCAAGACCCCCACGCCCCCCGCGGTAGCCACCGAGATCAGGGACTTCGACAAGACCGGCAACGTCCGCCTGATCACCGCCGACGAGGCCCGCCAAGACGACGAGCGTGCCCTCGAGAAGCCCGAGGCGCCGGCCGTCTCAGAGCCGGAGCCCGCCGTGGTGGTGGCGGCCGCCGGTGCTGCGGAGGCGGTTCCGGCCCCCGCCGCGGCACCCGCGGATGCCGAGCCGCCGCTGCCGAACTACGACCAGCTGTCCATCGCGTCCTTGCGCGCCCGGCTGAGGAACCTGGACGTCACGCAGCTCAGGGGCCTGGTCGAGTACGAGAAGGGACACGCGGGCCGCGCGGATTTCCTCACCATGCTCGAGCGCAGGATCGCCAAGCTGGAGGCCGGCGATTAGTGGCCCTCGACACCTCGCCTGACTCCCCCGTCCCCGTCCGCACCGTTCTGCAGAAGGTCGGCGAGTGGATCGGCCGGCTCGGCCGGATCTGGGTCGAAGGGCAGATCGCGGAGTGCACCCCGCGCGGCAGCACCGTGTTCCTGACCCTGCGCGACCCGGTCGCGGCCGTATCCGTACGGGTCATCTGCACCCGGCAGGTGTTCGACGCGGCCGAGCCGCCGCTGCCGGTCCCGGCCGACGGCGCGAGGGTGGTGGTCTGGGCCAGGCCCGACTTCAACGCCAACCGCGGCTCGTTCGCCCTGACCGCGCTGGAGATCCGCGCGGTCGGCGTGGGCGAGCTCCTCGCGCGGCTGGACCGTCTGCGCCGCCAGCTCGCCGCAGAAGGTCTTTTTTCAGCCGAACGAAAACGTGTGCTACCTTTCCTGCCCCACGTCATCGGCCTGATTTGCGGACGTGATTCGGCGGCGGAGCGCGACGTGGTCGGCAACGCCTCGCGGCGCTGGCCCGCCGTCAGGTTCCGCGTCGAGCAGACGGCGGTGCAGGGGCAGTACGCGGCCGCTGAGGTGATCGACGCGCTCGCGCGCCTGGATGCCGACCCGGACGTGGATGTGATCGTGATCGCCCGCGGCGGCGGCTCGCTCGAGGATCTGCTCCCCTTCTCCGACGAGGCGCTGATCAGGGCCGTCGCCGCGTGCCGGACCCCGGTGGTGAGCGCGATCGGCCACGAGCAGGACACGCCGTTGCTCGACTACGTGGCCGACCTTCGCGCCTCGACGCCGACCGACGCGGCCAAGCGGGTGGTCCCGGACGTGGCCGAGCAGCTCGCGCTCGTCGCCCAGCTGCGGGACCGGGCCCGCCGGTGCGTGGCCGGCTGGCTCGACCGGGAGACGGCCTGGCTGAGGGGGATCACGTCCAGGCCGGCGCTGGCCGATCCCGTCCGGGAGGTCGAGCGCCAGGCCGAGCGCGTGGATGCCCTGCTGGAGCGGGCCAGGATGTCGCTGGAGGTGAGCCTGGCCAGGGGCGGCGATGACCTGGCCCACACGCGGGCCCGGCTGCTCGCGCTGTCGCCGGCCTCGACCCTGCGCCGCGGCTACGCGATCGTGCAGCACCAGGACAACGGCGTGGTGCGCAGCGCGGCCGAGGCCGACCCGGGGGAGACGCTGACCGTCCGGTTCGCGGCGGATCAGCTCACCGTCCGGGTCTGCGGTGACGCCGATGACGGATAGGGTTGAGGCCGTGACGGACGGCGGCGGGCAGGCGGCGCCCGCAGAGGCGCTTTCCTACGAACAGGCCCGGGACAAGCTGGCCGCGGTGGTCAAGCGCCTGGAGGCGGGCGGCCTGACCCTGGAGCAGTCGCTCGAGCTGTGGGAGCGCGGCGAGCGGCTGGCCACGGTGTGCGAACAGTGGCTGGACGGCGCCCGCGCCCGGCTGGCCGCCGCCATGGCCAAGCGTGACGACTCCGCTCCGGCCGAGAACGAGGAAGACGCCCCCTTCTGACCCGACCGGCCGCCGCGAGGTTTGCCCGCCTGCCCGTTGGGCAGCGGCGTGCCAACGCGGAAGCGAGGCAGGCACGGTGAACGCAGTCGAGAAGGCGCTCAGGAAGGTAGATGAAACGCAGCGGCGTTTCAGGCCGACGGCGTTCGTTTTCGGGGTGGTGAAGAAGTACGGCGACGACAACGGCGGTGTGCTGACCTCGAACATGGCCTACTCGGTCTTCGTCGCGCTGTTCCCGCTGCTGCTCGTGCTGACGACGATCCTCGGCCTGGTCGCGTCGGTGGACGCGTCGTTCAGGACCGATGCACTGAACGCGGTGGCCAACCAGGTCCCGCTGATCGGCCGTACCCTCACCGAGAACGTGCACCAGCTCAAGCGAGCGAGCGTGATCGGGCTGATCGTGGGCCTGATCGGCTTGATCTGGGGCGCCACCGGCCTGGCTCAGTCCGGCCTGTTCACCATGGAGCAGGTGTGGAACCTGCCGGGACCGGCCAGACCCGGCTATGTGCCGCGACTCGGGCGCGCGCTGCTGTTCCTGGTCCTGCTCGGGGCCGGCGTGATCGTCACGACGGGCCTGACAAGCCTCGATACCTACGTGTTCAAGGGCTTCGGGTTGGATTTCCTCGCCGTGCTTGTGGCCGCAGCCTTTAACGTGGGCATGTACATCGGCGCCTTCCGCGTGCTCACCCCGAAGGGAGTGCCGACCCGCAACCTGATCAACGGGGCGATCACCGGCGGCGTCCTTTACACGGTGCTGCAGACCCTCGGCGTCTACCTGCTCCACCATTACCTGCATAGCGACTCCGCGTACGGCGTGTTCGCCACCGTGCTCGGCCTGCTGGCGTATATCTACCTCGCGGTGGAGATCACCCTGTACAGCGCGGAGATCAATGTCGTGCTGGCGCGGCGGCTCTGGCCGCGGGCTTTGGTGCAGCCGCCGCTTACCGAGGCGGACCGGGCCAGCATGGCGCTGCAGGCGCTGCAGAATCAGCGGCGCCCCGAACAGCACATCGAGGTGACATTCACCGACCGTGAGACTGACGTGCCGACCCGGACGCCGCAGACCCCGGACGAGGT
>JBOHCK010000297.1:0-7672 GCA_050698755.1 Streptosporangiaceae bacterium | reverse complement strand
TGGATGATCCGCCATCGCCGCACCCTGGAAACCGCCCTGGCCCGGGGATCGCAATGAAGGCCATCAGATCGACACCCAGCCCACGTCCCGACCCGGGCTCTGTGAGTTAATCCTGGTTAGTAGTGCCCACCATCGCGGATCGAGCGTGCACATCGCGCCCGTGACATCCCCTGGGCTTGCCCTGGGCTCTGCGGGAGCCGGGCTTGCTTGTGCGCCCTACCAGGTGCCCCACGCTAGTGCCGGCGCGGGCAACCGCGGCGGCGTCAGGAATGCCGGCGAAGCCGCCAGGTCCAGTGCGCCGAGAGGCGAGGTCGCCGCCGCGTCCCGGCGGGTTAGCGCGGGCAGGTTCCACTTCTCCTCTACGAGCTTCAGCACCGAGGTGTGGTCGAAAATGTCCGACAGGACGCAGTCCGGCCGCGCGTAGGGCGACAGGATCACCGCGGGCACCCGGAAGCCGTAGGTGTCGTAGGCATTGGGGCCCGCGACGAGTTGCTCGGCTTGCCGGACATAGCCGGGGTACAGCACCTTCAGCAGGCTGCGCAGCGTGGACGGGTGCGCGACCCGGCTGCGCCCGGGGACGTCGTCGGGCGGCACCGCCGCCGGCGGGGCGACGTGATCGTAGTAGCCGCCGTTCTCGTCGTAGGTCCAGATAAGTAGCGTGTCCGCCCAGCCCGGGCCGTGCATGACCCGGCTTATCACCTCGGCAGCAAAGCTCTCCCCTTTACGGATGTCTTGCGGTCTCTCCTCCGAGAAGCTGCGGAAGTCGGGGTCGACGATGCAGAACGACGGGAGGCAGCCGGAGTCCGCATCGGCGAAGAACCGCTCGATGCTGCGGACGTGCGCCATGTAGCTGGTCATCCCGAGCGGGTAAATGGCGGACGTGAACTGGAGATCCCGTTTGAACACGTCGCTGGTCTTGTGCAGCGGACGGCCGAGCGAGGCCAGATGGTGGCGGTTCCGGCGGTGCCGGTAGTGCAGGTAGCGGCGGAACTCGGACTGGTCGCTGCCGGCCGGCCGGTAGTTGACCCAGGAGATCCCGTGCCGGGTCAGCATGTCCATGATCGTGCCGGCGGGCGGCCGGTCCAGCAGGTTGACGGGCAGATCGTCCATCAGGCCGTTGGCTGTCCCGGCCAGCAGGAACCGGCGGTTGGGAAACGTGGGCCCGAGGCACGAGCTGAACCAGTGGTCCGCCAGCGGGAAAGTCCTGGCCAGCCCGTGGTAGAAGGGCAGATCCTGCTCGGTCCAGTAGGTCATGGCTGCGGTCTTGTCGCCATCGGACGCGGACTGCTCGCTCGAGGTCACGAAACCGTCCAGCTTGCCCCCAGCCCACTGCGCGTGGCTGGCGCTCCAGCTCTGGCAGGGCACATCGTCTGCCTGCACGGTGGAGTTCGCGTGATAGGACCGAATCATCGTCCCGGCGGAGTCAGGATTCTCGGCATCTGGCGTGCCATCCTCCCCGAGCGAGAACCCCTCCCCCCGGCCGAGTGTGCCGAGGTAGTTGTCGAAGGAGTGGTTCTCCATCATCAGGATGACGATGTGCTTGATCTGCGGCAGCATGTCCGTGCCGACCGGGCGGGACGGATCGGGCCGGTCGCCGGGCCGGGCAAGGCGTGTCCACCGCTCCCGCTGGCGCAGCTTCCGGCGTTCGATCCGCTCCCAGGTGCGCTCGCTAGCCATGTCAGCCCGTCCTTGCGGGCGCGGCCTCTCGGCTGTGGTCGGCACCCTTACGGCGGGGCAAGCCCAGGGGCCGGCGGCCAGTGCGGTCGAGGCCGCCCTTGGCCGGCCTTATGAGCATCGTGGTGGCGGTCAGCCACAGCGCGGCGAACAGCAGGCTGCCAAGGATGTCGGTGGGGTGATGCTCGCCCCGGTACATGCGGGCCAGGGCGATCATGGCCGGCATGACGATCGCGGGGATCAGGAACAGGAAGCGCCACCAGCCGCGGGCGTAGCCGATGACCAGGATGGCGATGCCGATATACAGGCACGCGGTCGCGGCCGTGTGACCGGACGGGAACGCCGAGGTGGGCAGCTTCGAATCGAGGTGGGGGACGTCCGGCCGCGGTCGCTTCACGATGGCCGCGATCGTCAGGAAGGCGGCCAGTTCGCCGAACATGACCACGGCGAGGAAGATCACCGGCCGCCAGCGGCGGGTGACGGCGAGGAACACGACGCAGGCCACGGCGCTTCCGATGAGGATGCCCTGAGTCGCCCCGAGGCTGCTGGCAATCTGGCTCCAGTGGTTCAGCGTCGGCGTACGGTGCGCGGCGAACCAGTGCGGGATCGTATGGTCACCGAGCAGGTTGCCGTTCGCGTTGTGAGTAATCATGATCAGCTTGCCGATGCCGGTGAGGACACCGACGATCAGCACCCAGATCACCACGACCCCGGCGGCGATACGGCCGTACTGGCGGGCGCGGTCATGCTTCATGGTCTTCTCCGGTTCTGCCGGCGTGAGGTCAGTTCGGGCCTCGGGTTCAAGGCCCTCGGTCACCGGATCGGTCACCGGCGCCCCGGTGGCCTGGCGGGATAGTTCGAAGGCGAAGGCGGTAAGGCCCAGCCAGGCGACGCCCAGCGCCCAGGCGCCCAGCACGTCGGAGAGGTAATGCACGCCGAGCAGGAGTCGGCTGATACCGATCGCGGCGATCAGGGTGCCGATCACGACGGTGAACACGCGGCGCCACACCCCGCGGGCCGCGGGCAGGAAGACCAGGAACAGGGCGCCGTAGCAGACGAGCGAGCCGAGCGCGTGCCCGCTGGGGAAGCTGTCACCGGTGCCGTACGCGATCGGGTGGGCGACCACCGGGCGCAGCCTGCCGACCAGCGCCTTGAGGACCGGGTCAAGCGTCAGCTCACCAGCGCCGGTGACCAGGAGGTAGATCACTAGCCGCCACCGGCGCCGGATGGCCAGCACGACGGCGGCCGTCCCGGTCAGCGTCCACAGGACGCCGCTACTGCCCAGCCAGGTGACCGCCTTGACGACCCTGACCACCGAGGGGTGGCCAGCAACGAGACTGTTGAGCCAGGCCGCCGCGCGGTGATCGACGGACTCAAGCGGTGCCCACTGCAGCCGTACCAGGAGGAGCAGGAGCGCAAAGAGCAGCGCTGCTGCGGTGACGCTAGCGAGCGGGACGAGCGACCGCCGGGTAGAAGCTGCGAACGACATAGCCGCCCCTACTGCCCGTCGTGAACTGTTCCACACCTGTTCACTGCCCGGAGAATGCACGTCGACTTCAACACCGCGCGATATGAATCCCGGCCTGACCTATTCCCCGGCCACAAAAGGAAAAGCTTTCGGCGAGTACGCGGTTATTAATGTTTGCCGGCCTACTACAGAGGTACTCACTGGTATGCCTTCTGTATCGACGCCGCACGTAATGCGCAACGCAAGACGGGCTTCCGGCAGCCCGGCGGCGCACTTCCTGGCCCGCGCGGGCCTGACCGCGCGCGGTGTCATCTACATCCTGGTTGGCTGGGTCGCGGTGCTGGTCGCGCTGGGGCACAGCTCGCGTGAGGCGGATCAGCAGGGCGCTCTGCAATTGCTCGCCGGCAAGTCTTACGGGCAAGTCTCGCTCTGGCTGCTCGGCATCGGCTTCGCGGCCTACGCGCTGTGGCGGCTCAGCGAGGCCGCGTTCGGCGTCACCGGCGAGCGGCCCGGGGCCGGCCCCAGGCTCAAATCGCTGGCCCGGGCGATCATCTACGCAGGCCTGTCTTACCTGACGTTCACGGTGATCTCCGGCACGTCCCGCAGCCAGTCTGGTCGTCAGCAGGACATAACGGCCACCGCCATGCAGCACACGGGCGGCCGGGTGCTGGTCGGCGTCATCGGACTGGTCATCGTCGTCTGCGGCATCACCCTGGTCGTGGAAGGCGCTCGCAAGAAGTTCATGAAGCACCTGCAGACGGCCCAGATGAGCGCCAGGATGCGCCGCGTCGTCGAGCTACTCGGCATGACGGGCACGATCGCGCGAGGGGTGGTCTTCGCGCTGGCCGGCGCTTTGGTAACCGCCGCGGCGGTTACCCATAAGGCATCCGATTCCGGCGGCATTGACAAGGCGCTGCTGACCCTGCGCGACCAGCCGTTCGGCGAGTTCCTGATGCTGGCGGCCGCGCTCGGCCTCGTGGTCTTCGGCGTCTACGGGCTGTGCGAGGCTCGCTGGCGGAAGGTCTGAGCACGGCGGGAGCGCGGACACGCCAACGGACCGGCTCGGAAAGGAACTTAGCGTGGCTGACGTCGCGGTGGTAGCGCACTCACGGAAGAGCTTTGGGGGCGGCCTGCCCGAGCTGCGGCGGATGCTGGCCGCGGAAGGCGTGGCCGATCCGCTGTGGTACGAGGTGAAGAAGAGCCGCGGCGCCCCCAAGTACGCGCGCCGGGCCGTGGCCCGGGGGGCCGACATGCTGTTCGTCTGGGGCGGTGACGGGACGGTCCAGCGTTGCATCGACTCGGTGGCGGGGACGGGCGTAGCGGTGGCGATCCTGCCCGCGGGGACCGCGAACCTGCTGGCGGCGAACCTGGGCGTTCCCCACGATCTCGGCGGTGCGGTGCAGGTCGGGTTGCACGGTGACCGGCGGAGGCTAGACACCGGCTCGGTCAACGGTGAGCGCTTCACGGTGATGGCGGGCGCAGGTTTCGACGCGCGGATGATCTCCGACGCCGACCGGGGCACGAAGGACCGGCTGGGCCGCGCCGCCTACGTCGTCACCGGGATCAGGAACCTCAGTGCGCGCCGGGTGCGGGCGATCATAGAGGTGGACGGTAAACGCTTCTTCAAGGGCAAGGTCTCGTGCGTGCTGACCGCGAATGTCGGCAAGATACTCGGCGGAATCGAGGCGTTCCCGCAGGCGCAGCCGGATGACGGGCGCCTTGAGCTAGGGGTGGTGACGGCCAGGAATCCGGCCCAGTGGGCCCGGACGTTTGGCCGGCTGGCCCTGGGGCACCCAGAGCGTTCTCCCTTCGCCAAGGTCACGCAGGGGAAGAAGTTCAGGATCCGGTTCGACCAGAAGGTCCGCTTCGAACTTGACGGCGGCGCACGCCCGGCCAGCAAGAAACTGCGCATCAAGGTCCATCCAGGCTCGGTAACGATCTGCGTCCCGTCCGCGGCGGCGGGGGAGTTATCCAGCAAACCTGACCGGGCATATCAGGCACCACCCAGCTGCCCAGGCCCCGACGGCGCGGCCGACAAGCGGGCGGCGCATTCCAGCAGCCCGGCGTGCACGAAGGCTTGGGGGAGGTTGCCCCGCAGCTGCCGCTGGCGGACGTCGTATTCCTCGGTGTACAGGCCCGCCGGGCCGCACGCGGCGCGGTTGCGCTCGAACCAGCGCGCCGCCGCGGCGGCGTCCCCGCAGGCCTGCGCGGCCTGCGCCATCCAGAACCCGCACAGCAGGAAGGCACCCTCGCTCTCGTGCAACGGCCGGGCGTCGTGGCGGAACCGGTAGACGTACCCGTCCTCGGTCAGCTCGTCGTGGACCGCGCGGATCGTCGCGCGGCTGCGGGGGTCGTCGGCCGGCAGGGTTCCGCGGATCACCGGCAGCACCAGCGCGGCATCTACCCGCGCATCCTCCGGTGAGCGCTGCCAGCGGCCCGTCGGATGGACCGCATCGCCCAGGCTGGCCAGCAGCGCGTCGGCCAGAGTGCTCCACCGGGCCGCCTGCCGGTGCCCCGGCCCGTCAGACGGCCCGGCGGCCGCGGCGGCCAGCGAACGCAGGCCGGACACGCACGCCAGGCGGGAATGCGTCCAGTGCCCGTCCGCGAGTTCCCAGATGCCCGCATCGGGCTCGGACCAGCGCTTCTCTATCGCCCCGGCAGCCACGGCCGCCGCCTGCCAGTTCTCTTCCGCGAGCATGTCCAGCCCGGCGGCCGCGGCGAACAGCTCAAGGCATTCCCCCAGCCCGTCCAGCTGGAACTGGCCGACTACCCGGTTCCCGATCCGGGCGGTCCCGCCCGGATACCCGCGCAAGCGCACCCCGTGCTCGTCAGGAATGCGCTGCCCGGTCACGGTGTAGGCCGGCATGAGATCAGGACCGTCGGCCAGGATCCGCTCGGTCAGGAACTGGACCGTCCCGGCCAGCAGCGGGTGCGGGCCGTGGGCGGCGACCGCCAGGCCCGCGTAACACTGGTCACGGATCCAGGCGTACCGGTAGTCGTAGTTGCGGCCTCCCTCCAGCCGCTCCGGCAGCGACGTGGTGGCGGCCGCGACCATCGCGCCGGTGCCGGCCGTCAGCCCGCGCAGGACAGCGTAGGCATGGCGGGCGTCGCGAGCCGCGATGAGGTCATCGCAGCGGGGCACCACCGTGGACCACGTCTCCTCGGTCGCCGCCCACGCCTCGCCCGGATCGGGCGGCGGGCGATCCAGCGGCCGGTCGGAAAGCTCCAGGACGAGATCGTGGTGACCCTGCGCCGGGAGCCTCACGGTGAGGACCAGCCCGTCCGCCCCGACCCGGGCCCGGGCCGCGCCGGACCACCGGAACCAGATCCGGCCGCTGCGGCCGGTCCAGCACCCGCCAGCCCGGGACAGCTCCGTCATCCGGCTGCGCCCGAACTCGGCCCGGACGTCGAGCAGGACGTTCACCCGGGCCGGCCCGTCGACCGCCTCGATGCGCCGCAGGATCACGGCGCGGTGCGGGTCGGCCGGCATGGCCAGCGCCTCCCGGCACTCGGTGCGCGATGAGCCGACCCAGCGGCTGTGCCAGATCAGGCTGCCGCTCTCGTAGTAGCCGCCCCAGACATGCCACGGATCGGCCGGCGCGACGGCGTAGGCGCCGTGGCCGCCGAGCAGCCCGCTGAAGACCGCCGGGCTGTCCCACCGCGGCGCGCACAGCCACGAGATGGCCCCGTCCTGTCCGATGAGCGCTCCGCGCTCCCCGTCGGCGATCAGCGCGTACTCACGCAGCACATGCGGGTGGAACGATGCGGTCATGGACCCCTGCTGTCCCGCAGCGCCCAGTCCAAACGCCGTTCGGCGCGTTTAGCCCGCCCCCCGCCGGGCAGCGGCTTCGACATCCCTCAGGCCAGGAAGGCTTATCCAATGGAAACCCAGACCGTTGTCGTCACCGGTGCGAGCGCCGGAATCGGGCGCGCCACCGCACGCCTGTTCGGGCAGCGCGGCGCCCGTGTGGCCCTGATCGCCCGCGGCCAGGCCGGGCTGGACGGTGCGGCCCGCGACGTCGAGGAGGCCGGCGGCACCGCGCTCACGATCAGCGCCGACGTGGCCGACTACGATCAGGTCGTCGCGGCGGCCCGGAAGGTCGAGGAGCAACTCGGGCCGATCGACGTGTGGGTCAACGTCGCGTTCACCTCGGTCTTCTCGCCGTTCCGCGAAATCGCCGCCGAGGAGTTCCGGCGGGTCACCGAGGTCAGCTACCTCGGGTTCGTGCACGGGACGATGGCGGCCCTCGCGGTGATGCGCCCCCGTGGCCGGGGCACGATCGTGCAGGTCGGATCGGCGCTCGGCGAACGCAGCATCCCGCTGCAGTCGGCCTACTGCGGAGCCAAGCACGCCATCAACGGATTCACGTCCTCGGTGCGCTGCGAGTTGCTGCATGAGGACTCCGGCGTGCACGTGACCGTGGTCCAGATGCCCGCCGTCAACACGCCTCAGTTCTCCTGGGTGCGCTCTCGGCTGCCCAACCATCCCCAGCCCGTGCCGCCGATCTACCAGCCCGAGGTCGCCGCCCG
>JBOHCK010000296.1:0-7769 GCA_050698755.1 Streptosporangiaceae bacterium | reverse complement strand
AGCACGGCGGAGAACCCGGCGCGCACGTCGGGCAGCGTGACGTCGGCGCCGCGCAGCTTCGACACGCCCCTGATCACGGCCGAATGCACGGAGTTCGTGTCGTGGAACCGGCAGGCAGGCCCGCCCAGGCACGCGGCGAAGGTCTCGATCTCGCACCCCATCTTCTGCAGCGCGGGGACGTACACCAGCCGGTTCTCGAACACGGTCTCGTGCAGCACCGACATCCCCTCGGCCTGGGTGAACAGCACCATCAGCGGCTGCTGCCAGTCGGTCATGAACCCGGGGTGGCTGTCGGTGTGCACCGCGGCGGCGCGCAGCCCCTCCGGGGCCGACGCGGTGATCCAGTCGTCGGTGATCTCGAACCTGGCGCCCATCCTGGCCAGCGTGGTGATCGCCGTGACCAGGCGGCCCTGCGGGCAGCCGTGCACGCGGACCTCGCCCCGGGTGATCAGCCCCGCGACCAGGTAGGAGAACGCCTCGAGCCGGTCGCCGGCCAGCCACCTCGACGCGCCCCGCAGCCGGGACACGCCCTCGATCACGATCCGCCGGTCCGGGGTGAACTCGATCTGCGCGCCCATCCGCTGCAGGAACAGCGCGAGTTCCACCACCTCGGGCTCGGTAGCGGCGTTCCGCAGCACCGTCTTCCCCTCGGCCAGCACGGCGGACAGCAGGACCGTCTCGGTCGCGCCCACGCTCGGGTACGGCAGGTCGATGCGCGCGCCAGACAGCCGGGTGGCCCGCGCCGTGATCCCCGCCGGGCCTTCCTCGACCTCGGCCCCCAGCGCGCGCAGCGCCGCGACGTGGTAATCGACGGGCCGTCGCCCGATCGGGTCGCCGCCGACCAGCGGGACGAACGCCTCCCCGGTCCGGTGCAGCAGCGGCCCGAGCATCAGGATCGGGATCCGGTTCAGCCCGGTGAACGCCTCGGGCACCCGCGGCTCGACCCGGCTTCCCGGGGCGACCGTAATCTCGTCACCCGACCGGCTCACCCCGAACCCCAGGGACTCCAGCATCGCCGCGGTGATGTCGACGTCGCCGACCTCGGGGGCGTTGCGGATGGTGCTCGGCCCGCCCCCCAGCATCGCGGCGACCATGTGCTTGGTCACCGCGTTCTTGGACCCGCGCACGGAGATGTCGCCGCGCAGCGGCCCGGACGGCTCGACTAGCCAGGTTTCGGTCACGCAGACCACTGTATGGGCGCGTGCCGCCGGGCTAGGTCACGACGGCATCGTCAGGCGCCGGATCGACCGGGGCTCGCAACTGACGCTCGTTCGGCCAAATCCGGGTGCGCACCAGCCAGTATCCGGTGGCGGCGAGCAGGACGCCGGCCAGCGTCCAGCCGAGCGCGGTCGTCGGGATCCCGGCGTACTTCAGCCCCGACGCGAAGATCACGAAGGTGATGACCGGCCTGATGTACTGATCCGGCGCCCGCGACGACAGCAGCGAGCCGACCAGCACCGCGGGGACGCTGCCGATCACGATCGACGCCGTGACCCCGAACTCCACATGCCCGAAGGCCAGCGCGCCCAGGGCCGCCGCGGCGGTCAGCGGAACCGCCTGCGTGAGGTCCGTCCCCACCAGCCGCTTCGCGCTGATGAGCGGGTACGTGAACAGCAGCAGGACGATCATCAGGGAGCCCGAGCCCACGGACGTCATCCCGACGATCAGCCCGCCGGCCATCCCGATCAGCACGGTCGGCACCGGCCGGACGGTGACCTGCCGGACCTCCGCCGTGCGCTCCTGCGTCGACCTGCGGTCGAGGAACCAGCGGAACACCATGGCGCCCGCCCCGACGAGCAGCGCGGCCCCGAGGGCCCGCTCGACGTTCAGCTGGTCCGCCTGGCCGTTGCCCAGCAGGTGCAGCAGGTACGCGCCGAGGAACGCCATGGGCACGGAACCGGCCGTCATCCAGCCGACCAGGCGCAGGTTCACCGTGCCCTTGGTCAGGTGCACCACCGCGCCGACCGGCCGCATGACCACGGCGGCGACCAGGTCGCTGGAGATCGCGGCGGCCGGTTTCACGGAAAACAGCAGGATCAGCATCGGGGTCATCAGCGCGCCCCCGCCCGCGCCGGTCAGCCCGACCAGGAGCCCGACCACCGCGCTGCCGAGGACGATGTAGACGTCGAGACCCATCCGGCCCTCATTTCTAAGTATCCGAAGCTAAATTATAGACATTATCCCGAACGGCGGTTGGTTCCCGTTCCCGCTCCTGCTGAGGGGGTAGACAGGGAACGTGGACAAGCTGCGGGAGTACCGGGACAAGCGGGACCCCGCGCGCACGCCCGAACCGGTCCCCGCCCCGGCCTCGCAGGCCGAGGGCTCCGAGGCGGGGGGGACGTTCGTCATCCAGGAGCACCACGCCCGCAGGCTGCACTGGGATTTCCGCCTCGAGCGCGACGGGGTGCTGGTGTCCTGGGCCCTGCCGAAGGGCGTTCCGGACGATCCGGCCGTCAACCACCTGGCCGTGCACACCGAGGACCACCCGCTGGAGTACGGCAGCTTCTCCGGGACCATCCCGCGGGGCGAGTACGGCGCGGGCGCGGTTACTATCTGGGATCACGGCAGCTACGAGACCCAGAAGTGGTCACCCCGCGAGGTCAAGGTCCTCCTGCACGGGCAGCGGGTGGAGGGCGGCTACGTGCTGTTCCAGACCCGCGGGAACCAGTGGATGATCCACCGGGAGCGCCAGCCGCTGCCCGCCACGCTGCGCCCCATGCTGGCGATCAGCGGGTCCGCCATGCCGCGCGACAGCCAGAACTGGGCGCTGGAGATGAAGTGGGACGGGGTCCGGGCGCTGGCCTTCGTCGAGAACGGCCGGGTGCGCCTGATGTCGCGGACGGAGCGGGACATCACGGTCGCCTACCCCGAACTGGCCGGCCTGGGCCACGCCACCACCCACAAGCAGCTTTTGCTCGACGGGGAGGTCGTGGTGTTCGGGGCGGACGGCTGGCCGGAATTCGAGGCGCTCCAGCCGCGCATGCACGTCACCTCCGCGGCGCAGGCGGCCCTGCTGGCCGGGCAGACCCCGGTGACGTACCTGGTGTTTGACCTGCTCCAGCTCGACGGCAGGTCGCTGCTTGAGCTGGGCTACCTGCAGCGGCGCGCGCTGCTGGAAGGGCTGGGCCTGTCCGGGGCGTTCTGGCAGACCCCGCCCTGGTTCCCCGGCGAGGACTTCCAGGCCGTCCAGGGCGTCTCGATCGCCCAGCGCATGGAGGGGGTGCTGGCCAAGCGGCTGGATTCGGCGTACGTGCCCGGCATCAGGACGGACTACTGGCGCAAGATCAAGAACGTGCGGCGTCAGGAGGTCATCGTGGCCGGGTACAAGCCGGGCCAGGGTAACCGGACCGGGCAGGTCGGGTCCCTGCTCATCGGGGTAAACGACGCGGGCAAGCTGATCTACGCGGGGCACGTCGGGACGGGGTTCAGCGTCGAGACGCTGCAGATGCTGGGCCGCAAGCTGGAGCCGCTGCGCCGGCGTGATTCGCCGTTCGGCGAACCGGTCCCGCCCGAGCACGCGCGGAACGCCGTGTGGGTGGAGCCCAAGCTGGTCATCGACGTCACCTTCGACCGGTGGACCAAGGCCGGCCGGATGCGCGCCCCGGTCTACAAGGGCCTGCGTGACGACATCGACCCCGCGGACGTGATCCGTGAGCCCTAAGGTAATAGTCCAGGTAGACGGGCGGACGCTGACCCTGACCAACCTGGGCAAGGTCCTGTACCCGGAGACCGGGTTCACCAAGGCCGAGGTGCTCGACTATTACCAGCGGGTGGCGCCGGTGCTGCTGCCGCACATCGCGGCCCGGCCGGTGACCCTGAAGCGGTACCCCGAGGGCGTCGAAGGGGAGGCCTTCTTCCAGAAGCACGTCACGGCGCACCGCCCCGACTGGATCCGCACCGCCCAGGTTTTTTCGGAGAGCTCCCGCGCGCGCGGCACCAGCGTGACGTACCTAGTCGTAGACGACCTGCCCACGCTCATCTGGGCGGCCAACCTGGCCGGCCTCGAACTGCACACCCCGATGTGGCGGATGCCGCACGTCCGGGAGCCCGACCTGCTGGTCTTCGACCTCGACCCCGGCGCGCCCGCCGACATCGTGGACTGCTGCCGGGTGGCCGAGGCCCTGCGGCCCCTGCTCGAGGCGGAAGGCCTGGCGCCGCTGGCCAAGACCTCGGGTGGCAAGGGCCTGCAGCTCTACGCCGCGATCTCCGGCGCGACGTCCGAGGAGGCCAGCGAGCAGGCCAAGGCGTTCGCCGAACGCGTTGAGCGAGATCAGCCGCGCCAGGCCGTGTCGCGGATGACCAAGGCCCTCCGTACGGGCAAGGTCCTCATCGACTGGAGCCAGAACAACGGGTCGAAGACCACCGTCGCCCCCTACTCGCTGCGCGCCAGGGCGAACCCCACGGTCTCCGCCCCGGTCAGCTGGGACGAGGTGGCGGCGTGCCGTCGGCCCCAGGACCTGTTCCTTACCGCGGATGCGGTCCTGGACCGGGTGGAACGGCTGGGCGACCTGTTCGCGCCCTTGCTTCGCTGAGCAGCAGCAGGGCGTAGGCGGCCAGGGTGGAGTCGTCGGTGATGACGCCCTCGGTCACCATGTCCTCGAACCTCGAACGCGGCACCCAGGCCTGGCGCATGTCCTGCTCTTCGGTCTCGCGCTCAGGCGGCCCGGGGGTGAGCCCGGTGGCCAGGAAGAAATGGCCGCCCTGGCTGGTGATCCCGTGGGCGCAGTGCAGGTACCCGAGCCTGGTCAGGGTGCTGGCCCGGAGCCCGGTTTCCTGGCTGAGCTCCAGAGCGGCCAGGTCCTCCGGGCGGCCCGACTGCCCCGGCGGGAAGCCGCCCTGCGGGAAGGACCAGGTGCGCCGGGCGATCGGGTACCGGAACTCCTCGACCAGGTGGAAGCCGTCGTTCTCGGCCGGGATGACGAGCGCGAAGTCGGCCTTCTCGACGAACGCGTACGTGCCGCGCGAACCGTCCCGCCGTTCGATCTCGTCCCGGCGCAGGCGCATCCAGCGGTCCTCGTAGATCACGCCGGAAGCGAGCGTGCGGACGTCCGCCCCGTCGGGCGCCGCGGGCATCGGTTAGGGCACCTGCGCGGCAGCCGGCTCGCTGACCTGCTCGGCTGGGACGGGCTCGGCTGGGACGGGCTCGGCTGCCACGGCTGGGACGGGCTCGGCCGCCACGACCCGCCGGCGCGAGCCGATGTGCCGGGCGAGCGCGGTCGCGCCGAGAGCGCCCGCGATCGGCAGCGTGACCAGGGCGGGCAGCTGGTAGCGCCAGGAGAACTCGTACAGGTCCGCGCCGAGCAGGACCGCGACCCCGCTGACCGTGATCAGCAGGGAGGATAGGGCCAGGCCGTTGGTGACCTGGTCACCGCGCCTGCGGAAGGTGAAGATCCCGGCGATCCCGGCCAGCAGCGTGAGCAGGAAAACAGGGCCCGGCGTGTACCCGCCGTGCAGCTGGTAATCCCTGAGCACGACCGCGGCGGAGCGGGCGACGCGCGCCTCGCCGCCGCCCCCGGCCGCCTTGAACACCGCGCTCGCGCTGTTCCGGCCGCGCAAGGTGATTCCCGGCGGGTAGGTGGGATAACTGGTCTGGAACTGCCACCGCCAGATCGGGGTGTCGCCCGGCTCGGTGTTCCTGGTCAGCGCGAAGATCTTCACCGAGTCCTTGGCGATATCACCGGCCACCCGCAGCGGCTGCTGCCTGATCACGTTGTACGCGAGCCCGCGCTGCATCGGCATCGTGTCGACCAGGATGCCGAGCTGGACGTTGACCGGCAGGTACGTTTCGCGCGGCGCATGCGGGGAGTTGACCAGGCCGTCCACGCCGAAACTGGCCGCCTGCGCCGCGGTGGGGCATAGCGGGCGCTCGTTGGCCGGGAGCTTGAGCGTGGCGCAGTCGGCGGCGTGCGCGGCCCGGCCGTACAGGTACGCGTCGCCCATGTTCGATAGCTCGAAGCCGTACTTCAGGATGACGGCCGAGTAACCCATGTAACCCACGACGGGCACCACGAAGCAGAGGGTCAGGGCCGCGCTCTGGAGCAGCTTGGCCCGCCAGCCTCTGGTGGCGGCCAGTACGTAGACCAGCGCGGGCACGATCAGCGCCTCGCCCACCTGGCGGACCGTGGCGGACGCGCCGAGGGCGAGCCCGGCGAGCATCACCAGGGCCAGCACGGGCCGCGGCTGCCAGAGCAGCAAGACGATCCCGGCCACCAGCAGCGCCTCGAACAGGACGTCGGGCATGATCGTCTGTTCCGCGTTGAGCTGGTACGCGTCGAGCAGGACCGGCGCCACCGCGAGGGCCGCGAGCCACCTGGTTACCCCGCGGCGCAGCATCAGCACGTAGAGGGCGACCGCCATCGCCAGCCCGAGAAGGTGCTGCAGCAGGGCGACGAAGGCCAGGTCGGCGAACATCAGGACCGGGCGCAGCACGATGAGGGTGTAGCCGATCGGATCGTACGAACCCCACGCGTTGTAATCGGCCGTCGTACCGAAGATGTATTTCTTCGAGTCGATGAACAGCAGCGCAGGCTCGTAACCGATCTGCGCGAGTGCGCGGAGCACGATTCCGGCGAACAGGAGCAGCGCCAGCACCCAGTGCCGGCGCAGCACGCCTATGGCACCCCAGATGATCCGGTCCAGACGGGACCCGTTCCCTGCGGTTACGCTCCCGTCGATCACACGAATCCTTATGAGGTGGAGCCCGGCCGCCTTCTTGGCACGGATCATTCTGCCGTATCAGGAAGTGACAGGCGTGCATAAGCACGAGATTTCGCCCCGTGCCGCTTCTCAGATGACGCGGTCCCACGCGCTGCGGTTCACTTCCTGTTTTGTCGGCGGGCCTGCTTAGCATCGGCGCGTGCCCCCGCTCTACCCACTCTTCCCGATCGGGCCCGATCCGCCAGCGGCCTGCACTGCCTGCGTCGTCTGCCGCGGCCCGGCCCGGTCCGGCTACGCCCGCTGCTATCAATGCGAAGCCCACCAGATGCTCGGTCACGGCCTGCTGGCCGACGCGGTGGTCCCCATCTCCTACGCCGTCAAGGGCACCCCGTTCGCCGAAGACCTGTGGCGCTACAAGTCATCGCGGGGCCCTTGCGCGTCCGCCCGGGGGTCGCTGCAAGCGCTGCTGCTCGCCTTCCTCGGCGACCACTCCGACTGCGTCTGGCGGCGGGCCGCCATGCCCGGGCCCGACCGCCTGGCCGTGGTCCCGAGCGGGGTCGGGCGCCCCGGCTCCCACCCGCTGCTGGCGCTGGCCTCGCCCCACGTATCCCTACCGCTGTGGCCGCTGGCCATCCGTCCGGGACGTCAGGGGCGTGACCTCGATATCCACCGGTTCCAGGCCTCTCCAGGCCGGCGTGGAACCGGCGTCCTGCTGCTGGACGACACCTGGGTGTCGGGCGCCAGCGCTCAGTCGGCCGCCGCGGCCTTGAAACTGGCCGGCGCGGGCCGCGTCGCCATCGTGGTCCTGGGCCGGCACGTCAACCCGGCCGATCCGCGCGGGGCCCGGTTCGCCGCCGGGCTGGCGCCCGGTCCCTACGACCCGGCCGCGTGCGCCGTCCACTCGTAAGCTTGGATCGTGCCTGTGACCGTCCCCGTGACCGTGCCTGTGACCGACTCCCCGACGCATACCGCCCTGGTCCGCCGGGCCCGCCGGATCAACCGCGAGCTGACCTTGCTGTACCCCGTCGTGCACACCGAGCTCAATTTCGGCTCGCCGCTCGAGCTCCTCGTCGCGACGATCCTGTCCGCGCAGACCACCGACAAGCGCGTCA
>JBOHCK010000295.1:0-7793 GCA_050698755.1 Streptosporangiaceae bacterium | reverse complement strand
CTCGAAGATGTCGGACCATACCTCCTCGGTGATGTTCTGCCGGAGGTATCCGGTGGTGGCGATAAGCGCCTCTCGGAATGTCAGGTCGCGCGGGCGTCCTGTCTCTTTGTCCCACGGTTCCTGGAGTAGTTCGGCTACGCGAGCCTCCAGTTCGATCATTTGCTCTTCGTTCAGTCCTGTCATATGCTCGAACCGCAACGGCTTCTCCGTCTGTGAAAGGTTTGGATTGGCTACCTCCTTTCTATCGGGCGAAGGGGCCGTTGCCCTTTATTTAGTGCGGCGCGTCGCGATGTTTCGTCATTTTCCCGGCAGGTTTACAAAGTCGCGAAAACCAGGGTTTTGCATAACTCTCAATGTCAAATCTCCGGTTAGGCGCTAAGAATTGTGACCTGCGGGATCTTCTCCGCGAGAGGCGTCACCGGTATAACCGGTGTCAGCGTGCTGTTTGCTTTTCGCATGCGAGCCCACGATATGGGCGGTCTCCCATGTCGGAGGGACAGCACAAGTGGGGATCGGCCGAAAATAGCGGAGCCGGGCAGCGGGTCCGTCCGCTATCGCTCACCAGAAGGGGTGGCACGAGGATGGCTGCTCAAGATATCTCGGATATTCCGCCAAGGCTTCGCCGAGATGTGGGACTGCTGCCGCTGTTCATGGTCTCGGCGGGGTCCGTCATCGGATCCGGCTGGCTGCTCGGCACGCTGAACGCGTCCAAGGCCGCCGGGCCCGCGGCCCTGATCTCGTGGATCATCGGCGTGATCCTGCTGATCGGCATCGCGCTGATCTACGCCGAGCTCGGCTCCACCTACCCGATCTCCGGCAGCACCGCGCGGTTCACCTGGATCCACTCCGGGACCCTGGGCGGCTTCTTCTGCGGGACCTACTCCTACCTGCAGGCCATGGCCGTCGCACCCATCGAGGTCGAGGCCACGCTCGGGTACCTCGACGCCAAGTACTGGGCCTGGCTGGAAAATTCGAAGGGCCTGCTCACCGGGAAGGGCCTGCTCGTCGCGATCGGCTTCATGTTCGTGTTCACGGCGCTGAACCTGTTCGGCATCAAGTGGATGGCCAGGACCAACACGGTCACCATGTACTGGAAGATCCTGGTGCCGTTCGCGACCGTCATCCTGATCATGACCAAGGTCTTCCACGGCGGGAACTTCACCGCAGGCGGCGGGTTCATGCCGTACGGCATCAAGGGCGTGTTCATCGCGATCCCGCTCGGCATCGTGTTCGCCCTGGAGGGCTTCGAGCAGGCCGCCCAGCTGGCCGGCGAGGCACGTAACCCCAAGCGGGACGTGCCGATCGCAGTGGTCGGCTCCATGCTGATGGGCGCCGCCCTCTACATCCTGCTGCAGCTGTGCTTCACCGGTGCGCTGAACCCGGCCAACATCGCCCACGGCTGGTCCGCCCCGTTCGGCCCCAACGTCGGCACGTTCGGCCCGTACTACGAGTTGGCCACCTCGGTGGGCCTGGGCTGGCTCGGCGTCATCCTGATCATCGACGCGGTCGTCTCCCCGGCCGGGACCGGCCTGGTCTACGTCAGCGCCGCCTCCCGGCTGTCGTACTCACTGGCCAAGACCCGCTTCGTCCCGCCGGTGTTCTCCAGCATCAACCAGCGCGGCGTGCCGTGGTTCTCCATCATCTTCGGCGGCGTCTTCGGCTGCATCCTGTTCCTGCCGTTCGGCAGCTGGGCGGGACTGGTCGGGGCCATCACCGCGGCGTCGTCGTTCATGTACAGCTTCGCCCCGGTGGCCGCGGTCTCGCTGCGCAAGAGCGACCCAGACCGGGCCCGGCCGTACCGGGCGCCGATCCTGAACATCATCGCCCCGTTCAGCTTCGTGGTCTCCGGGTTCATCATCTACTGGAGCGGCACCGCCAACAACCTCAAGATCGACGCCGCCGTGGTCTTCTTCCTGGTCCTGTACCTGATCGCCCGTCGGCTCGACCCGAACCAGGAGGCGCTGAACTTCCGGGCCGGGGCGTGGGCGATCCCGTGGGTCGTCGGCCTGACCATCTTCTCGATCCTCGGCGACAGCTACGTCGGCGGGGTCAGCTCGGGCCCGGGCAACACCGGCTCGGGCGGCGGCTACGCCACGTTCCTCGGCGCCAAGCTTGGCCTCCACATGAGATTCGGGTGGGACCTGTTGATCATCGCGATCTTCAGCCTCGTAGTGTTCTACTTCGCCGTGAACAGCCGCCTCGGCCCGGAGGCTACCCAAGCCCACGCCCTCGAAGCGGCCGCGGACGCGCACCAGGAGGACCTGGACCTGGGCGTCGGCCACCCGGCCTGACGGAGAATACAAAGGAAGGCGGGGCCCCGCGCCAGCGGGGCCCCGCCTTCCTGTCTCAGCCGAGCCGGGCCTTCTGCAGCGCCTGATAGACCGACCCCGCGAGGGTGAACAGGTCATCGCGACCCGGGGCGGGGCTGCTGTTCGCGGCGAGCGCGACGATGAGCCCGGACCTGGGGAAGTAGAGGTGGAGCACCCGGTAACCGATGGTGTCGCCTTCGTACGCCCACACCGTCCCGAAGGGAGCGACGGTCTGCTCGATGACGCCAAGCCCGTAGCCCAACGGGGTCGCTTGTGTCGTCCCCGCGATGGGTTGGCCGGTCGTGATCGAGACCAGGCTCTCCAGCTGGCGCTGCTGGGTCGGGGGCAGCAGCTGACCCTGGTACAGCGCGCGGTCCCAGGCGGTCATGCCCTGCAGTGAGCTGACGATCGCCGCGGCGCCCTGGTACTCGGTCAGGTTGAGCGGCGGGACTGCCCGGCCGATCAGCGACGCGAGCGGGTTCGGCGGTTCGTGGCCGGCCACCGCAGTGTCGAAGAAGTACCCGCTGGGCATCCGGGTCGCGTCCACTGCCGGGCAGGTGGACGGTGCGAAGCACAGGCTCCGCAGCCCTAGCGGGATGGCGATCCGCCGGGCGAGCTGATCGCCGTAGGTGTCCTGGGTGACCTTCTCGATGATCAGCTGTGCGAGGACGTAGTTCGTGTTGGAGTAGAGCCACGTATCGCCGGTGACGGCCGCACCGGCGTACGAGACCACCTTGGCCGCGGACAGGTCGGCACCTGACGCGATCGCGCTCAGGAACGCCTGGTAGCCGGGCAGGTCGTCGTCGTTCCCCGGGTCCGGGATGCCGCTGGTCATGTTGAGCAACTGCTTGATCGTGATGTCGCGCCAGGCCGGGTACTGAGGCAGCCACTGCCCGAGCGTGTCGGTGATCGACAGCTTGCCCTCGGCCTCGAGCTGCAGCAGCATCACCGCGGTGAACGCCTTGGTGTTGCTGCCGATCTGCCACAGCGCGTCCGGTGACACAGGCCCGCCCCCGCCGTAACGGGTGGTCCCGGCGGCCAGGCTGATGGCAGGCTCGCTGCCGCGGAAGGTCGCCGTCAGCCCGACCGCTGACATGTGCTCCGCCCGCCCGCGGTCGGCCAGGTACCGGGTAAGGTCGCCACGAAGTATCGCCACCAGTGCGGCTCGGCTGACCGTATGCGATCCGCCTCCGGCGCTGGGCGTCCCGCCGGCGGACGCGGTGCCAGCGCCGCACCCTCCCAGCCCCGCGACCGCCAGCCCCGCTAGCCAGCAGCAGATGAGGGCACGTCTAAGACGCTTGTTCATGGCCACATGATCGCTCATCGACCATCCCCGTAGCAGGGGTCGATTGACCCCTGCTACGGGGATGGCACGGCCGGGACGCTACCCGGCTCGCGCGGGCGGGCTGTGGCTGTGCAGGACCTTGCTCCGGTCCGGGTTCCAGGCGGTGGTCGTCCCGTCCGCGTTGAGAGCGAGCGTCCAGCCCCACCGGTGAATGACAACCTGGTGGTGGAAGAAGCACAGGAGGATACAGTCTTTGACGCTGGTGGGGCCGCCGTTGGCCTTGTGGCGCACGTGGTGAACTTGACACGCACTGGCGGGTTGATTGCACCCGCCGGCCCGTGTACTGGAGGTTGTCGGCGGAGCTAAACGAGGCCTGCGGCGAGGGCCAGGCGGGTCAGGTCGGCGCGGCGTCGGCACCCGGTCTTGTCCCGGATGCGGTCCAGGTGAGACCCGACCGTCCGGACACTGATGTAGAGCTGCTCCGCGATCTGCGCATTGGTGTGGCCCTGGGCGACCAGGGCGACCAGCTCCCGTTCGCGCGCGCTGAGCGCTCCCGGGTCCGGCACTCCGGTCGGCGACGGCCCGGGAGCGGCGAGCATCAACGCGTACTCGGCCGCGGTAGCCAGGCCCATGGCGGTGCCGCGGTCCCGCGCCGCGTCCGCGCGGGCCCGGCCGAGCGCCTGCCGGGCCTCGTGCAGCGGTCCGCGTCGGCGCTCCGCTATCGCGGGCGGATCCGTGTGCCCCTTGTCCCGCAGGAGCGCGGCGTACGCGGCCCAGACCGTGATGGCCTCCGCGTGGCGCCCGGTCGCGGCGCACAGGAACCCGCAGTAGTCCAGCTGGTCCAGCACGTCCAGCCAGCCGCCGCAGCGCACGGCGACCTGGAGCGCTTCCCGCAGGTGCGCCGCGGCGTCCGCGGGGCGGCCCGCCCGGATGGCGAGGTCCGCGGCATGCCCCAGCAGCCTCATCTGGTTCCGCCGATCACCCGCGTCCCGAGACCGGGCGAGCCCCGCCGCGCAGACCCGCTCGGCCTCGGCCAGCTCGCCGACCTCGGGCAGCACCAGGGTCAGCAGGCTGCTGCACGCCCGGTTGATCCAGCCGGGAACATCACCCGCGATCCGCACGGCCTGCCGGGCCAGCTCTACCGCGCCGGGCAGGTCGTCGGCGTAGTAGGCGGCCAAGCCAAGCATCCGCAGCGCCTGGGCCTGGCCCGCCGGGTACCCCAGCTCCCGGCCCAGGCCCAGGGCGCGGCGGCCATCGTCGTTGGCCTCGGCGATCCGGCCCCGTTCCCGCCATACCGCCGACCGGCCGTTCAGGGCGTCGGCCAGGATCCGCGACGGCCCGCGGTCCCCCAGGGCGTCGCAGACCGCGGTGAAGTGGGCCAGCGCGCCGGTCATGTCCGCCGAGTAGATCGCCGCGTGGCCGAGCCAGCACTGCGCGAGGCACCATCCCTCGCTGCCCGGCTCAGCCGGTCCGGCGGCGCGGAGCAGTAGCGGGTACGCCTCGCCCAGCCGTCCGCGCAGCATCCACCACGGCGCCAGCGCCACCGCCAGTCGGACACCGGCAGCCGGGTCACGCTCCACGGCCCAGCTCAGCACCTGGCGCATGGTTGCGTCCTCGGCGTCAAGGCGGCGGGCGGCTGCCACTTCGGCGCTGGTGGTATCCAGCCCGGCCGCGGCCTGTCCGGCGACGCCCTGTGCGTACCCGGCCAGCGCGGCGGCCGCCGCGTCCCGCTCGCCCGCCTCGGCCAGCAGCCGTGCCCCGTAGGCGCGCAGCGTCTCGAGCACCACGTAACGCGACCGGCCGTCCGGGCCAGGCTGCGGCGGGACCAGCAGCGAGCAGTCCACCAGCCGCAGCACCGCCGTCCCGGCGTCGGCCCCGGCCACGGCCTCCGCCCCGGCCAGGGTGAACGGCCCCGGGAACACCGACACCGCGCGGAACACGCGCCGCTCCTCGTCATTGAGCAGCCGGTAACTCCAGGCCACGGCGGCCGCGAGCGACCGGTGCCGGTCCGGCGCGGACCGGTCCCCGCCGGCCAGCAGCGCGAACCGGTCATCGAGCAGGTCCAGCAGCCCGGTCACGCCCAGCGCCTCCACCCGCGCCGCCGCCAGCTCGATCGCCAGCGGCATCCCGTCCAGCGTCCTCACCAGACGCGCCACCACGGGCAGGGTTCCTCCGTCGAGCACGAAACGTGCATCGGCCCGCCGGGCCCGGTCCGCGAACAGCGCGACCGCCTCCGACCCGGCCGCATCCGCGTCATCTGGCTCGGGCACCGCCAGCGGCGCCAGCCGGTACCTGGCCTCCCCGGCCACCAGCAGCGGCTCCCGGCTGGTCGCCAGGATGCGAACGTCGTCGCAGGCCGGGAGTAGCCCGGCGCACAGCTCCGCAGCCGCGGCGATCACGTGTTCGCAGTTGTCCAGGACCAGCAGGAGCTGCTGCCTGGCCAGCACCTCCGCCAGCGCCCAGGCCGCCGACCCCCCAGGCTGCGGCCGCACCCCGAGCGCCGTCGCCACCGCCGCTACGAGCTGATCTGGGTCCTGCACCGCGGCCAGCTCAACCAGCCACACCCCGTCAGCGAACCGGTCCGCCACCCGCTTCGCCACCTCGTCGGCCAGCCGGGTCTTTCCCGCCCCGCCCGGCCCGGTCAGCGTCACCAGCCGTTCCTCGGCGAGCAGATCGGCGACGTGGCCCACCGCCTCGTCCCGTCCGATGAAGCTGGTCAGTACGGCTGGGAAGCCGTGCAGGCCACGTGCCGCCTCCGCCGCCCCTATGGCCGCTACCCCTATGGCCGCTGCCCCCATGGCCGGCATCTCCATGGCCGGCTCAGCGGGGGTCGGCCCGGACCGGGAGGCCCGGCCGCGCATCGGCCACGACGTCCCCGTCTCGGACTACGAAGGTGCCGTTGACCAGGACGTGCCGGATGCCCGCCGACGGGCGGGTGCTGTCGTCGTAACTGGCCCGGTCGGTGACCGTGCCGGGGTCGAAGACGACGATGTCCGCATCGCAGCCGGCCTGCAACCGGCCCTTACGGCGCAGGGAGGGCACCCGATCCTGCAGGACCCGCGCCGGCCAAAGGCTGCACTTGCTTAGCGCCTCGGCCAGCGTGAACGGCCCCCCGTCCCGGGTGAGCAGCCGCAGCGCCCGCGAGAACGTCCCGGCCGTCCGCGGATGGGTGATCGCGGTCCGGGGGAGCGGCCAGGTCGGCGGGGCCGCCGGCCCGGAGCTCGCGGCGTCACGAGGCCAGGTCAGCGGCATCGCGTCGCTGGCCACGATCGAGCCGGGGAAGGTCAGCGAGCGCATCAGCAGCTCGCGGTCACCTGGGTCGTCCTCGCGCAGCAGCTCGATGATGGCCAGCCCGCCGGGATCGCCCTGCCGCAGCTCGCGCAGCCGGTCCACGCTGGCGACCCGCTCGCCGGTGGGCGCGTAGATAAGCGAGGAGGGGGAGAGCCCGCGCTCGCCTAGCCGCTCGGGCGCGAGGAACGCGGCGCCGATCCCGGTCATCCCTGACCCGTACGGGTAGGCCTCGGTACTGATGCGGGACCCGGCGGCCTGCGCCCGGCCCACCAGCGCGAGCACTCGGTCGATGTGCCGCTGGGAGGTGCTGTTGACGTGGCAGTAGTGCATGTGAGCGCCGGTCTGGCCGGCCGCCCGCACGATCTCTTCCGCGCCGTCGATCGGGGCCTGCGGGACCATCTCGATCAGGTCCCGCGCGTGCGTGAAGGTGGGCATCCCCGCCTCCACGGCCAGCCCGCAGACCTGCAGGTACTCGTCCGGGCTGCTGGCCGGGGCGTACCCGAGGAGCAGGCCGATGCCCAGCGCCCCGTCGGCCAGGTCGGCCGAAAGCCGGTCCAGCAGAGCCGCGATCTGCCCGGGCGCGGCCGGGCGCTGCCAGCCCGGGCTGGCGATGTTGGCCAGGAACGCGGACAAGTTCGCCTCCGGCGTGATCCCGGCGACGGCCTCCATCCGGGCCATCGCCCAGGATGCGGAGAACCCGTAGTTGACCGGCCGGCCCTCGGCCGCGGCCATCCGGTACGCGATGGCCACCGGCGTGACGCCCGCCTCGAGTTCCAGCGCCGTGGTGACGCCGTCCATCGCCTGCAGCCACAGGCCGGCCACGGTATTGACGTGACTGTGCAGGTCGATGAACCCGGCGGTAACGACCAGGCCGCTGACGTCGACGTCGACCTCGGCCGCGCCGAGAC
>JBOHCK010000294.1:0-7846 GCA_050698755.1 Streptosporangiaceae bacterium | reverse complement strand
TGCCGCAGAGGGTACCGCGGACGCTGCGGCCGGCTCCCCGGCCGATCCGGCCGTGGCCGAGGAAGAGGAGGACGAGTTGCCGCCGATGAGGCTGAGACCGTACCCGCCTGCGGCGAGTACCATCAGGGCGGCGGCCGGGACGAGCACGCGCGTCATCACGAGCTGGAGGGTGGGCCGCCGCGTCGGCCCCGGGGCCCGCCTGCGATCTCGCGGATGCTGAGTCCCCGCTCGTCCGGCTTCACCCTGGCGCGCTACTTCGGCGGCGAGCGCCGCATCGAGCCGCTGCGCCACGCTGTCCGGCATGACCGGGGCCGGGACGGCGGCGAGCAGGGCGGAGAGCCCGGCCAGCTGATTGTCGGCGGCGGTGCAGCGCGCGCAGCCGGTCAGGTGCGCGGCGATGGCACGCCGACGGCGCCCGGTGATGAGCCCCGCGCGGAACTCGGCCAGGACATCGGTGTCCAGGTGGCCCGTCTGCCGCCTCATGCGTCTCCTCCCTGCGCAGGTGAGACGCTCTCACTCGCTGATCGGTTCCCTCGCAGATGCGCCACGTGGGGGAGCAGGCGGGCCCGGGCCCGGGCACACCGGCTTTTCACCGTGCCCTGGGACGTGTCGAGGATGATCGCCGCGTCGGCCACGGAGAAACCCAGCATGTCCACGACCAGGAGGGCGGCCCGCTGCTGCGGGGGCAGGGTCTGCAGCGCGGCGTTGATGTCAAGCCGGGTATCGGTCGTCCGGGCGGGATCGGAGTCTTGAGCCACCAGGGCCTCGAAGGCCTGCTCGTCGCCCGTTGATACGGCAGGCCGGGCGGCCTTGCGGCGCAGGCGATCGAGGCAGGCGTTTACCACGATCCGGTGCAGCCAGGTGGTGACCGCGGAGTCGCCGCGGAAATTCCCGGCGCGGCGGAACGCGGAGATCATCGCGTCCTGGAGGGCATCCCCGGCCTCCTCGGGGTCACCTACCGTCCGCAGCGCGACCGCCCACAACCGGTCGCGGTGCCTGCGGAACAGCTCGCCGAACGCGTCGCTATCTCCTGCCACGTGCCGCCGCAGGAGCTCGGTGTCAGAAGGCGGCTCGTCGGCGCCCGGCATACGCCATCAACCAGACTGGCTCACGGGCGAGCCGTGGACCACGATGTTGTAGATCAGCGCCTCGTAGCGATTCGAGGATCCGGCCATCCGCGGCAGGTAGGTGATCCAGATCAGCACGTACCGGCCGGTCGCGTGGCTCGTCACGTCGAACGTGGTGCCGCCGACCGCGTTATCGGAGCTCTGCACCTGGGTGAACGTCTTCAGCGTGGCGGCGGCCAGGCTGTTATCGTTGCCGATCTCGATCTCGACGTGAGCGCAGCAGATCGTGCCGAACTGGACCACCACCTGGCTCAGCCGGACCGGCCCGCCCATGTCGAGGATGAGCCCGGTGCCCGTCTTCAGGTTCCCGAAGGTCGGGTAGTTGTCGTAGAAATCGGTGTGCCAGAAGGTGCTGGGGTTGTTGTCGATCGCGTACTGAGCCTCGTTGCCGTTCTCGTCCTTGCTGCTGCCGAGGGGGTCAAAGCTGTTCGCGCCGGCCGGCCTGAGCACGTTCGAGGCCGCGGTGTTCGGCCCGGACGACGAGGACGACGAACTCTGGCCAGCCTGCGGCGAGCCCGAGTGGCCGGTTCGGTGGCTGAGGGACCAGCCGACCACGCCCGCCGCCACCAGGACGACCCCGATCACGACGGCTAGGATGACCCTGGTCGGAGGGGGGCGCCTAAGGGACCGAGGTGGCCGGTACGCATCCTCGTCGAGGGTGGTCCTGGCCGGATCGACGGCCGGGTACGCACTGGTCGGGCCGGTCGGCTGATAGCTCGGTGCCCGCCCGGAAGCCGACGGGCGGACAGGTGCCGTGGCCGGGGCGGGAACCGGGAGGGGCGCGGGCGGGGCGACGCTGGCCAGGGCATCGGCGAACTTCGCGGGGGTGCTCAGCGCCGGGCCGTGGCGGCTCGGCCGCTGGAACAGCGCCTGGCAGGTCAGGGCGTCGATATTCGTCGGCACGGCCGCCGACACCTGGCGCGGCGTGCACGGCATCCCGTCGGCCAGCGGCGCGGGCGGGAGCACGACCGATGCGTGGTCTGACTCGGGCTCGGCCGCCTCGCCGGGTCCGAAGGCCCGGGTGTATCCCTGGGACTCTGGCCAGTAACCGGTCAGGGCGGCGTAGAGCAATCTCGCGAGCCCGCGCGTGTCGGCCAGTTCGGGGTCCTCCCCGTCGGCCGCGGAGGTCTGGCCGCCGGTCAGCGCGGCGGCGAGGCCCAGCCCGGTGATCTTGATCCCGCCCCGGGTCGTCCAGTGCACGCACTCCGGATCGAGCCGCAGGTGCGCGAGCCCATGGGCGTGCGCGGCCGCGAGCGCCCGCGCGGCCTCGGCGATCAGCGAGACGGCGCGCGGCGGATCGAGTGGGCCGTCGGCGAGCATGTCGAGCAGCGACTCGCTGGCCACCCACTCGAGCACCACGTACGCGGACCCGTCGGCGTCTTCCACATCGAAGACCTGGGAGAAACGCGGGTCGTTCAGCCTGCTGGCCGCCCTGGCCGCCGCGACCGCCTCGGCCACCCGGTCGCACCCCGCGGCGAACGTGAGCACGGTGACAGAGCGAGCGAGGGTTTCATCGATCGCTTTCCAGTATGTCCAGTCGGTCCCCCCGATCGCCTGGTCAACGAGGAGGTACCGCCCCGCGAGCCGGGTTCCTGGTTCCGACGTGTAGGTGCTCATAGGTAGAACCCCATGCTAGTGCCGCCTGCTCGGGGCGCCGAACTTTGCCGCAATTGTCCGGGCGACGAACCCGAACTCGGCCACCCGCAGCGCCCTGGCGCTGAGCGCGTACAGCAATACGGCCCCCCCGCCGCCGACGACGGTGACCAATAGACCGTAGATCGAGCTCGGGTCATGCACGACGTGACCCGCGCCGACCATGACGATCAGCGCGAAGGCCAGGCCCGGCACGGCCGCCAGGTGCATCCGGGACAGACTCCGGGCGATCGCCCACCCGTCCAGGCTGCCCACCCGGCGGAGCAACAGGGCCCAGCCAGCTATCGCACCCGTCAGGTTCGCGATCCCGTACGCGACGGCGAGACCCGCCACCACGTCCGGGCGGGGCAGCAGCGACAGCGCGACGTAGTCGCCCGCGATGCTGACGCCCATGGTGAGCAGGCCGACGAAGGCGGCGGTCCGGCTGTCCTGGAACGAGTAGAAGACCCGCAGCTGCAGCTGGGTCAGCATGTAGGGGACCAGGCCGAGGGAGAACAGGCCGAAGACCTCGCCGATGTACCTGGCGTGGGCGGGGTTGGCGGCGCTGCCGTAGGGGAACAGGAACTCGGCGAGCGGGCCGCCGAGCACGCCCAGATAGAGGGCGGCGGGGACCACGATGACCGAGGCCAGCCGGACGCCGATCGAGAAGTCGTCCCTGACCAGGGAATACCGGCGGGCGCTCGCGTGCTCGCTCATCCGCGGGAGCAGCGCCGTAATCACCGAGATGCCGACGATCGCGTACGGCAGCTGGAACAGCTGCCACGCGATGGAGTACGCCGAGTAGCCGTTCAGCCCGGGCGAGGTGTTCGCGACGATCTGGACGATCAGGTTCCCGGCCCACTGGGAGACCACGTAGACCAGCATCCAGGCCGCCATCCGGCGCATCTCGGTCACTTCGCCCGGCCTGAACCCCAGCGTGGGCCGCCAGCGGAAGCCGGCTCCCCGCAGCGAAGGGAACAGCGCGACGGTCTGCGCGACGACGCCGAGCGTGGTGCCGATCCCGAGCAGCTGAACCCCGGCCGCGGAGATATTCTGCGGATCCTTGTTCAGGCCCACCGTCACCGCGTAGAGGCCGCCGACCACGATCACGATCACGTTGTTGATGACCGGGGTCCACATCGGCGCGGCGAACCGCCCGCGGGTGTTCAGGATGGCCCCGATCAGCGAGCTCATGCCGTAGAAGAAGATCTGCGGGATGAAGAAGTAGGCCCAGACCACCATGAGGTGGTGCTCGGCGGCGTTCGGGCTGCCGGGGGGACCGTGGATGGTCGGCGCGTACAGGTCGACCAGCGGCCCCGCCGCCAGCGTCGCCACCACCGTGACCACGAGCAGGGACACCGCCCCCAGGGTGAACATCCGCTGCGCGTACGCCTCCCCGTGGTCCGGGTCGCGCTTGGCCGCCCTGACCAGCAGCGGCACCACCACGCTGGTGAAGACGCCGCCGAGCATGAGGTAGTACACGGTGTTCGGCAGCGTGTTGGCGTTGTTGTACGCGTTGTTAAGCGTGCTGATGCCGAGCGCGTAGACCAGCACGAGCGTGCGCAGGAACCCGGTGCCCCGGGAGACCAGGGTGCCGACCGCCATGCCGGCCCCGGAGCGGATCAGGCTGGGCCGCGGGGCGGCGCGCGCCCCGGCCGGCCTCGCAGGCCGCGGGCCACCCGGCTGACCGTCGGGCCCCCGCGGCGCGCGAGGCGGCGCACCGGGGGGCGCCGCGCTGCGATGCCCCCCACCCGCGGGCCCCGCACCCGGCGGCGGGCGGTATCCGGGCGGCGGGTACCGCGGCCTGTGGTCGTCCGGCGGTGGCGGGTATTCGGCGGGCCGCGGCACGCGGCGCCAGCCGGGCGGTGCCTCGGCCGTACCGGGCGGCCCAGCCGGGGTAAACCGGGGGACCCGCGGCGGCCGGGCGGGTGGGGCGGGCCACTCGAGCGCCAGTGGCAGTGTCGTCTCGGCCGGGCTCGGGCCGCCGCCCGGCATCGGGCCGTCCAGCGGCGGCAGCGGATCGGCGTCCGCGGTGTGCCGGCCGGGCCGGGACCGCTCCAGCTCGTCCGGACCAGGCTCCCCCGGCCCCGGCTCAGGCGTCGTCGGCCCGGCGTCGTGCCTCGGCCAGGTCATCCGGAGCCTCCGTCGGGTGTCGCGCGCCACTGGTACCTGTCACGACGGTACCCGCTGGGTCGGCTTCCTCGGGGGTGACCCGGCCGCCTGTGTTCAGCCCCCGCCGGACGGCGCGGAACCCGGAGGTGAGAACGAGGACGCCGATCGCGGCGCCGATGAGAAACAGGATGGCGCGGCCGTACCTGGTCGACACCACCGTGAACGAACCGTCGGCAAACGTCAGCGGCGTCCCGTTCGCGCTGGTGAGGCTGAGGTGGATGAGTGTGGACCCGATCGGTGCCGAGCTGACCTGGAGCCGCGCCGTCACGGCCTGCCCGGGCGGGACCGTGACCACGTTGCGGGCGTGGCCGAAGGTCAGCTGGGAGGGACGGTCGGGCGAGTTGTCCGCACTGGCGTACAGCTGGACCTCGATGGCCTTGTTCCCCCCGTTCCTGATCGACACGGGGATCTGCCCGGACGCGCCGCCCATCGACACCTGCGGCGAGACGACGATCTGGACCTTGCCGTCCTCACCGCCCAGGTACGCGGACAGACTGTCCGCCAGGGCCCCACCCTGTCCCGCGCCGCCGCGCCAGGCCGACGATTCGGCGGCGGCCCGTTCCTCGTCCAGGGATTGCAGGTAGGACAGGGCCGGGTGATCCAGCATCGACTTGTACACGCCGAGCCTCGCATCGACCGCGCTGACCGTGCTCAGGTAGCTGCGGCTCAGTTCGCCGGGGCTGGCCCGGTTGGAAGGCGGGGGCTGGCGGGCGACCGAGGCGTACGTGTCAGGCGTCTGGGCCAGGCTTCCCAGCGCGGTCGGGGCCAGCCAGGGCGCATGCTCGGTCTCGCTGAGCAGCCCGTCGGCCAGCGTGGCCGATGGGCTCCAGTCTGACGGCGGTGCCACCACGATAGAGCGGGACGAGCTCGGGGCCTCGGCCGCGATCATCGCGGTTTCGGCCAGGAATCGCTGGCTGACCGCGAACTGCGTGCCCGGGGCCACGAGCCCCGAGCTGGTGTCGCCCGCCGACAGGACGCTGGTCAGGATCGGGTCGGCGAGCAAGATGTTCAAACTCGTGCCGGCCGGCGTCCTGATCTTGGTAACCGCGTCGTCTGGCACATACCCGGCCGTGTCCAAGGACGGCATCTCGCTGCTGTCCAGCACCACCGTGGTGATGTGCTCGGCGGTGGCGAGGGTGGTGAGCACGCTGACATCGGCCGTCCCCCCGGCCGGAACGGCGATCGACGGGGTGAACGACCGGCGCAACACCTGGTCCGCCACCGCGTATCCGGTGGTATAGGCGCTGGTCAGGTCGGCGTTCAGCCCGCTGTGGACAAGCGCAGAGACGTCCACGTCGGCGTACGGCGTGAGCACGGTCGCCTGGTATGAGGTGACCGTCCTGAGGGCGGAGAGCCAGGCCGTGGCCGCCCTGCTGGCCGGCTGGGTGCTGTCGCCCACGCACTGGGGGCTCAGATCCACCTGGTACGGGTGGGTCATCGTCTGCACGTCGCCGAGCAGGGCCGGGTCGATGACCCAGGTCAGCTTGGCGTCAGCGTTCGCCTGACCGGCCGCGAGCAGCGCGGACAGGCGTCCCGTCGGGGCCAGGCTGACCGCCAGGCCGTTGTTGGTCAGCACGTCGTTGGCCGCGGGCGCGGCGCACACCGCGTGGTGCGGCTGGTCGATGAGCGGCCAGACCCAGGCGATCGCCAGCGGGCGCTGCAGGCCTGCCGCCTGCCGCCCTGACCAGAAGGGCAGCAGCGTCTGATCGGACGCCAGCATGTTGCCCACCGAATCGCTGACCTGCGCCGTGACGGGGTAGACCCCGAACGTGCTGATGCCCGCGGAGGCGACCCTGAACGAGGCGTGCCACTGGACCGTGGTCCCGGGAGCCAGGCTGACCGTGAGGGTGAAGGGGGTTCCCGCGGCCACCAGGCCGCCGGCGTCGCCCTGGCTGAGGTACTCGTCCATCTGGTCGCGGGCGGTGAACGGCGTCGGTGACGTGTACAGCTGTACCTGCAGCCCGGTCTTGGGCTGGCCCGAGCCGTTGCTGACCATTCCCGTGATGCTGACCGTGGAGCCCGGCGTGGCGTACCGCGGGCTCATCGAGTCGATGGTTACCGAAACGCCGCTGGCCAGCGACGGGTGCACGGGGCGGGCCTGCGCCGGGGTGGTGCCCAGGGCTAGCAAGGCGGCGACAACCGCGGCCGCCGCGACGGCTACGGCCGCGGCCCGGGACAGGGTGCGCCGAATGAAGTTCGCCGGTAGCAAGCCGTGCACAACTCGAATGGTATTCGCGCCGGACGCGTGCGGTCGCTACTCTCGATGGCCGTGTCCATGAGCGACGAACAGCGGGAGGCGGTGGCCGCATTGCTGCGCGAGAAAGTGCCCGCGGCCGGCGAGATCGGCCAGCTGTTCGCGCGCCACGGCTACGAGCTCGCCCTGGTCGGCGGGCCGGTCAGGGACGTGTTCCTCGGCCAGCGGCCCACCGATCTCGACCTGACCACCGATGCCACGCCCGAGCAGGTCATGGAGCTGCTCCGCGGGTGGGCCGATCACGTGTGGACGGTCGGGATCGCCTTCGGCACCGTCGGCCTGCGCAAGCGCGGCGTCACCTTCGAGATCACCACCTACCGCAGCGAGCAGTACCGGACCGCCTCGCGCAAGCCCGCCGTTCGGTATGGGCGTTCCCTCGAGGAGGACCTGAGCAGGCGAGATTTCACGATCAACGCGATGGCGGCCAGGCTGCCCGGCTACGAGCTCGTCGATCCGTTCGGCGGCCTGGACGCGCTCAGGGAGCGGGTGCTGCGGACCCCGGGACGGCCGCAGGACTCGTTCAGCGACGATCCGCTCCGGATCCTGCGCGCGGCCAGATTCGCGGCCAAGCTGGGGTTCGAGGTCCCAGCGGCCGTGCGGGCGGCCATGACCGAGCAGGCACTCCGGCTGCAGATCGTCTCCGCCGAGCGGATCGCAGGCG
>JBOHCK010000293.1:0-7849 GCA_050698755.1 Streptosporangiaceae bacterium | reverse complement strand
CTGGATGATCGCCAGCGGCGGAGGAGCCATGTCCGGCAGCAACGTCACCGTCGCCGATAACCAGCACTTCGTGCTGGAATCGGCGCCCCTCGCCACGAGCAACTATGACCTGATCGCCAACGGCCCGGTGTGGTACGCACTGGGCCGGCCCCGGACGGTGCAGGCACTGGGCTGGATCACCATCGGCGGCCGGCGGATGCGGTTCGTCATGGTGCCGCAGAACACCCAGGGCAGCGCCATGGCCGGGCACCTGGCGCTGGTGTGGATCGCGGGGCCGCGCACGTACGCGATCACCTTCCACGTGCTCCCGCCAGGCGGCGAGCCGATGGCACGGGCGCTGGACATCGCGGTCGCCCAGCGGATGGTGATGATCCCGCCGGCGGCCCCGGCCCCGCACGCGAGCGCGTCGGCGGGCGGCTGACCATGGCATTCGTGATCGCCGCGGCAGCGTCCCTGGTCGCCGAAACGTTGCTGCTGTCCGCCCTTTACAAGGTCATCCGCCCGCGGGACTACCTGAAGGCGGTCCGGTCTTACCGGCTCGTCCGGCACCTTGACAAGCCGGTGCAGTCCCTGCTCGCATGGGCGGCGCCGCTCGCTGAGATCGCCGGCGCCGCCTTGATCTTCGTGCCGGCTACCCGGGTGGCAGGCCTTGCGCTGGCAATAGCGGTACTCACGGTGTTCTATCTCGTTGTCGGCGGCGATGACAGGCCAGTCATAGCGAACTGCGGCTGCTGGGGCCGTTCCGAATTCGGGGTTTCACACCGCGTGCTCCTGGCACGTAACGCCGGGCTGCTGATCATCAGCGCCGCCACCTTGGCCGGCGCCGCGGCCGTCACCCCTCCCGGCCATGCCAGCCTGCCCCAGATCCTCGCCGCCGCCGGCCTGGCTCTGCCATTCAGCCTCCTGGCCCTTGAACTACCCGAACTCATCATGCTGGCATCCCTAAGACCGGCTCCACGCAGCTGACCTGGGCAGTAATACGGCACCAAATGCCCGTGACGTGCAGTAACCCGCCGTTGGCGATACGGGTGCCCGCAGCGGGTTACGGATCAGCGCGTGCTGGCGAGCGCGGCGTATGCGGCGGAGCGGGAAATCTTCAGGGTGCGGGCGGCCTGGGTGACGGAAGCGCCGTCGGCGACCAGCTGGCGGAGCGCGGCGAGCTCGGCCGGGCCGGTCACTCTCGGGCGGCCGATGTGCTTCTTACCGGGCAGCATCCGGCCTTCGGCCTGGCGGCGCCGGGCGGCGGCGATCCCTTCGGCCTGGCGTTCGGCGCGCAGCTCCAGCTCGTACTCGGCAGCGGCGGCCAGGACCGCGAACATGAACCGGCCTTCCTTGGTATCCAGGTCGAAGTTCTCGGTCAGCGACTTGACCGTGACGCCGCGGTCGCGCAGCTCGCCGATGGTGCTCAGCACGTGCGCGGCCGAGCGGCCCCACCGGTCAGACTTCCAGAACACCAGCGTGCCGCCAGGCTGCAGGACGGCCAGCCTTGGCGAACTCAGGCCGCCGTACGCCGCGCTTGCCGGATTCGGTCTCGGCGAACAGCCGGTCATACCCGTGGGCATCCAGGGCATCGAGCTGCAGCTGCGGGTTCTGGTCGCGCGATGACACCGTGCAGTAGGCGATGGTGGCGCCCATCGGCAGTCTCCGTCCGTCCGGGAACGTACACGTTCCCGGACACCCTAGCCACCAGCACGGACACCATCCAGAAACCTACGTCCGGAAACGCCCGGGCGTCCTGGCCGTCCCCGCGCTGGAATCCGTCATCATGAACACGGCGCCGCCCCGGCGGGAATTGCCGACCACCGGCCGGCGCCACTGAAGCTGCCGAGAACGCCTGGGCCAGCAGTTCCTGACGATGACGGACCGAGGTAGAGCCAGTAGTCATCACCAAGGGAGACCGTCCAGGCGTGACCGCTGAGGTTCCCAGCCCCGTCCGCGCCGGTGACGCCGACCGCCCAGGCCTGGTAGCCAGAGCCGCCGACACAGTCAAATCCCGGTCAGCGCATAGCTGGTATGCGGCGCACCGCCGGTGATGGGCGCGAACAGCACGATCTGCTCCCGTCCCGCGGAAAGCCTGACCGACAAGACGGTCACCTGCGCGTCGAGCGTCCCGGCCCGGGGCAACACGACCGTCCTGTTCGATAGCACCAGCGGGACGGCACCGGCCGAGCGGGAGGCTGAGGCCGCATACAACTGACGGCGCGGCGACACTGCCTCCCCCGGTAGTGGACGGCGGCTGTGATCGCCACGGCCAGCGCCACGGCCAGCACTGCGGCAAGCGCCACCACCCAGCCAGCGCGAGAGACGACGGGGCGGATGAGCGGGGATCACGTCCGCCGACTCTAGTCCCACGCAGCAATTACAGACCGACGATGCCTCCGCCAGCTACTACATGGTGAGCGGTGGCCGCGGGCGGGGATCCGTGCCCGGGCCAAGATCACACTCGCTGTGACCGAACCCGGACATACGCTACGACAGCGTCCCGGGTTCAGCACCCGCCGTGACCTTCCGGATTCCGGCTTAAGGTACGTTCCGGTTCCACCGCAGGTCCTGCCCCCGACACAAAGCGCTGATGCAACTCTCGCATCGTCCTGCGTGCCAGCCTCGGGTCAGGCGGCCTGCGCGGGCGGGGTGGTGCCCGATATCTGGATCAGGTCCCGGTTAAAGGTGTGCCCGCGTCCTAGCGGCGGCAGGGTGACAGTCAGCAGGATGCGCGCGATTTCCCGCTTACGGCCGATCGGCAGCTCATCCCAGGTCCGGCGGGCGTCATCGGTCATCGCGAACGGCGACAGCGGGCTGTGCGAGGTGGCCGCGTTCAGGCCGGCGCGGATCTCGGCCATCCGGTGATCCAGCTCGGCAGTGATCGTCTCCAGCTGCGCCTCATCGATCGTCTGGCGCGCGTACATCTGCGCCGCGCTGCGCTTGCGGGCATCGCAGACCACCAGCTCATCCCGCAGCGCGGCCACGTCCATCTCGGCCTCGTGCGGGATCAGCCCGGCCACATCCTCCCGCGACAGCCGGGCCACGATCACGTTCTCCGCATACTTGTCCACACGCTCGGCCGGCCATGAGCAGTGCCCGCCCTTGCGGCACCGGTAGACCGGCGTGCCCGAGGTGTTGCGGCGCACGGTCATCGTGGTGCCGTCATCGCACATGCCGCACCGCCAGATCAGCGACCCCAGCCACTTCGGCGTGTTGCCCGGCGAGGTCTTGCGCGCCGGATCGGCGAACAGCGTGATCAGCGCTTGGCGGATGTCCTCGGGCAGGACCGGCTCATAGGCGTTGCGAGTGACGATCTCTCCCCGGTATTCGGTGTGACCGGACGTGCGCGGGTGGGTCAGGATCTGCCGGACGGTGCGGGAGTTCCACCCGCCGTGCTCGGCCGACTTGCCGTTCCGGCGCACCGCCCGGTCATCGGTCACCGCCACCGTGGGCACCTTGCGCGCGGCCAGGTCGCGCAGCACGTGGTTCATTGACACCCCGGATAGCAGGTCATCGGCCCACTTACGGATCTCGTCCGCCTCGGCCTGGTTGTGACGGGTCATGTCCATCACCGGCCGGTCCTCATACGCCCGCTCAGCCGGCGAGGCCTTCGGGTTCACGCAGACCGACCGGACCCGGCCGGTATCCACGCCCCACCCGTACGGGCGGACCCCGCCTCCGTACACGCCCTGGCGGGCCTGCCGCTTGCGGGCGATCGCGACCCGCTCGCCGCGGTGCTCGGACTCGTACTCCGCCTCGCTGGTGTCATCGCGCAGTTCCTTGCGGCCCGAGGCCTTGTCCAGGTTGTAGAACGCGCCCTTGGTCGTGGAGTACAGCCGGACCTTGTGCGCGCGGGCCAGCTTGATGAACGCGTTGACTTCCTCGGTGGAGCGGTGCAGCCGGTTGGCGTGCCAGATGATCAGCGTGCCGATCTTGTCCGCCGCGATGTCGGCCAGCAGCCGCTCATAGTCCGGCCGCTCGACCCCGCTGTAGGCCGACAGGTCATTGTCGATGTAGCTGCGGGTGATGATCAGGCCGAGTTCGTCGGCGGCGTCGGCGTTCTCGGCCTGCTGGGTCTCCACGCCCTCGGCCGCACCGCGCTTGTCCCGCGAGATCCTGGCGTATTCGGCATCATCGCGCTCTGGCTCGTCCAGCACTGACCTGTCCCTTCGTGTCCGCTGCGTCCTGATATTACCTATGTTAGGCGATATGAATGCCCCAAACTATTAGTTGGCAAGACCACGCTGCTGCGAATCCTGGCCGGCCAGGAGTTCCCGTCGTCGGGCTCGGTCCAGGTCTTCGGATCGGCGCCGGCCGACGCCGGCTCCCACCCTGGCGGAGCTGGACGAGCGCGCGGGGGCCGCGCTTTCCGCCCGCACCATCTGCGAACTGGCCGCCCTGATCGCCGACCTGTCCGGCCCCGTGGACGCCCGTCCCGGCCTCCGCGCCCTCCGGGTTTCGCCGCCCGCGTCGCCTGGCCCGCAACGGGCACGCGCTTGCCTCGGGGAGAAAACAGTTCGACGGCTTGCGGGATCATGGCACAGTCGCACGTCATGGGTGACTTCGATCTTGTGACCGCCGTCGATGTACAGCTCATGCAGGGCCTGGCACAGCGCGTCACCGCGGTTCGCCCTGACCTGGTGAATACCGACGCGACGTTCGGGGAGCTGGCCTGGATCTGGGGTAAAGGGCACGCCTGTGACGGAGAGACCTGGCCGCGTCAGCCGAGGGCTACGAGGGTGTCCGGCGCACGGCCACGTATCGCAGTGACCTCCACGTCCTGGTGCAGTCGCCGGACGGGACTATGGCCGCATCGACGATCATGTGGCTGGATGAGGCCAACAAGACCGCCGAATTCGAGCCTGTCGGGACACATCCAGGCTACCGGCGCCTGGGGCTCGGCACCGCGATGCTCCTGCACGGGATGCATCTCGCGCGGACGGCCGGGACGACTCACATGACGGTCGCCTGTGCGGGGGCGGTGGGGCATGCGGAGGCGCGCGGGCTGTACTACGGCGTCGGGTTCCGGCCGTTCACGCGGGACGCGCCGCTCATCAAGGCTGCGGTGTAGTACCGGCCCGCGCCCGGGCGATGCCTTCCAGCTTGTCGTAGTGCTGTTTCCAGGCGGCGGCATCGGCTTTCGGCGGCATGTTGCTGACGCCCTCGCGCAGGCCGGCCGCACCGTCGATGTTTTCCCTGATGATGTCCGCGTGCCCGGCGTGCCTGGCGGTTTCCTGGATCACGTGCACGAGCAGGGTGTGCAGCGTCGGGTGCCTGCGCTCCTGCGGCCACCATGGCACGGTACCGAGCGCATCCAGTGGCAGCTCCTGGATCGTGGCGTCGGAGTGCGCCCAGACCCGCCGGTAGAAGTCCGTCACCTGCTCGCGTGACTCGGCCTCGGTGGCATACATGCCACCGCTCAGCTCAGCGTCGTCGTCATCGTGCCAGTCCAGGTCGTCCTCGCCGGGAACGGCCGGCCAACGACCTGGCCGAAGTACCCGCTTTCCATGCCGGCGCAGTGCTTGACGAGCCCGAGCAGGTTGGTGCCTGTCGGCGTCATCGGCCTGCGGATGTCGTAGTCGGAAAGTCCCTCGAGTTTCCATAGCAGGACCCCGCGCGCGTTTCGCAGGTACCGGTGCAGCGTCTGCTTTTCATCGGCTCCGCTCATGGCTGAGAGTCTCGCCCGGGCACAGCAGCCTGTCCACCAGATTTGCGCGCGCACGATCCTGAGCCGGCCTAGGGCGGCCATCGCCCGGCTCCCGCCGGCGCCGGGCCAATACCATTCCCTGCATGCCTAGGTATCCGGATATCGAGCCCTATCAGACCGGCCTGCTTGATACGGGTGACGGGAACCTCGTGTACTGGGAGACCTGCGGGAACCCCGAGGGCGTGCCGGCGCTGATCGTGCACGGCGGCCCGGGGTCAGGCTGCACGACGGGAGACCGGAGGTCGCTGAATCCGGAAAAGTTCCGGATCATCATCTTCGACCAGCGTAACTGCGGCCGCAGCCTGCCACATGGCAGCGACCCCGCGGCCGACATGAGCCTGAACACGACCGAGCACCTGCTCAGGGACATGGAGCGGCTGCGCGAGCACCTCGGCGTGAGCAAGTGGCTGCTGCGCGGCGGGTCGTGGGGGGTGACGCTGTCGCTGGCGTACGCGCAGCGGCATCCGGAGCGGGTCAGCGGGATGCTCATGCTCAGCGTGACGTCGACTAGGCGGCTGGAGATCGACTGGCTGTACCGGGGCGCCGGCCGGTTCTTCCCCGAGGCCTGGGCCCGGTTCCGCGACTTCGCGGGCCTGGCCGGTTCCTACCGGCTGCCGACCGACGGCACGCCGCACATCTCGGGCCTGCTCCTGGCGTACTCGCGGATGATGGAGGACCCCGGCATCGATGTCCGGTCGCGGGCCGCGGCCGAGTGGCTGGCCTGGGAGGACGCAGTCATCTCGCAGGAAAGCAACGGGAGCCCGGGCGCGTACGGCGACCGGCCCGACGACGCGAAACTGGCGTTCGTGCGCATCTGCTCGCACTACTTCGCGCACGACGGCTTCCTGGCGGACGGCGTGCTGATCCGCGAGGCCGGCAAGCTGGCCGGCATCCCGGGCATCTTGATCCATGGTCGCAACGACCTCGGCGGCGGCGCCTGCACACCGTGGGAGCTCGCCCGCGCCTGGCCCGGCGCCGAGCTCATCATCATCGAAGACTCCGGCCACACTGGCAGCGCCACCATGGCCGACCAGTGGCATGCCGCCGCCGATCGCCTCTACCAGCAGATCACCAGCCCTGCCTAGCCGCACGGCGTGTGCCCGGACAAGCGGTGACCTGCGTGCTGCCGTCGATCGATGACAAAGTGCATGTGAAGAACGAGGGGCCAGGCTGTGACCTGCGCAAACTGGCACTTTCCGCTGGAGTGTTAGCACCGCTCGTTCTGCCCAGAATCAACGATGCGGCGGCGCGGGGTGCGGAGATCAGCCGGGGGCTCGGGACGGGGGCTGACCGGTGAGCCCGCAGGGCGCGGTCAGTTGAGCGGGATGACCCGGTACAGGGCCACGCCCTCGGCCGGGACGGCCGCCTGGATCACCCCGACGGACGATATCTGGAAGACGCTGGCACCGCCTGCCACCACAGATTGCGGTCCCCACAGGTCCTGCACCAGGTAGCCATTCGGGTCGGGCGGCAGCCCGATCGCGGCGGCCGTCGTCGAGATCGTGACCGGCGCCGAGCTCAGCGCGGTGGAGGTGTTGAACAGCCCCACTATCGCGTCTGCGCCCTGCTCCACCTTGGCGAACACCTGATCGCCCGGCTGGCGGCCCGGCGTGCCGACGTCCGCGATGCGCGACGCGTCGATCGCGTCCTGGTCGACGCCGATGACCTGCCGGTTCGTCAGGAGCTTGAGGTCCCGCGGGGTGATGCCGGCGCTGGTGCCGTACGCGTTCGTCACCGCCGTGGTCAGGTCGCCGCCCAGGATGAGCGGGGCCGAGCCGAGCGCCCACAGGCTGAGCTGGGACTCAGAAGCGGCGAGCGACATCCCCGAGTCCGCGCTGCCGTCGCCGACCTCGATCGAGTCGTAGTCGTTGAAGCCGCCGGGGCCGCCGTACGGCTGCCACTGGGCGACGTCGCCGAACCTGTCGCTCCAGTGGGAGTAGCTGGTCAGCGGGAAAACGCTCAGGCAGCCGGTGTAGGGCGGGGAGTTGCAGCTGTTTGCAGAGCCTTCGTCGGGCCCGTTGATCTCGATGTCAGGCGCGAACTCCCACTGGTTGGCGTACTTCTTCAGCACCGGGGCGAGCTTGATGGTGTAGCTGCCCTGGGTGATGTTCAGCACCATCGGCCGGCCGGACTGCTGGATCGCGGCCTGCCAGGCCTTGA
>JBOHCK010000292.1:0-7857 GCA_050698755.1 Streptosporangiaceae bacterium | reverse complement strand
AGTGATTCCCCGTAGACAGGGCTGAAACCTGCCCAGCCGAACATCAGGGGCCTCTTCAGCCCGCGTAGACGGTGAATTCTTCGATAACCGGGTTCGATAGCAGGTCCCCGGCCAGCTGTGTGAGAGCTGTCACAGCGCCCTCGTCCGGCGGGCCGTCGATCTCCACCTCGAACCTCTTGCCCTGCCTGACCCCGGTCACCTGCCCGAAGCCCAGGCGGCGGCAGGCGCCGGCGATGGCCTCCCCCTGCGGATCGTGGATCTCCGGCTTGAGCATTACTTCCACGATGATCCGGGCCACGTATCCTCCTGGCCAATCAGGGCATATATCGTCTGCTGAGGAGCGTCCCGCCGCAGCGTATGCGACCGATGCCCCGTCGGACAGATGTGTCCGGGAATCTTAACCAGTCTGGCCGGACCTGGTGATCCCAGGCTCCGGCTCGGAAAGGAGTGGCACGTGACCGTCGAACCCGGCGGTGCGACCACCACCGCACCAACCGAATCGCCCGATGGCCTGATCCAGCTGCTCACGCCCGAGGGCGAGCGGATCGACCATCCCGACTACCCGCTCGACCTCACCGCGGACGACATCCGGGCGATGTACCGGGATCTGGTCCTGGTCCGCCGGATCGACACCGAGGCTATCTCGCTGCAGCGCCAGGGCGAGCTGGGCATCTGGGCCTCCCTCCTCGGGCAGGAGGCCGCGCAGATCGGCTCGGGCCGCGCGCTGGGCCCGGACGACATGGCGTTCCCGACGTACCGCGAGCACGGCGTGGCCTGGTGCCGCGGCATCGACCCGGTAAAGCTGCTCGAGCTCTACCGCGGCGTCAGCCACGGCGGCTGGGACCCGAAGGATTACAAGTTCCACCTGTACACGATCGTGATCGGGGCCCAGACCCTGCACGCCACCGGGTACGCAATGGGGATCCAGCGCGACGGTGCCGTCGGCGGCGACGGGGCGGGCGAGGCGGTCATCGTCTACTTCGGCGACGGCGCGACCAGCCAGGGGGACGTCAACGAGGCGTTCGTGTGGGGATCGGTGTTCAACGCGCCGGTCGTGTACTTCTGCCAGAACAACCAGTGGGCGATCTCAGAGCCGCTGGAGAAGCAGAGCCGCATCCCGCTCTACCAGCGGGCCAGGGGGTTCGGCTTCCCCGGCCTGCGCGTCGACGGCAACGACGTGCTGGCCTGCTACGCGGTGACGAAGAAGGCCCTGCAGGCCGCACGCGAAGGCCAGGGCCCGACCCTCATCGAGGCGGTCACCTACCGGATGGGCGCGCACACCACCACCGACGATCCGACCAGGTACCGGCTGGCCAGCGAGCTTGAGGTGTGGAAGCTGAAGGACCCCATCGAGCGGGTCAGGGCCTACCTGGTCCGCACCGGTCAGGCCGGGCCCGAGTTCTTCGCCGACCTGGACGCGGAGGCCAAGAAGGTCGGCGCCGAGCTGCGCGAGGCGTGCCGGACGATGCCCGACCCGCCGCCGCTGGCCATCTTCGACCACGTGTACGCCGAGCCCACCGCGATCCTGCGGGCCGAACGCGAGCAGTACGCCGCGTACCTGGAAACTTTCGAGGGCGCCAGCGACGGGGGTGAGCGGCGATGACCACCCTCACGCTGTCGAAAGCGCTCAACGCGGGGCTGCGGCGGGCCATGGAGAACGACTCCAAGGTCCTCATCATGGGCGAGGACGTCGGCAGGCTCGGCGGCGTCTTCCGCGTCACCGACGGACTGCAGAAGGACTTCGGCGAGGACCGGGTGATCGACACGCCGCTGGCCGAGTCGGGCATCGTCGGCACCGCGATCGGCCTGGCGCTGCGCGGGTACCGCCCGGTCTGCGAGATCCAGTTCGACGGCTTCGTCTACCCGGCGGTCGACCAGATCATCAGCCAGCTGGCCAAGATGCGGTACAGGTCCCGCGGGAACGTCAGCCTGCCGGTGACCATCCGCATCCCGTGCGGCGGCGGCATCGGCGCGGTCGAGCATCACAGCGAGTCACCCGAAGCGGTATTCGCGCACACCGCCGGTCTCCGCGTGGTCGCGTGCGCGGACCCCTCCGACGCGTTCACCATGATCCAGCAGTCGATCAGCTCCGACGACCCGGTGATCTTCTTCGAGCCGAAGCGGCGCTACTGGGACAAGGGTGAGGTCGACATCGCGTCAGACCTGGCCCAAGCGCTGCCGTTCGACCGGGCCAAGATCGCGCTCGAGGGCACCGAGGTGACGCTGGTCAGCTACGGGCCGCTGGTCCGGACCTGCCTGGAGTCGGCCATCGCGGCCCGCGAGGACGGCCGCAGCATCGAAGTGGTCGACATGCGCTCGCTGTCCCCGCTCGACGAGGACACCATCTGCGCCTCCGTGCGCCGGACCGGCCGCTGCGTGGTCGCGCACGAGGCCGCGGTCTACGGGGGCCTGGGGGCCGAGATCGCCGCCCGGGTCACCGAGCGGTGCTTCTACCAGCTGGAGGCGCCGGTGCTGCGCGTCGGCGGCTTCGCCACGCCCTACCCGCCGTCCCGGCTGGAGGACTGCTACCTCCCCGACCTGGACCGGATCCTGGACGCCGTTGACCGCACGTTCGGTTACTGAGGAATTGAAAGGCGATCATGACCGAGCTCAAGGAGTTCAAGCTCCCTGACGTGGGCGAGGGCCTGACCGAGGCCGATATCGTCGCGTGGCACGTCAAGCCGGGAGACCGGGTCGAGGTCAACCAGATCATCGTGGAGATCGAGACCGCCAAGGCCGTCGTCGAGCTGCCTTCGCCCTGGGATGGGGTCGTGGCCCAGCTGCTGGCCGAGGAGGGCCAGACCGTCGACGTGGGCGTCCCGATCATCGTGGTAGACACCTCTACCGAACGAGCGTTTGGTTCCCCGCCCGCGCAGCCTGCTCCGCCCGCTCCGGAGCCGACCCCGGCGCAGACGGGCCCGCCCGAGCGCACGGCCGTCCTGGTCGGGTACGGCGTCAAGGCCTCATCCACCACCCGCCGGGCGCGCAAGGTCGCGGCGGGCAGGCCGGAGACCGCCGAGGTCCCTACCGGCCAGCAGGTGCCGGAGGAGCCACTGCAGCCGCCGCGGCAGCCGGCCGTGCCGGCCGTCCGGGCGCTGGCCAAGCCGCCCGTCCGCAGGCTGGCCAAGGACCTCGGGATCAGCCTCGCGGACCTGGCGGGCACCGGGCCCGGCGGCTCCATCACGCGGGATGATGTAAACCGCGCGGCCGGTGAAACCACCGCTCGTTCGGCAGAAATATCTCCCGATAACGGGTACCGGGCCCCCAGCGTGGGCGGCGAAGACCGCATCCCCGTGCGCGGGGTGCGCAAGTACATGGCGGCGGCCATGGTGTCGAGCGCGTTCACCGCGCCGCACGTCACCGAGTTCCTGGCCGTCGACGTGACCGAGACGATGGCCGCCGTGCGGCGCGTCAGGGACCTGCCCGAATACGCAGGCCTGCGGGTATCGCCGCTGTTGTTCGTGGCGCGGGCGCTGCTTGTCGCGGTGCGCAGGCACCCGCTGATCAACTCGTCCTGGGACGACGGCGCGCAGGAGATCGTGGTCAAGCACTACGTGAACCTCGGCATCGCCGTCGCGGCGGAGCGCGGCCTGCTCGTGCCGAACGTCAAGCACGCGGGCGACCTCCCGCTCCCCGAGCTGGCCCGGGCCCTGCAGGACCTGACCGAGACGGCGCGGGCGGGCCAGGCCACGCCCGCCGACCTGGCGGGCGGCACCATCACGATCACCAACGTCGGGGTGTTCGGGGTCGACGCCGGCACTCCCATCCTCACCCCCGGCGAGGCCGCTATCCTGGCGTTCGGCCAGGTCAGGGACGTGCCATGGGTGGTGGGGCAAGAGCTCGCGGTACGTAAGGCCTGCACCTTGTCCCTGTCCTTCGACCATCGCATCGTCGACGGGGAACTCGGCTCGGCCGTCCTGCGCGACGTGGGCGCGATGCTCGAGGACCCGGTCCGGATGCTGGCCTGGGCCTGATCATGATCAGGCACACGGTGCTGTTCCGGTGGACGCAGGAGGCCACGCCGGAGCAGAAGCAGCGCGCCGCGGACGAACTGGGCAGGCTGCCCTCGCTCGTGCCCTCGCTGCGTGCGTTTCACCTCGGACCTGACCTCGGCATCAACCAGGGCAACTTCGACTTCGCGGTGGCGGCCGACTTCGACGACGTCGACGGGTACCTGGCCTACCGCGACCACCCGGAGCACCGGGCGATCGTGGCCCAGTTCACCTCACCGATCGTCGCGCAGCGCTTCGCGGTCCAGTACGAGCTCTGAGGGGCCGCTAACACTAGAAGCCGGCCTCGGGCAGGTCCATCAGGTCGAGGGTGGTCTCCTCGGCGATCTTCCGCTCGGCGGCCAGCCTGGGCAGCACGGTGGCGGCGAAGAACCTGGCCGCGGCCAGCTTGCCCGCGTAGAAGTCGTGATCCGCGGCGTCCGGGGCTCTACTGGCTCCGGGCCCGAGGGGGACGACTCCCCCGGGGCCGGCAGAGGCTATGTCGTCCAGCCTGCGCTGGGCGACCTCCGCGTGGGTCAGCAGCAGCCAGCCGATGATCAGGTCGCCGAGCGCCATCAGCAGGCGGGTGGTGTTCAGGCCCACCTTGTAGACCTCGGCGGGGGCGTCCGCCGACGCCATCAGGTAGCCGGTCATGGCCGCCACGATGGCCTCGACCTGCGCGGCCGCTTCGGCGAGGGCCGCCCGTTCGGCCTTGAGCCTGCCGTTGCCTCCGTCCGCGGCGGCGAACTCCCGGACGGCGCCCAGGAGCATGCCGAGCGCCTGCCCGCGGTCCCTGATGATCTTGCGGAAGAACAGGTCCATGCTCTGGATCCCGGTGGTGCCCTCGTACAGGCTGTCGATCTTCGCGTCCCTGATGTACTGCTCGATCGGGTAGTCCTGGAGGAACCCGGAACCGCCGAGGGTCTGCAGGGACAGGGTGAGCATCTCGTAAGAACGCTCAGACCCGACGCCCTTGAGGATGGGCAGGAGCAGGTCGTTCAGCCCGGTCGCGGTCTCGTCGGTGCGACCCTGCGCGGCCGCGACACCGATCGCGTCCTGGATCGAGGCCGTGTACAGCACGAGCGCGCGCATGCCCTCGGCGTACGCCTTCTGCAGCATCAGCATGCGGCGGACGTCGGGGTGGTGCACGATCGTGACCCGCGGCGCGGCCTTGTCGGTCAGCTCGGTCAGGTCGGCTCCCTGGACCCGGCTCCTGGCGAACTCGAGCGCGTTCAGGTACCCGGTGGACAAGGTGGCGATCGCCTTGGTCCCGACCAGCATCCGGGCGTTCTCGATGACCCTGAACATCTGCCTGATGCCGTCGTGCACGCCGCCGACCAGCACGCCGACCGCCGGGCGGCCCGCACCGAACGTCAGCTCGCAGGTGGTCGACGCCTTCAGGCCCATCTTGTGCTCGACCGTGGTGACGTACACGCCGTTCCGCTCGCCGAGCGTCCCGTCCTCGCGGACCAGGTACTTCGGGACCAGGAACATCGACAGGCCCTTGGTGCCGGGGCCGGCGCCCACGGGCCGGGCCAGGACCAGGTGGAAGATGTTCTCCGCCAGGTCGTGCTCGGCGCTGGTGATGAACCGCTTGACGCCCTCGATGTGCCAGGTGCCGTCCGGCTGCTCGATGGCCCGGGTCCGGCCCGCGCCGACGTCGGAGCCCGCGTCGGGCTCGGTGAGCACCATGGTGGCGCCCCACTCGCGGTCGATGGCCGCCTGGGCGAACCGCTGCTGCTCCGGGGTGCCCACCTCCCACAGGACGCGGGCCATCGTGTGCCCGCTGGCGTACATCCAGACCGCGGGGTTGGCGCCGAGGACCAGTTCGGCCACGGCCCAGCCGAGCGTCGGCGGGGCCGCGGTCCCGCCCAGCTCGGCGGGCAAACAGACGCGGTACCACTGCCCGTCCATGAAGGCGCGGTACGACTTGCGCAGCGACTCGGGAATGCTGACCGAGCTGGTCTGTTGGTCGAAGACGGGCGGGTGCCGGTCCGCGTCGGCGAAGGACTCGGCCAGCGGGCCGACGGCCATCCGCTCCACCTCGGCCAGGATGCCCCGGGCGGTTTCCTCGTCCAGGTCGGGGAACGGGGCCTGGCCCAGCAGGTCCTGGCGGCGCAGCACCTCGAACAGGTTGAACTCGATGTCGCGCAGGTTGGACTTGTAGTGGCTCATCCGCTGCTCCGCCGTTTCTGCCAGGTACCGGGCCTAGCTTCAATGCTACTCGCTAGTAACAAGCGCGACGAGGGCCCGGCGGTCGGGGACCGTTGCCGCGCCTGGGACGGAAATGACCGCGCATGCCACTACTGGCCGGATGTCCGAATTTCGTCGGTTTTCACATATTGTTGATCACTCGCGACTACGCTTCGCTTGTGTGACCGATGTTCGCGACTCCTCGGCCGCCCTGCCCGCGCGCCGGCCGGGGGCGGACCTGTCGGCCCAGCAGGGGTCTATGGCGCAGCTGGGGCCTGTGCCGGAGCCTGGCGGCGACTTCCCGGTACGTCGGCCGCAGGCCAGGCTCGTCCAGCCCGGCGGCCGCCACCGCCGGCCGGTGCCCGCCAACTTGTCCGAGGGAGCGCCGGCTCTCGTGCTCGCCGTGCCGAGCGTCAGCGACGACGGCCTGACCGGCCCCACGGCGGACATCGCAGCCGTACTCCGCGTCGACAACCCGGCCCTTGACGTGCAGACCGCGCGGATCGACCACGGCGGCCGCAGTGATCCAGCCGGGATCCGGGCGGTCCTCGCCGACGCCGCGGCCAGGCGGCCGGCCGGGGCCCCGTCCGCCGTCGTGGTGCCGCAGCTGGTGACCCCGCATCCGGCCGCCTTCCGGGCCCTGCGGGAGGCGATCGCGGTCACCGGGAGCAACGCGCGCATCGCCGAGGTGTTCAACACGAACGCGCTCCTGGCCGAGGCGCTGCACCACCGGCTCGCGGACGCCGGGCTGGCGCGCGCCGACCGGGTGCGCATGTTCAGCATCACCACCTCAGCCGACGGCATCATCCTGGTCACCGTGGGCGGTGAGGAGGCGGTCAGCACCGCCAGCGTCACCGCCGTCCTGGTCGCGGCCCGGCTGGCCCTGCCGGTTCTCGCCGCCTCGCTTGACGTCAGCCCGACCGTCGAGGAGGCCGCCGTACGGCTGGAGCAGATGGGCGTCAGCCGGATCGCCCTTGCCCCCTGCGTGATCGGGCCCGAAGCCGACCCGGCCGCCATCGAGGGGGCCGCGGCGGCCGTGGGGGCCAAGTGCGCCGCGCCGCTCGGCGCGCACGGCAACGTGGTCAAGCTGATCTCCCAGGCCTACGGCCAGGTCCTGAGCCAGTTCGAGACCCTCGACAGTTCCTCACCGCGGCTTGCTTCCCCGGTGCCGGGGCCGGCCCACTCCTCCCGCGCGCAGGACCGGCAGCCCTGACCGGCTCCCCTTTACGGTCCCTTGTGCCAGTTGAGCCGGGTCTGGCAGGCCGCGGCGATGTCCCCGACGTCGACTTGCTGAAGCAAGAGCTCGTGCCGGGTGTCGGCCGGGTCCAGCGTACGCAGGGCCTGCTCGTAGGCGCGCCGGGCGGCGGCCTGGTCTCCGAGCGCGTCGTGCGCGCAGCCGAGCGTGAACGCCGCGAGGGCGAACGTGGGGTCGGTATACAGGGCGCGGCGGAAGGCGGCGACCGCGCGCGCAGGCTCGCCGGCCTCTAGGACGACCAGCCCGTAGACGAAGTGCGCGTCGGCGTCGAGCGGGTTGAGCGCCAGTAGCGACTGCACCTCGGCGAGTGCCGTGTCGCGGTGGCCCTTACCCGCGGCGGTCAGCGCCGCCGCGAGCCGCCGGCCCCGGGGCTCACGCGCGGGGGTTCGCGGACGGGGGACCGGGCCGCGCCCGCCGGGC
>JBOHCK010000291.1:0-7882 GCA_050698755.1 Streptosporangiaceae bacterium | reverse complement strand
GCCGAGGGCACCGAAAAGGTCGCCACGGTGATGCGCCAGGCGAGCTACGTACCCGACAGCAAGCCGGTCGACGAGCTGCTGCGCCAGATGCAGGCGCAGCGCAGCCACGTGGCCATCGTGATCGACGAGTACGGCGGGACCGCCGGGCTCGTGACCATCGAGGACATCCTGGAGGAGATCGTCGGCGAGATCACCGACGAGTACGACAACGAGCTGCCGCCCGTGCAGTGGCTGGACGGCGGCGCCGCCCGGGTGACCGCGCGGCTGCCCGTGGCCGAGCTCGAGGAGCTGTTCGGCGTCCGGGTCGGCGCCGAGGACGTCGAGACGGTCGCCGGGCTGCTGGCGCACCAGCTCGGCCGGGTCCCGATCGTGGGCTCGACGGCCACCGTCAGCGGTCTCCGGCTGACGGCGGAGAACCTGGTCGGCCGGCGCAACAAGATCGAAACGGTGCTGGTAGAGCCGGAATCCGACCCCGCGCCCTGACGGCCGGCCCTAGAATGCCTGCGTGAGCGACGTGACGAACCCGGAGGATCTCAAGATCATCACCCTGGCCCGGTCCACCCGGGCGAGGGTGTCGGCGCCCGAGGGTGCGGCCGTCCGCGACGAGACCGGCCGGACCTACACCGCGGCCGCGGTGGCCCTGCCGTCGCTGCGGCTGTCCGCGCTGCGCCTGGCGGTGGCCATGGCGGTGTCGAGCGGCGCGAGCAAGCTGGAGGCCGCGGCCCTGGTCAGCGACGGCGAGCTGGATCCCGGTGACCTGGCCGTGGTGCGCGATCTCGGCCCGGACGCCGTCGTGTACCACGCCGCCCCCGACGGCACCCTCCGCGCCACCCTTTAGGCCGAACGAGCGATGGTGGCACTGTTCGCTCCATGCGCGAGAATCGAGGAGTGACCAATCCGCCGGCCGACCATCCGCCCGAGGAGGGCTTCCGCTCGGGTTTCGCCTGCCTGGTCGGCCGCCCGAACGTCGGCAAGTCGACTCTGATCAACGCGCTGGTCGGCGCCAAGGTCGCGATCACCAGCGACCGGCCGCAGACGACCAGGCGGGTGATCCGCGGGATCGTGCACCGTCCGGATGCGCAGCTCGTCCTGCTCGACACGCCCGGCCTGCACAAGCCGCGGACGCTGCTCGGCGAGCGCCTGGACAGCCTGGTCCGCTCCACGCTCACCGAGGTCGACGTGATCGGGTTCTGCATCCCGGCGGGCGACGCGGTCGGACCGGGTGACCGCTTCCTCGCCCGCGAGCTGGACCGCGTCGGGAAGACGCCGGTCGTGGCGGTCGTGACCAAGTGCGATCAGGTGCCGCCGCCCCAGGTCGTGGAGCAGTTGGCGGCGGTGAGCGAACTGGGCGACTGGGCCGACGTGGTGCCGGTATCCGCGGTGACCGGGTTCCAGCTCGACGTCCTGATCGGCGTGCTGGCCGCGCACCTGCCCGAGGGCCCGCCGCTGTACCCCGACGGCGAGCTCACCGACTCACCCGAGCAGATCATGGTCGCCGAGCTGATCAGGGAGGCGGCGCTGGAGGGCGTCAGGGATGAGCTGCCGCACTCGATCGCGGTGCTGGTCGAGGAGATGGGCCCGCGGCCGGGCCGCGAGGACCTGACCGACGTGTACGCCGAGCTGTACGTGGAGCGGCCGAGCCAGAAGGCCATCGTCATCGGCACCGGGGGAGCCCGCCTGAAGGACGTCGGGAGCCGCGCCCGCCACCAGATCGAGGCCCTGCTCGGCACGAAGGTCTACCTCGACCTGCGCGTGAAGATCGCCAAGGACTGGCAGCGCAACCCCAAGCAGCTCCGCCGCCTCGGCTTCTACGACTGAGCGCCCGTCACGTCTGCGGCCGGGACCTCGAAGGACAAGACCGGACGGCCGAACGGCTGGTAGCCCAGCGCCTCGTTGATCGCGATCATGTGCTCGTTGGTCTCGGCGTTGCCGGTGATGATCCACCGTCGCCCCGGCTCCGCCTCGGCCAGCCAGTCCAGCATGGCCAGCTTGACCAGCAGGCGGCGGCCGTCGGCGAGCGCCCGTTCCGCGGCGTGCCGCAGCAGCGCCCGGCCGAACCCCAGCCGGCGCCGGGCCGGGTCGACGAACGCCTCGACGATCCCGAGGTGCCGGTTGTCCCGGTCCGGCACCTCCAGCAGGTACCAGCCGGCCACCGAGCCGTCCGGCCCGCACCCGAGCCAGGTCTCCCGCGGCTCGCCGGTCCAGCCCGTGGTCAGCCAGCCGTCGAACACGACGCGGGACATCGGGGGGAGCCCGGGGTGGTCGGCCGCCGTGGCCGCGACCATGATGTCGTGGCACGCCCCCACCAGCCGGGGGTCACCGTCCGCGCCGAACTGCTCGATGCGCATCGCCTCAGCCCGCCAGGTCGGCCACGTCGAGCCGCCACGAGGTAGCCGGCGCGCCGAAGACGGTGCAGCCGAGCGCCTCGTTGACCGCGATCATGTGCTTGTTGTCTTCGGCGTTCCAGGTCGTGATCCGCTCCAGTTGCGGCTCCGCCGTCGCGAGCCACTCCAGCATCGCGACCTTGACCAGCAGGCCGAGCCGGTGCCCGCGGTGCGCCGCGGTCACGGCCGTGATCAGCTGGAACCCCCAGCCGGGATCCGGGGGGTCCACGGAAACCTGGGTCAGCGCGGCCATCTCGCCGGTGGCTACGTGCCGGGCCGCGACCGCATACTCACGCGTGCCGAGGTGCTCGCGCAGGTCGTTGATCCGCTCGCGGACCCGCTGGGCGTCCCAGTTCCCCCGCTCCACGTCGGGTTCGCGGGGCGCGTCGCCGAGCGCGGCGTACAGGGCGACCATCCGCTCGATGAGCCCCTCCGGCACGGGCCCGGTCCAGGTCACCAGCTCGTATCCGGCCGCGTGCCGCCCGGCCTCCTCGCGGAGCCTGGCCAGCCGGCCGGCTTCGAGCTTGCCGGGCTCCAGCAGGCGCTCGATGTCGACCAGCCCGGGCTTCGCCCCGACCTGCCGGGCGAAGACCTCGCCCGCCGTGCCGTTCCGCGCGCCGCCGTCCAGCACGGTCCGCCCGTGCGCCGCGGCGCGGCCCGCGGCGTGCCGCACCAGGGCCCGGCCGAGCCCGTGCCTGCGTTCGTCCGGGTGGACGGTGATTTGCAGGTTGGCCCGGTCCAGGTTCTCCAGGTCGGGAAGCTCCAGCCGGTACCAGCCGGCGACCGTGCCCTGCTCGCGGCCGGGGATCAGCCACACCTCCCGGGGATCGCCGTCGAACCCGATGGTGAACCAGAAGCCGAAGATGCGCTCCCCCATCAGGGGTTCTTCTGGCTCATCGACCCGCTGGGCGGCCTGGAACACCGCGTGGCACGCGCGGATGCCCGCGACGTCGCTCAGGTCGAGCTGCTCGATGTGCATCCTGTAAGCCAACCTCGCCCTCCGGCCGCGCGCCACTGAATATTCCGCGGGGTACGCTCCTGCGCAGAGGTCCCCCACAACACTCGATGAGGAGCGCACGACGTGCCCTGGTCCCGGCGCCGCAGCCAACCGCCCGGCCTGCGGCGGCTGCCCAGAGACGATCAGCCGCCGCGGCCTGCGCCGCTGCTGACGCAGCCGTTCGGGGGCGGGATGACCGCGTGGGTGGTGATCTTCTGCGCCGTGATCGCCGAACTGGCCGGAGGCGCCGTCGTCGGCAACCAGGCGTCCGCGGCCATCGCCGTGCCGGTCCTGGTCGTTCCGGTCGCCGTGGTGTTCGGCTTCGCCGCCGTACAGTGGTGGCAGGTGCGCTCGTCGGCCACCGAGCCGGCGAGCTGATGGCACCTGGGGGGCGCCGTGGCCGCCGCGTTCGCCGGCGGCCAGCTGGCTGCCTTCTTCCTCAACCAGTTCGTCCTGTATTACCACCTCGTGTTACCGGCCGGCCCGCACCGGGCGCCGGCCGCCTGGTAGTGTGACTCCCGATGTCGTACGAGCTGCTCCTCCTTAGCGGCCGCGACGGGGGCCGATAGGCCGGCTCCCTCGTCGCGGAGTGTTGGCGCGTCCGCTGGCCGTCCGCTACGAGCCACGAGTCATGAGGGAGCAAGCAAAAGTGTCATCCGATCACGCGTTCAATCGCGTCGCGCCCGTACGGCAGCAGCCGAGCGGCATGCCGTGCCATCGTTACACCCCGTTCCGCCCGGTCGACCTGCCGGATCGCACCTGGCCGTCCAGGTCGATTACCCAGGCGCCGCGCTGGCTGTCCACCGATCTGCGGGACGGCAACCAGGCGCTCATCGACCCGATGAGCCCGGCCCGCAAGCACAAGATGTTCGACCTGCTGGTCCGGATGGGCTACAAGGAGATCGAGGTCGGGTTCCCGGCCGCGAGCCAGACCGACTTCGACTTCGTCCGCGAGCTGGTCGAGGGCGACCGCATCCCCGATGACGTCAGGATCTCCGTCCTCACCCAGGCCCGGGAAGACCTGATCGAGCGGTCGGTTCAGTCGATGCGCGGCGCGCGCCGGGCCACCGTGCACCTGTACAACGCGACCGCCCCGATCTTCCGCCGGGTGGTGTTCCGCATCGACCGCGAGGAGTGCAAGGCGCTCGCCGTCGAGGGCACCCGCCACGTCATGAAGTACGCCGAGGAAATCCTCGGCGACTGCGACTTCGGTTACGAGTACTCGCCCGAGATCTTCATGGACACCGAGCTGGACTTCGCCGCCGACGTCTGCGCGGGCGTGATGGAGGTCTGGCAGCCCGGTCCCGACCGCGAGATCATCCTCAACCTGCCGTGCACGGTCGAGCGGTCCACGCCGAACGTCTACGCCGATCAGATCGAGTGGATGAGCCGGAACCTGCCCGACCGCGACTACGTCTGCCTCTCGGTGCACACGCACAACGACCGGGGCACCGCCGTCGCGGACGCCGAGCTGGCCGTGCTCGCGGGCGCGGACCGGATCGAGGGGTGCCTGTTCGGCAACGGCGAGCGGACCGGCAACGTATGCCTGGTCACGCTCGGCCTGAACCTGTTCAGCCAGGGCATCGACCCGATGATCGACTTCTCCGACGTCGACGAGATCCGCCGCACCGTCGAGTACTGCAACCAGCTGCCGGTTCACCCGCGCCATCCCTACGCGGGCGAGCTGGTCTACACCGCGTTCTCCGGCTCGCACCAGGACGCGATCAAGAAGGGCTTCGAGGCGCTGGAAGCCGAGGCGGCCGGCGCGCAGGTGCCGTTCGCGGAGTACCCCTGGGCCGTGCCGTACCTGGCGATCGACCCGCACGACGTGGGACGCACCTACGAGGCGGTGATCAGGGTCAACTCGCAGTCGGGCAAGGGCGGCGTGGCGTTCGTCATGAAGGCCGAACACCAGCTGGACCTCCCGCGCCGGCTGCAGATCGAGTTCTCCCGGGTGATCCAGGCGCATACCGACACCGAGGGCGGCGAGGTGACCCCGGCGCAGATGTGGGACATCTTCTCCGCCGAGTACCTGGCCGGGGGCGAGCTGGCGCTGCTCGACCACCAGAGCTCCTCGGTTGTGGAGTCCAAGCACGCCCTCACCGCGGAGATCGCCGTCGACGGCCGCCCGCAGCCCGTGGAGGGGGTCGGCAACGGCCCGATCTCCGCGTTCTGCGACGGGCTGGCGACGATCGGCATCAGCGCGCGCGTCCTTGACTACGCCGAGCACGCGCTGACCGAGGGCACCGACGCGCAGGCCGCCTCCTACGTGGAGTGCGAGATCGGCGGCGCGGTGTACTGGGGCGTCGGCATCGACACCAACACCGCCACCGCCTCCATGCGCGCCATCCTGTCCGCCGTCAACCGCGCCCGCCGCGCCTAACCCGCGCCCCCCATCCCGCCAGCCCTGGCCCCAGCCCTCCGGGCGCCAGGGCCTGGCGGGGCACCGGCTACTCCTCTCCGGAGAACCGCTCCCACGCCGACTGGCGGGTGATCTGGAGGGCGGCGCCGATGCGCGCCCAGGTCACCCTATGCCCGCGCAAGATGGTGACCAGCCGCTGGAGGCTCGCCTCGGTTTGCGCGCCGACCGCGGCGACGCGGGGAAGCAGGTCCAGGATCTGCTCGTCGGTCATCGTTTCCTCCCAGGCGGGCAACTGCGCTCCCGGATCGGACGGCTCCTGCTGCTCGGCCCGGAGGATGTCGTTGCACAGCTCGACGCACTCGTTGCAGATGTACACGCCGGGCCCGGCGATCACCTTCCCGACTTCCGAGCTGGGCTTGGCGCAGAACGAGCAGCGCACCTGGATCGCCGTCGTAGCGCCCTGCGTTTCGCTGGTCATGGTGGCTCCCGGGGAGAGTAGTTTGTCAGGTAGACCCTGACATTTGTCAGGCATCACCTTACGCCACCGGGGGCGCAGGCGCCACCGTCAGCACCGTGCCCTGCGCAGTAATGTCCTCCACTACGGGAGAATGGGGAGGTGCAGCAGTACCGGGATGACGGGATCGTCCTGCGGACGCAGAAGCTGGGCGAGGCGGACCGGATCATTACCGTGCTCGGCCGGCACACCGGCCGGGTCCGCGCCGTGGCCAAGGGCGTCCGCCGGACCAAGTCGCGGTTCGGCGCGCGGCTCGAGCCGTTCACGCACGTCGACCTGATGCTGCACCCTGGCCGCTCGCTGGACGTGATCACGCAGGCCGAAGTCATCAGGCCCTACGGCGACCCGCTGGCCGGGGATTACCCGCGCTACACGGCGGGCGTGGCCATGCTGGAGACGGCCGAGCGGTTCACCCCGGTCGAGAAGGAGCCCGCGCTGCGGCAGTTGCTGCTGCTCATCGGCGGGCTGCGGGCGCTGGTCGAGCAGGAACACGACCCCCGCCTGATCCTGGATGCCTTCCTGCTGCGCTCGCTCGCGGTGGCCGGGTACGCGCCCGTCCTTGAGGAGTGCGCCCGGTGCGGCGCACTGGGAAAAGGCGCGACGCGGCTGCCCGCCTTCGCCATCCCGGCGGGGGGCATGGTGTGCGCCTCCTGCCGACCGCACGGAGCGGCGTCGCCAGCGGCGGGGACGGTCGCCCTGATGCTCGCGCTGCTGCGCGGGGACTGGGCTGACGCCGACGGCAGCGAGCGAAGGCACCAGGTAGAGTGCAGCGGCCTGGTGGCCGCGTACCTTCAATGGCATCTGGAGCACTCGATCCGTTCGCTACGTCACGTGGAACGCGTCTGATGGGGGAGCGAGGACGGCACAGTGCCGCGGTGCGCCCGCCCGACCCGCATCCGAGCGGGGTCAGGCCGCCCGCCATCCCGGCCGACCAGGTGCCCAGGCACGTGGCCCTGGTCATGGACGGCGACGGGCGCTGGGCCAAGAAGCGCGGGCTGCCCAGGACCGAGGGCCACAAGCAGGGCGAGTCCTCGCTGCTCGACGTGATCATGGGCGCGATCGAGCTCGGCATTCCGTACCTGTCGGCCTACGCGTTCTCGACCGAGAACTGGCGACGCTCGCCGGACGAAGTCCGTTTCCTTATGGGCTTTAATCGCGACGTCATCCACCGCCGCCGCGATCTGCTGAACGAGATGGGCGTGCGTATCCGCTGGGCCGGCCGGCGCCCCCGGCTATGGCGCAGCGTGATCAGCGAATTGGAGTACGCCGAACAGCTCTCGGCGGGCAATTCCGTGCTGACTCTGCAATTCTGCGTCAATTACGGGGGCCGGGCCGAGATCGTCGACGCCGCCGCGGCCATCGCGGCCGACGTGGCGGCGGGGAAGCTCCGCCCTGAAAAGATCACCGAGAAAATGTTCGCCAGGTACCTGGACGAGCCGGAGATTCCCGAAGTTGACCTGTTCGTCAGGTCATCGGGCGAGCAGCGCCTTTCGAACTTCCTCCTGTGGCAATCCGCCTACGCCGAGCTGGTCTTTCTGGACACCCTGTGGCCCGATTTCGACCGGCGCCATTTGTGGCACGCCTGCGAGATCTACGCCAGCCGCGATCGCCGGTACGGGGGCGCC